>JAEWEW010000337.1 GCA_023389175.1 Pseudomonadota bacterium | reverse complement strand
GGTCCCGGGATCGCTGCCGACGAGCTGCCGCTTGGGGAGGCTGCGCTCGCCTGGTCCTTCAACCGCGACGGCGAGATCAAGCCGGCCCTGGTCGAGCAGCGTGACCGCGAGCTAGGGATCGATACCGCGGCCAGGCGCAAGTCACGCCAGGACCTGGTGCCGCTCGCGCGACCGCAGGAAGGGGTGGACGCATTGAAGGGCGAGTTCGAGCGCGACACCAGCGATATCCCGGGTGTCCTCGACCGGGCCGCGAGCAGGCGGTAGGGGCTCGGGGCGGGGTAGCATTGGCGTCTCGACTTTCGGAGGACATCGGATGGGACTGACCCGCCGCCTGGTGCTTGCGGTCACGACCGCCGCGCTGCTCGTGCTGGCCGGCTGCGGCGGCTCCAGCCATCGTCAGTTCGAGGTCTGGGAGGCCGAAGGGCTGTGGAGCGGCAGCACCAGCTCGGGCGGCACGTTCGATGGCGTCATCCTCGACACCGGCGAGTACTGGTTCATCTTCGGCACACGGGCCGGCGCCGGCAGCGTCATCCACGGCACCGGGTTCTTCCGCCGCGGTCGTTTCCACTCGGATGACGGCGCCGACTACTTCTTCGGCTACGACCGTCCCTTCCGCAGCGCATTCACCGCGACCCTCGAGCCGGAGCGGTTCATCGAGGGCGAGATCTACATCGAGGACCGGCTCGAGGGCTTCTCGATGCGCTATGTTCCCGAGTACCGGTTCCCGGCGAACCTGGCGGAGGCCGCCCGCCAATGGCGCGGTTCCGCGACCCGGCTGCTCACCTCGGGCGACTTCATCATGACCGTCGATGCCAACGGCGCGTTCACCGCCGCGCTCGCCGGCAGCTGCGATTACACCGGCCGGATGCTGCCGAACCGCAACGGACGCAACGTCTTCGACATCACCCTGACCGCGGTGCCGGCCTGCCCTGGCATCTTCTCGGCCAACGGCGTGGCGGTCGTCACCGGCGGCCGGCTGGTCATCACGGCGGTCACGCCGGACCGGGGTGACATCTTCTACGCCGTAGCCCAGTGAGGAGCCCGCCCGGCGGGCGGCGCCCGGCCGGTGCCGGCGGACGCCGGTGACGCTTCCTCTGCCGGCGTGAACGCCCGCGGCCCCCGGCGCGCGGACGGGTTGCCCGCATGCCGGATCGATGACGACGGCCGGCGTCGGGTCGACATGCGGGCCATCCTGGCACTCGCGTTGCCGCTCTTCCTCAATTCCAGCATCCAGGCGGTCCTCAACCTGACCGATACCTGGTTCATCGGCCGGATCTCGGCGACGGCGGTTGCCGCGATCGCGTCGGTCCACTGGCTGGTCGTGGGCTTCCTGCTGCTCTTCGGCGGGGTCGCGATGGGTGTCCAGACTTTCGCCGCCCAGGCAACCGGTGCGGGTCGCCACCGCCGCGCGGGCCTTTCCATGTGGAACGGCGTCTGGGCCTCGCTGCCGATCGCCCCTGTATATCTCGGGCTCGCGGCTGCCGGCCCGGCGGTTCTGCCGACGCTCGGCGTTGCCCCGGAGGTCACCACCCTGGCGGTGGCCTACTGGGAGCCACGGATGCTCGGCGGCGTGCTCGCGCTGCTGCTGTGGGCGCCGATGTCGTTCTTCTACGGCACCGGCCAGGTCCGCATTGCCGTGCTGATCAACATCTCGGTTGCGCTCGCCAACGCGGTGTTCAACGAGCTGCTGATGTTCCGCCTCGGCATGGGCATCGCCGGCGCGGCCTGGGCCACCAACCTGTCGCTCGCCGGCGGCTTCCTGCTGGCGATGGCGGCGTTCCTGCGGCCATCGTCCCGCGTGCGCCACGGCGGGCACCTGCTTTGGCGCCCTCGGCGGGCGGCGGTGCTGGCGATGTATCCCGTCGGCCTGCCGATCGGCGCGATGATCGCGTTCGACCTGCTCGGCCTTGCCGCATTCCAGCTGATGATGACGCAGGTCGGCGTCGTGGAGGGGGCGGCGACCCAGATCGTGATGATGCTGACCTCGCTCTGCTACATGCCGGCCGTGGGGCTGGGCATGGCCGGCACCACGCTGGTCGGCCAGTCCATCGGCGCCGGCCAGCCGGACTGGGCGCGGCGCCTGGGCAACCGCGTGATCGTGATGGCGATCGTGCACATGGGCGGCGTGGGCCTGCTGCTTGCGCTGGCCGGCCCCTGGCTCGCCCCGCTCTTCGTCTCGGCGGCAGATCCGGAGGCCGGCGCGGTGGTATCGCTCACCGCCACCCTGCTCTGGATCGCCGCGTGCTACCAGCTGTTCGACGGCCTGCAGCTCGGCTGCGGCTTCTGCCTGCGGGGGGCGGGCGACACGCGCTTTCCCGCGGTGATGCTGCTGCTGCTCAGCTGGACTGTCTTCCTGCCGCTCACGCACCTGCTCACCTTCCACCATGGCGACGGGCCGATCGGCTGGCTGCCCGGCCTCGGGGCCGGTGCGGCCGGCGGCTGGTGGGCTGCCGTGGCGTACATCGTGCTGCTCGGCGTGGCGCTGGCGGCACGCTGGCGCCATGGGCGCTGGATGTCGATGCGGGTGGTGTAGCGGTCAGAAAAGCTGCGGCGCCAGCGCCTGCGGATCGACTTCGGCCACCCGCTCCAGGTTGGAGGCCTTGACGCCGAGCAGCCTGATCGGGCGCCGCAGCGCGCCACGGCGCAGGCAAACGAGCGCCGCCCGCTCGATGTCCCCGGCGTCGCCCGTCGGCCGGCTCAGCGAAAGGTCCCGCGTGATGCGCGAGAAGTCGTCGTAGCGGATCTTCACGCCGATGGTGCGGGCGAAGTGGCCGCTGCGGGCGAGGTCCGATGCCACCTGCGCCGACATCTCGTGGATCAGCTCGCGGATCTCGTCGTCGTGGCGCCGCGGATGCAGGTCGCGCTCGAAGGTGGTCTCCCGGCTGCGGGACTTCGGCTCGCTTTCGGTGACCACCGGGCGATCGTCGATGCCGTTGGCGGCCTGCAGCAGCCAGCGGCCGTAGGTGGCGCCGAAGTGCTTCTGCAGCAGGCCCGGCGAGGCGCTCGCCAGCTTGCCGATCGTCTCGATGCCAAGCTGCGCGAGCCGGGCGCTTGCCTTCGGCCCGATGCCGTTGATGCGCCCCGGGGGCAACGGCCAGATGCGCCGCGCGAGGTCGTCCGCCGTCACGATGGCGAGGCCGTCCGGCTTGTCGAGATCCGACGCGATCTTGGCGAGCAGCTTGTTGGGGGCGATGCCGACGGAGCAGGTCAGGCGGGTCGCGTCCTGGATCGCCCGCTTCATCGCGCGGCCGAGCGTTTCGCTCGACTCCGTGCGCGCCGAGAGGTCCACGTAGACCTCATCGATGCCGCGGTCCTCGATGCACGGCTCGACGGCGGCCAGCGCCGCCTTGAAGCGCCGCGACTGGCTTCGATAGGCCACGAAGTCGACCGGCAGGAAGACGCAGTCAGGGCAGAGCTGGGCCGCCTTGCGCAGCGGCATCCCGGAACGGATGCCATAGCGCCGCGCGGGGTAGGTGGCGGTAGTCACGACGCCGCGGCTGTCCGGATTGCCCGAGCCGCCGATCGCCACCGGGCGGCCGGCCAGCTCCGGGCGGCGCAGCAGCTCCACGGACGCGTAGAACGCGTCCATGTCGACATGCGCGATGCGGCGGGGCTGTGCGGGCATGGCGGGATTATCGGACAAGCAGCCGGCATACTCACGGGATGAGCCGAGCTCGCCGATTCCAGGTCAGGCTTGCCACGCTGCTGCTGGCAGGCGCCGCCGCATTGGCGTTGGCGACACCGGCGCAGGCCGATCGTCGCGCCTACGTCGTGACGGCCGATCAACTCACCGCCGAGCTCGCCGCCCGCTTCCCGCAACGCCGGTGCCTGCTCGCGGTCGCTTGCGCCACGCTGGCTGACCCGACGGTGCGTCTGGTGAACGGCGATCCGCGCATCTTCGTGTCGGTGCGGGCAAGCCCGGAGATCGGCGAGCAGTCACTCGGCGAGGGCACCATCGAGGTCGCCGGGAAGCCGCGCTACGAGCCCGCGAGCGGCGCGTTCTTCGTCGACGAACCGGCGGTGCTGCGCGCCGACTTCCCCGGCGTGGCGAAATCGGCGGTGGACCAGGCGGCACTGCTGTCACGCGAATTCCTCGCCGACTACCTGAAGCGCACACCGGTGTGGGTGCTCGACGAGCGCGACGGACAGCAGGCGATGGCGAAGCTGCTGCTGCGCGAGGTATCGGTCAGGGACGGCCGGCTGCTGCTGGTGATCGGGGACGGGTAGGGGGCGGCGGCGAACGCGTCCCGCGCCCGCTGTGCCGTGGCACCATCCGTGACGCAAACCACAGGATGAATCGAATGGTCCTCAGCGATGTTTCCCGCTTCCTCGCCCGGAAGTGGTCCGATGAACTCGTGCCGTGCCTGGTCGAGTATGTCCGCGTGCCGGCCCGCTCGCCCGCCTTCGATCCGTCCTGGGCGGCTCACGGTGAGCTCGACGCGGTGGTTGCCGGTGCGCGCGACTGGGCGCGGGCCCAGCCGATCGCCGGGCTGGTGGTGGAGATCGTCTCGCTCCCGGGTCGCACGCCGTGCCTCTACTTCGAGGCGCCGGCCACCGGGGCAGGCGCGGGCGGCCGCTCGGTGCTCTTCTACGGACACCTGGACAAGCAGCCGGAGATGACCGGCTGGCGCGAAGGATTCGGAGCCTATCGGCCGGTGATCGAGCAGGGACGGCTCTATGGACGAGGCAGCGCCGACGACGGCTACGCGGTCTACGCGGCCCTCGCCGTGATCCAGGCCCTGGATGCGCATGGGATTCCGCGGCCGCGCTGCGTCGGCCTCATCGAGACCTGCGAGGAGTCCGGATCGCCGGACCTGCCGGCCTACCTCGAGAGGCTCGCGCCGCGTTTCGGCGATGTCGCGCTGGTGGCCGGGCTCGATTCGGGCTGCGGCAACTACGACCAGCTCTGGGTGACGACTTCGCTGCGCGGGCTGGTGGGCGGCGCGCTCACGGTGGAGGTGCTGACCGAAGGCGTGCACTCGGGCAATGCCAGCGGCATCGTGCCATCGAGCTTTCGCATCGCACGGCGGCTGCTCGACCGGCTCGACGACCCGGACACCGGGGACCTGCTGCCGGCCGAGTTCTCGGCTGCCATACCGGATGAACGCCGGGTGCAGGCCGAGCGCGCCGGCGCTATCCTCGGCGACAGCGTCTGGCGCCAGTTTCCATGGGCCGGCTGCGACCATGCGGGCGCAGGCGGGTCGGCGCTGTCGCATGCCATGCCGACCACCACCGATCCGGTCGCGGCGATCCTGAACCGCACCTGGCGAGGCGCGCTGTCGGTGACCGGCGCGGAGCACCTCCCGGGGCTCGCCAGCGCCGGCAACGTGCTGCGGCCGAAGACCACGCTCAAGCTCAGCCTGCGGTTGCCGCCGACCGTGGATGCCGACCAGGCATGCGCCGCGCTCCGTCGCATCCTCGAACGGGACCCGCCGCACCAGGCCCGGGTGCGGTTCGAGCCGGAGGCGCCGGCAAGCGGCTGGAACGCCCCTGCCACCGCGCCCTGGCTGCAGCAGGCGGTCGAAGCGGCCTCGCAGCAGGCCTTCGGACGCGAGGCCGCCTGGATGGGCGAGGGCGGAACCATTCCGTTCATGGCCATGCTCGGCCAACGCTTCCCCGAAGCGCAGTTCCTGATCACCGGGGTGCTCGGGCCCGGCTCGAACGCGCATGGGCCGAACGAGTTCCTCGACATCGCGTATGGCCAGCGGCTGTCCGTCGCGATCGCAGCGGTGCTCGCGGCGGCTGCGGCGTAGGTGGCAGCGCCCGGGAGGCGCGGCCCGCGGGGG
>JAEWEW010000321.1 GCA_023389175.1 Pseudomonadota bacterium | reverse complement strand
GTGCATACCCCCATCGACGGCAGCCGCCTCGGCTGCGTCGCCCGCGCGAGCACGGCGCAGGCCGCGGCCACCATCGAGCGCGCCCACGAGGCCTTCCTGCGCTGGCGGCTCGTCCCTGCGCCGGTGCGCGGGGAGCTGGTCCGGCTGCTCGGCGAGCAGTTGCGCCGGCACAAGGAGGCGCTCGGCCGGCTGGTGACGCTCGAGGCGGGGAAGATCCTCTCCGAGGGCCGGGGCGAGGTCCAGGAGATGATCGACATCTGCGACTTCGCGGTCGGTCTCTCGCGCCAGCTGCATGGCCTCACCATCGCCTCGGAGCGGCCTGGCCATCGCATGATGGAGTGCTGGCATCCGGCTGGCGTGGTCGGCGTAATCTCGGCATTCAACTTCCCGGTGGCGGTCTGGTCGTGGAATACCGCGCTCGCGCTGGCCTGCGGCGACAGCGTCGTCTGGAAGCCGTCGGAGAAGACGCCGCTCACCGCGCTGGCCTGTCACGCATTGCTCTTGCGGGCGATCCGGCAATTCTCGGAATCGCATCCGGGCCTGGCGCCGGCCGGGCTGCATGCGGTGCTCGTCGGAGACCGCGAGATCGGCGAAGCGCTGGCCGCCTCGAGACGCGTGGCGGTCGTGAGCGCGACCGGCAGCACGCGCATGGGGCGCGCGGTGGCGGTGCGGGTGGCGGAACGGCTCGGCCGCTCGATCCTGGAGCTGGGCGGCAACAACGCCATGATCGTCGCGCCGAGCGCCGACCTCGAGCTCGCCGCGCGCGCGGTGACCTTCTCCGCCGTGGGCACCGCCGGTCAGCGCTGCACCAGCCTGCGCCGGCTGATCGTGCACGAGTCGGTGGCGGAACGGCTGGTGGCACGGCTCGGCCGGATCTACGAGAGCGTGACCGTCGGTGATCCGCGCGAGCCCGCGACGCTGGTCGGACCGCTGATCGACCGGGCCGCCTTCGACGGCATGCAGCGCGCGCTCGCGCGCGCCGCCGCGCAGGGCGGTACCGTCGTCGGCGGCGGCCGGGTCCGGGAGGACCTCGGCGCGGCGGCCTGGTATGTCCGGCCGGCGCTCGTCACGATGCCGGCGCAGACGGACGTCGTGCGCGAAGAGACCTTCGCGCCGATCCTCTACGTCATGACCTACCGGACGCTGGCCGAGGCGATCGAGCTGCAGAACGACGTGCCGCAAGGCCTGTCGTCCGCCATCTTCACCCGGGAGCTGCAGGAGGCGGAGATCTTCGTCTCCGCGGCCGGCAGCGATTGCGGCATCGCGAACGTCAACATCGGGACGTCCGGCGCGGAGATCGGTGGCGCCTTCGGCGGCGAGAAGGACACCGGTGGCGGCCGTGAATCCGGATCGGATGCCTGGAAGGGCTACATGCGCCGGGCGACCAACACCATCAACTACAGCGACAGCCTTCCGCTCGCCCAGGGCGTCTCGTTCGATGTAGCGGCAGGATGAGCGTCCGGCGGGTCGTCGTCGTGGGCGGCGGCGCGATCGGCAGCGCCATCGCCTATTTCCTGACCTGCCCGGTACCGGGCGAGCCGCGCATCGAGGTCACGGTCGTCGAGCGCGACTTCACCTATGCCCGCGCCTCGTCGGCTTTGTCCGCCAGCTCGATCAGGCAGCAATTCTCGACGGCGGTGAACATCGCGATGTCGCGCTTCGGGATCGGCTTCCTGCGCGACATCGGCCGCACGCTTGCCGTGGACGGCGAGCGGCCGGAGGTCGGGCTCGTGGAGCCCGGCTACCTCTATCTCGCCACGCCGGCCGGCGTCGACCTGCTGCGCGAGAACCATGCGATCCAGCGCGCCAACGGCGTCGCGGTCGCCCTGCTCTCGCCCGACGAGCTGCGGCTGCGCTTTCCCTGGCTCTCGACCGAAGGCATTGCGCTCGGGTCGCTCGGACTGCGCGACGAAGGCTGGTTCGACGGCTATGGCCTGATGCAGGCGCTGCGGCGCAAGGCGGTCGCCCAGGGAGCGCGCTACCTGCAGGCCGAGGCCCTGGGCCTGCAGCAGGATGCCGACGGCCGCGTGACTGCGGTGCTGGTCGGTGACGGCGGCCGCGATGCGGCCGGACCAGGCTCGAGCCGGTTGCTCGCCTGCGATGCCGCCGTCAACGCGGCCGGTCCCTGGGCGGCCGCGGTCGCCCGCTGGGCCGGCATCGCGCTGCCGGTCGCCGCCCGCCGCCGCAGCGTCTTCGCCTTCACCTGCCCCGGCCGCCTGCCCGGCTGTCCGCTGGTCATCGATCCATCGGGCATCTGGTTCAGGCCGGAGGGCGACCGGTTCATCAGTGGCTTCGCGCCGGAGGACGACCCGGACGAGCCGCCGCTCGAGGTGGAGTATCCGGCCTTCGACGATCGCATCTGGCCGGCGCTCGCCAACCGGGTGCCGGCGTTCGAAGCGATCCGCATGGCCGGTGCCTGGGCCGGCTACTACGAGATGAACACCTTCGACCACAATGCCGTGATCGGCCTGCATCCTTCGTGCGGCAACCTGTACTTCGCGGTGGGGTTCTCCGGGCACGGGTTGCAACAGGCGCCCGCGGCCGGACGCGGCGTCGCGGAGCTGATCCGCCACGGCGGCTATCGCACGCTCGACCTCGCTCCGCTCGGCTTCGAGCGGCTGCTGGCCGGGCGGCCGCTTCTCGAGCGCAACGTCATCTGAGCCTACGGGCGCTACCGAGCCGTGGGATCGAAACGCCGCTTCAGTCCCTCCCAGCACTGGAAGTAATCGGCCTGCAGCTGCGCGGACTCGAGCGCGGCGGCGGTCGGCCGGATCACGCAGCGGGTCTCGAACATGAAGGCCATCGTGTCCTGCACGTAGGTCGGCCGGGAGGTATCGGCGCTGCTCGCGCGCTCGAAGGTCTCGGCGTCCGGGCCGTGTCCCGACATGCAGTTGTGCAGGCTGGCGCCGCCCGGCACGAAGCCCTCGGCCTTCGCGTCGTACGCGCCGGCGATCAGCCCCATGAACTCGCTTGCCACGTTGCGGTGGAACCAGGGCGGCCGGAAGGTGTCCTGGGCGACGAGCACCCGCGGTGGGAAGATCACGAAGTCGATCGCGTCGACGCCCGGCGTGTCGGATTGCGACTGCAGCACGAGGAAGATCGACGGGTCCGGATGGTCGTAGCTGATCGAGCCGATGGTGTTGAAGCGGCGCAGGTCGTACTTGTAGGGCGCATGGTTGCCATGCCAGGCGACCACGTCGAGCGGCGAGTGATCCATCTCTGCCGACCAGAGGTGCCCCATGAACTTCGCGACCAGGCGGCATGCGCCGTCGCGGTCCTCGTACCAGGCGACCGGCGTGAGGAAATCCCGCGGATTCGCGAGGCCGTTGGAGCCGATCGGCCCGAGGTCGGGCAGCCGGAACGGCGCGCCGAAGTTCTCGCAGACATAGCCGCGCGCCGCGCCGTCAGGCAGCTCGACCCGGAAGCGGATCCCGCGCGGGATGACCGCGATCTCCTGCGGCTCGACGTCGATCAGCCCCAGCTCGGTCGCGAGCCGCAGCCGGCCCATCTGCGGCACGATGAGGAGCTCGCCGTCGGCATCGTAGAAGTAGCGGTCCTGCATCGAGCGGTTCGCGACATAGACGTGGATGCCGCAGCCGCTCTGCGCATGCGGGTCGCCGTTGCCGGCCATCGTCACCAGTCCGTCGACGAAATCGAGCGCCGTCTCTCCGGGATCGGGCACCGGCATCGGATCCCAGCGCAGCTGGTTCGGCGGCGTCGGGGCGGCGCCGAAATCGCTGGTGACGCGGCCCCCCTGGATCCGCACGAAGGGGCGATGCTGCGCGGCCGGCCGGATGCGGTAGAGCCACGATCGTCGGTTGAAGCCGCGCGGCGCCGTGAAGGCCGTGCCGGAGATCTGCTCGGCGTAGAGTCCGTAGGCGCATCGCTGCGGCGAGTTCCTGCCCTCGGGCAGGGCGCCCGGCAGCGCTTCGGTGGCGAACTCGTTGCCGAAGCCGGACAGGTAGGAGAGTGACTCGCGGTTCGAGCCGGCTGGCGTCGTCATGCATGACTCCTGCGAATGCGTGCGCGTCGCCACGATCGGGTGAACGCGGCGGATCCGATGCAAGAATAGCAACGATCGACCCTGGCTTCAGGAATCGGAGGATGTCGGCGATGATGAGCAGGAACGGAATGGCGGGCACCGGACCGGACGTCGGCGCGGTGGTTCGCAGGGTCTGGACCTCGCTCGGTCTCGACCCGGCTGCCCTGGCGCAGCTCGATCTCCCGGGCACGAAGCCGGCGCTGCCGTCTTCCTTCGCGGTGAGCCACGCGGCCCAGGCCGGCATCGCGCTCGCGGCGCTGGCTGCAGCCGAGGTCTGGCACCAGCGCGGCGGTCGGCGACAGCGGGTGTCCGTAGACCTGCGCCATGCCGCGATCGAGGCGCGCAGCGACCACTATTTCGCGATCGACGGCCGCGCGGTCGCGGTCGGCGATCCGTTGACCGGGCTCTATCGCTGCGGTGACGGCGGCTGGGTGCGCATCCATGCCAACTTCGCCCATCACCGCGACGGGGCGCTCGCGCTGCTCGGCTGCGCGGCGTCGCGGGAGGCAATCACCGCGGCGCTGCGCAACCAGTCGGCGCTGGCATTCGAGGAAGCGGCCAGTGCGAGCGGCCTGCCGGTGGTCGCACTGCGATCGACCGCCGAGTGGGAAGCCCATGCGCAGGGGCGAGCCGTGGCGGCGCTGCCGCTGCTCTCGGTGAGCCGTCTCGGCGACGCGACCGCGCGGCTGCTGCGCGGAAGCGGCGCCGGCGCGGCCGCGGACGCGCCGCTCGCCGGCATCCGCGTGCTCGACCTGACACGGATCCTGGCCGGACCGGTCGCGGGCCGCACGCTTGCCGCCAATGGCGCCGACGTGCTGCTGGTCAACTCGCCGTCGCTGCCGAACATCGAGGCGGTGCCCGACGTCAACCGCGGCAAGCTGAGCGCGCATCTGGACCTGCGCGAAAACGCCGGCAAGGCGACCATGGAGTCGCTGCTCGAGACCACCGACGTCTTCCTGCAGGGCTATCGCCCTGGAAGCCTCGCGGCGCTCGGCCTCGGCCCGCAGGCGCTGGCGGAGCGGCATCCGGGCATCGTCTACGCGTCGCTCTCGGCCTGGGGCCCGGACGGCCCCTGGCGGCTGCGGCGCGGCTTCGATTCGCTGGTGCAGACCGCCGCCGGCTTCAACCTCGACGAGGCCGAGGCCGCCGGCTCGTCGACGCCGAAGCCGCTGCCCACGCAGATCCTGGACCATGCCGCCGGCTACCTGCTCGCATTCGGCATCGCGGCCGCGCTGCTGCGACGCGCGCGCGAAGGCGGCAGCTGGCATGTGGAGGTTTCCCTCGCGCAGACCGCCGCCTGGCTGCGCTCCCTCGGCCGGATCGCCAACGGCTTCGACGTGCCGGATCCGGGCCGCGACGACGTGCGCGACCTGCTCGAGACCACGCCCTCCGGCTTCGGCGCGCTCACCGCGGTCCGCCACGCGGCCCGCATGACCGAGACGCCCCCCGGCTGGCGCCGCCCCGCCGTCCCCCTCGGCGCCAATCCACCCCGCTGGCCCGACGACTAGACCGGCACGATCCACCCTCGCCCCCAACGGAGCCTCGCGCGAGCGAGCGGTGTAGACTCTGCACTGCCCAGCCGACAACCAATCGCCACTGCATTGAACAAGCTCACCGAATCAGCCACCGGCACGTTCGTCATCGCCGCGACGCCCTTCGCCGAGGACGGCATGCTGGACCTCGAGAGCGCTCGCTCGATGACCGACTTCTACCGCGAATGCGGCGCGAGCGGCATGACCATCCTCGGCGTCATGGGTGAGGCGCCGAAGCTGTCGCCTGACGAGAGCCTGCAGTTCGTGCGCAGCGTGCTGAAGCAGGCCGAGGGCAAGATGCCGGTCGTGGTCGGCGTGAGCGCGCCCGGCGTGGACAACCTGGTGAACTTCGCGAAGCGTTCGATGGACGCCGGCGCCGCGGGCGTGATGATCGCACCGGTACCCGGTCTCAAGACCGACGAGCAGGTCTACGGCTACTTCGAGCAGGTGGTGACGCGCCTCGAAGGCATTCCGTGGGTGATGCAGGACTATCCGCAGACCACCACGGTGCACATGGCGCCGTACCTGATCACGCGCATGGTGCATGACTTCCCGGGCCTGGTGATGTTCAAGCACGAGGATTGGCCCGGGCTCAACAAGATCACCGCCCTGCGTGAGGCCGAACGTCATGGAACCCGCCGCATCTCCATCCTGGTGGGCAACGGCGGCCTGCACTTTCCGCAGGAGCTGGGTCGCGGCGTCGACGGCGCCATGACCGGGTTCGCCTATCCCGAGGCGATGGTGAAGACCCAGCAGCTGTACCAGGCAGGCAAGCGCGAGGACGCCGAGGACGTCTTCGATGCCTACCTGCCGCTGGTGCGGCACGAGCTGCAACCGGGGCTCGGACTCGCGGTGCGCAAGTACCTGTTGAGGAAGCGCGGCGCGATCCGCTGGGAGCGTCTGCGCGCGCCGGGGCCGAAGCTCGGCGTGCTCGACGTCCAGGAGGTGGACCATCTGGTCCGGCGCATGGAGCGGCGCACCAAGCAGCTCGGCATCGGGCTGCCGATCGAGTTCAAGCGGTAGCGGCAGCGGTAGCGCCGCCGCGCGTCCCCGCAGGACGCTGCCCCAGGGAACGTCCCGTCCCTGGCAGTTGCAGAATTGTTGTACCGAACCGTTACATTTGCGCCGGAATGCTTGCGCGCCGGGTTCGGCTGTGGTCTGCTTGCGGCGTATCACGCGGATCGGGACTGGCTGCCTGATTCCTTCTTGCACGAGTTGACGTTTGGCGGGCATGGCCGTTGCCAGACGTCCAGCAACGAGGGATTGCCAGATGACCGTTCCGATGTTCCCTGCCGCCGGCCGGTTGCCTTCAAGGCTGCGCATCGCGAGCCGCCGGATCCGCACTCTGCTCAATCGCGCCCTCGACGGGAGGCTCCTGCCCGTCGGCTTCGCGGCGCCGTTGCGGCCCCAGCTTCCCGACGAAAGGCTGAGTCGCGCACGGCAGGCCGCCTTGCTCGGGGTGAGTTGCCAGCCGCAGCAGCCAGGCCTCTGGCTGCGTACCACCCGGGAAGGCACGCAGCGGTTCTACCGGGTTCGCGACTTCAACGGCCGGCTCTACGCCACCGTCGGCGGCATCGCGCCGGTCGCGGTTCCAACCGCGCGGATGCCGGGCTACTGGGACCTGGTGGCCTGAACCTGGGTTGACCTCTCAGCCGGCCGCCGGCGGCACGCGCTTTGGCGATTCCTGCGGCAGTTCCCGCGGGGGTGCAGTGGGCGCCGGAGCTGACCGGGTCGGCAGGTTCTCCGCCTCATCGATCGGAACCTGCACGATCCGGGTGACGCCATTGCGCCCCGGGAAGTCGCTGAAGAGTGCCCGCACCATCGCCGGCATGACCGGGGCAAGCGAGGCCGAACCGCCTTCGGACACAACCGTCCCTTCGTAGAGGCGCCGACCGTTCCCGCCCGTCTTGCGCTCCTCGATCATCACATGCAGCTCGCGCCGGTAGAGCGTCGATTCCGCGTAGTGCGTGCCAACCACGCCGTAGGTCATCGGATAGGTCGGGGTCCAAGCATAGCGCACCCCACCGCCGGGGACCGGATACGGCGTCCAGGTCCACACCGGGCCATAGTGGGTGTAGCCGTAGGCGGGATAGCCGTGCACCACGGCACGGCCGCCGTCGATCGTGTAGGTCATCCGCACAACCAGCTCCGAGGCGGCGCCAGTGCCGGCGGCCACGAGACCCTTCTCCACCAGTGCACGCCGGACCTGGTCCGCGTACGCCTGGAACTCGAGGCTGTCCCGCTGGGCATCACTGGGCTCGATGACGAAGCGCTTGCCTTCCAGCCTGAGCTCCTGCGACACCTGGTGGAAGCTGGTGACCTGCGCCTGCATGTAGGCTGCACAGCCGCCCGCCATGGCAACGAGCGGCAGGAGAAGCGCCGCCACCGCAAGGCGGCGCAGCCTGGCAGCCGCCGCACGGCGGCTCGCGCCTGAGGGGTGGGTGTTCATGGCTCGGGTCTTCCGCATCCGACGGATTCCACGTTACCACGCGGCAGGCGGTTGGGCTGACGCAACCCACTGCCGGGCGGTCCTATCGGCACGCCCGCCCGTATCATCGGCCTCTCGAGACGACGAATGCCACTGCCCCCACGGATGCCCGATGGAAACGATCGAAGTCCACCAGTACCGCTCGCTCGCCAACGGGCCGAGGCTGCTCGTCCTCGGGGCGGTTCACGGCAACGAGACCTGCGGCCCCGCCGCGATCCGCGCCGCGGCGGCGGAGTTCGCGGCCGGCACGCGGCGCCTGGCGCGGGGCGTGCTGACGCTCGTGCCGGTGGCCAATCCGGTCGCCTTCGGCCGCGGCACGCGCGAGGGCGACCGCAACCTCAACCGCGACTTCCGCCCGAGCGTCTGTCCCGAGAATGCCGAGGACCGGATCGCCAACCACCTCGCGCCGATCCTGCGGGACCACGACGCGCTGCTGGACCTCCATTCGTTCGCGTCCGAAGGCACGCCGTTCGTCTTCCTGGGGCCCGAGGACAACGACGGCGAGCTCGAGCCGTTCCGGCGCGCGCGCGAGGAGTTCGCGCTCGCCCGGGCAGTCGGCCCGCGCCGGCTGGTGTACGGCTGGCTGCCCGCATACGCGCGTGGCGTTGTCCGTCGCCCCGGCGGCAGCATCGCCTACGGCATCGGCACCACCGAGTACATGCGCAGCCAGGGCGGCTACGCGGT
>JAEWEW010000285.1 GCA_023389175.1 Pseudomonadota bacterium | reverse complement strand
CCGCCGCGGGGACCGGCGCGAAGCGCCGGCGCCCCCGTATGAGCCCGCGTCCTGCGCGCCCGGCCCGAGGGCGCTGCCTCAACGAAGTAGCGCCCTCAGCGCGCCGGCACGCGATCGGCAAGCCGCTGCGGCCGATAGTCCGGCCGGAACCGGCACCCCTCGCCGAACCTCGCCTCGAACCCCCGGCATGCCTGGGCGATCTGCTCCGGCGTCGGCTTGTCGCCGGTGTCGATCCATTTGACCAGCTCGGCCAGTACCGTCGGATAGGCCGGATCGCTCAGGTAGCTGTGCACCGCATCGTCGGTGAACACCTGCACCAGCCGCTCGGCGCTGCCGGCCTTCTGCATGGTTTCCCGCAGGCTCGACTCCATCTCCACGAATGCAGTCGGATCGCCGATGCCGTGGATGGTCAACACCGGCACCGGAATGCGCCCATCGGGATCGGTGTCCGCGGCGAAAGCCGAGAGCGCGTCGGCATCCGGCGAATAGCGTTGCACCCCTGCGTTGAGCGCGGCATCGTCCGACGAGCCGGAGTAGCGGACCCGCTCGTTGCCGAAGACGCTGCGCCAGTGGCTGCGTCGGGCGATGTCCTGGAAGTGCCACGTGCCCCAGTTCAGGTGCGCCAGCACCGAGGCCGGTTCGATGCGGATGACCTTGGCGATGGTGTCGAGCTTCGCCTGCTGCTCGGCGGTACGTTCTTCCGGCTTCCTGCGCACGCCGAGGCACTCGTCGACCCGCTTCGCCAGGTCGGCGCGCGTCAGGCCGGCATCCTGGGGCAGACCCATCCACAATGGATACTGCGGCTCGTCCGGGAGCGGATGGTTGTTGCACAGGTACTGGTAGATCACCCGCAGGTCGAGCCGGAAGTCGTATGCCGACGAGCCGCCCGACACCACGCCGCTGCTGAGCAGCACGCCGTCGTACGGCGAGGCGCCGGCGAGCGAATCGGCATACATCTCCGCTGCCTTGGCGGCCACGCCGGCGCCCCAGGACTGACCGTGAAGGAGGGTGCGGCGGGGTGTCGCCACATGGGTCAGGAAGATGCGGCGTACCCGCTCCGTGTCCTCGGCAGCGCTGCGGACGGCGACGCCGCCCTGGCGGAACGCCGAGGCGGCATAGGCGTAGCCGGCGCGCAGGTGGATGGACCAGCGCTTCAGGTCAGCATTGGCCCGCTTCGCGTCGGGTTTCTCCAGCGTCGGGCCCCCGTGGGCGTGAACTACCAGCACCCGGTTCCAGTCCCGCGGCACCGCGATCAGGTAGTGCGCACCGGCCGAGTCGACGCCGCGCAGGCAACGCGTGCCGGGCGGCGGACCGTCGGGGCAGGTTTCCTCGACGGGAGGCGGCTCGGCGCGGGCAGTGTCGGCGACGAAGAGCGCTCCCGCCGCCATCAGCAGGCCCGCGGCGAGCATCAGCGGACGCCCGCGGGCGAGTCGTGGGGTGCAAACGTCTATCGGGGAGGTCATGGCGGCGATGTTCCGGTTTATGGGTCAGCGATGGCGGTCAGGAACGCTTCGAGGGCCTTCGACCAGCGTCGAAAGAGACATCTGCCCCGCCTCGGCCAGCAACTGCGCGAGGCGCCCGGCGACGAAGTCGATGATCGCGCGACCCTTCTCCGCGCTGGCAGCCGCGGCGTTGCCGATCGCGCCCGCGGGATTCAGGTCCTGCGTCTGCCACCCGAACCGGGCTGCGCCGCCGCCCAGCAGCGGCTGCTCGTCCGCCAGCCGGCGCAGGGCAGAATCGAAGTCCGCCGCTCGCGTCATGTCGACCAGGTGCGGTGCGAGCGCGAGCATCATGGAGGTCTCGATCTCGCCGCCGTGGATACCGAAGCGCACTTCCTCCGCGTCGATCAGTCCGGGCGGCAGTCCGAGGCGAGGCCAGCTCACGCCGAACACCATCATGCCGTGGCGCTCCCGCAGGTCATGGTTCACCACGTCCATCAGCGCCGACTGGCCGCCATGGGCGTTGAGGATCACCAGCTTGCGCACGCCGGCCGCGGCGACACTCGCGCCGATCTCCATCCAGGCATCGATCAGCGTGTGCGCCGATAGGGAAAGCGTTCCGCGAAAGCGGCCGTGCTCGTTGCTCTTGCCGATCGCAAGCGTCGGCAGGAAGAGCGCGCCGGACTCCGCGGTCAGGCGCGGCAGGACCGCGGCCACCAGCCCTTCGACGATGGTCGTATCGACGCAGAGCGGCAGGTGCGGCCCGTGCTGCTCCGTCGCCGCGACCGGCAGCACCGCGACCGTTCGCTCGACGTCCAGGCGGTCGAAGTCGCCGGTCGCAAGCTCCGCCCAGAACCGCGTAGCCGGTCGCGACGACGCGGGCGAAGGACGGGAGCGGTTGGGCGACGGCATCGGGCAATCTTACCGGGAGAGCCCGCTTGGCGAACGACGAGTCCGCGGCGCGAAGACGCCGGTTGGGCCGGCACCGATGCTCGACGACTTCTTGCGCGGTTTGACGGTCTCGACAACGGCGGCTGCCGCATGACACAAAGCCCTCGGGCCGGGCGCGCAGGGCGCGGG
>JAEWEW010000256.1 GCA_023389175.1 Pseudomonadota bacterium | reverse complement strand
CCGCCGCGGTGCCGCGCGTGCCGGCGGACGGCGCCTGCGCCGCGGCCGGGCCGACGATCCACTCGTAACCGCGCTCCTCGAGCTCGCGGGCGAGCTCCGGGCCACCGGATTTCGCGATCCTGCCCTTGGCCAGGACGTGGACGCGATCCGGCACGATGTAGTCGAGCAGCCGCTGGTAGTGGGTGATGACGATCATCGAGCGTTCGGGGTCACGCAGCCGGTTCACGCCGTCGGCGACCACCCGCAGCGCGTCGATGTCGAGCCCGGAGTCGGTCTCGTCCAGCACCGCGAGCCGCGGCTCGAGCAGTGCCATCTGCAGCACCTCGTTGCGCTTCTTCTCGCCGCCGGAGAAACCCTCGTTCACCGACCGGTAGAGGAACTCCTCCTTCATGCCGACCGCCTTCATCTCCTGCTTGACCCGGGCAAGGAAGTCCATGGCGTCGAGCTCCGGCTCGCCCCGATGGCGACGGACCGCGTTGACCGCGGCCTTGAGGAAGTAGGCGTTGGAGACGCCCGGGATCTCCACCGGGTACTGGAACGCGAGGAAGAGGCCTTCGCGGGCGCGGTCCTCGGTCGCGAGCTCGAGCAGGTTGCGGCCGTCCCAGACAACCGAGCCGCCGTCCACGGTGAAGCTGTCGCGCCCGGCAAGCACCTGCGCGAGCGTGCTCTTGCCCGAGCCGTTGGGTCCCATGATGGCGTGCACTTCGCCGGATCCGACTTCCAGGTCCAGCCCGCGCAGGATCTGCCGACCTTCGACCGACACCTGGAGGTCCTTGATAGAGAGCATTGGGTGATTCTCCTGGCGATTCTCAGCCGACGCTGCCTTCGAGGCTCACGCCGAGCAGGTTCTGCGCTTCCACCGCGAACTCCATCGGGAGCTCCTTGAAGACCTCGCGGCAGAAGCCGTTGACGATCATCGAGACGGCATCCTCGGCCGACAGGCCGCGCTGCATGGCGTAGAAGAGCTGGTCCTCGCCGATGCGCGACGTGGTGGCCTCGTGCTCGATGTGAGCCGTCGGCTGCCGCACCTCGATGGTGGGGAAGGTGTGCGCCGCGCACTGGTCGCCGATCAGCAGCGAGTCGCACTGGGTGTAGTTGCGCGCGCCCTCGGCCTTGGGCATCACCCGCACCAGGCCGCGGAAGGTGTTGCTGCCGTGGCCGGCGGAGATGCCCTTGGAGACGATGGTGCTGCGGGTGTTGCGGCCCATGTGGATCATCTTGGTGCCGGTGTCGGCCTGCTGCCGGTGGTTCGACAGCGCCACCGAGTAGAACTCGCCCACCGAATCGTCGCCCCGCAGGATCACGCTCGGGTACTTCCAGGTGATGGCCGAGCCGGTCTCCACCTGCGTCCAGGAGATGCGCGAGCGCGGCCCGCGGCAATCGCCCCGCTTGGTGACGAAGTTGTAGATGCCGCCCACGCCGTTCTCGTCACCGGGATACCAGTTCTGCACCGTGGAGTACTTGATGCGGGCGTCGTCGAGCGCCACCAGCTCCACCACGGCCGCGTGCAGCTGGTTCTCGTCGCGCATCGGCGCGGTGCAGCCTTCGAGGTAGCTGACGGAGGCACCTTCTTCCGCGATGATCAGCGTGCGCTCGAACTGGCCGGTGTCTCGCGCGTTGATGCGGAAATAGGTGGACAGCTCCATCGGGCACTTCACGCCCTTGGGAATGAAGACGAAGGAGCCGTCCGAGAACACCGCCGAGTTGAGCGCGGCATAGAAGTTGTCTCCCTGCGGGACAACGGTGCCCAGGTACTTGCGCACCAGCTCGGGATGGTTGCGCACCGCCTCCGAGAAGGAACAGAAGATGATGCCGTGCTCGCCGAGCTGCTTCTGGAAGGTGGTCGCCACCGAGACCGAGTCGAAGACCGCATCCACCGCCACGCCGGCGAGGCGCGCCCGCTCGTGCAGCGGCACGCCGAGCTTCTCGTAGGTGCGCAGAAGCTCCGGATCCACCTCGTCCAGGCTCTTCGGGCCGTCGGCCTTCGACTTGGGCGCGGAGTAGTAGACGATGTCCTGGAAGTCGATCGGCGGGAACTGCACCGCCGCCCAGTGCGGCGGCGTCATCTCGAGCCAGCGGCGGTAGGCCTGCAGGCGCCACTCCAGCATGAACTCCGGCTCCTGCTTGCGGGCGGAGATCATGCGGATGGTTTCCTCCGAGAGGCCGGGCGGAAGCGAATCCGCCTCCAGCTCGGTCACGAAGCCGGCGGAATACTCGCGCTGGAGGAAGGCGTCCAGCTGGCGGTTGCCGGGGCGGCTGGAGGCATCCGGCTCGCCCGCGCGCGTCGTCTCGCTGCGGATGGTGGTGTCTTGCATGCTCACGTCGTGGTTTCCGTCGATTGCGTCATGGGTCTCGCGCCCGCCGCGCGCCGCACCGGGCGGGCGATCATCACGGTGGCCTGGCCACCGGCGACCGCCGGCTCCGGCCGCACCAGGCTGGCGAGGCTCGCTTCCTCCAGCGCCCGCCGGATGGTCTCGCCGATCGTGCGCCAGCCGTGCCGGGTGTGGCAGCTCTTCTCGATGCTGCAGCGTCCCAGGCCGGCCCCGCACTCGGTGAGCGCGAAGCGCTTGCCTTCGAGCGCGTCGACGATGTCCGCTACAGTGATGAGCTCCGGGCGCCGCGCGAGCATGTAGCCGCCGTGCAGCCCGCGCACGCCTGTCACCAGGTCCGAACGAGCCAGCGCCTTGAGCACCTTGCTGACGGTCGGCACGCCGAGGCCGAGCGTCGCGGCAAGGCTGGACGCGGAGTGCACGCCGGCCGGCTCGCGGGCCATGAGACCCATCACCAGGCAGCCGTAGTCGGCAAGCTTGCTGATCCTTAGCATGGCGGCAGTCGGGTTTATAGGACCAAAGAGGTCCCATTATACCCGGTCCGGGACCGACGCCCGCCTGCCCTCAGGGGTACCCGGGCGGGAACTCAGCCGGCGCTCAGCCGGCGCTCACCGGGTGGCGCGGCCGGCGTGCATGCGCACCCAGTCGCAATACCGGTTCATCCAGCCCTGCAGGAATTCGCGGCTCCTGGCGGCGATGTCGCCATTGCCCTCGAACAGGCCGTCGGTCGCGTGGATGAAGGCTTCGGGCTGCCCCATGGTCGGCATGTCGAGGTAGGCCAGGACGTTGCGCAGGTGCTGCTGCGCAAGCGCGGTGCCGATCGAGCCGATGGACGCGCCGATCACGCCGGCCGGCTTGCCCTTCCATGCGCTCTTGCCGTACGGCCGCGATGCGGAATCGATGGCGTTCTTCAACACGCCGGGGATCGAGCGGTTGTACTCCGCGGTCACGAAGATGATCCCCTGGCACTGCTCGATCTCTTTCTTCAGGCGCTTGACCGGCTCGGGCTGGTTCGCGTCCTGGTCCTGGTTGTAGAGCGGGATGTCGTCGATGCGCAGATCCCGGAAGGTGAACTCGCTCGGCCCGAGGCGCGTCAGCGCGGTGGCGAGCTTGCGGTTGAAGGAATCGCGGCGCAGGCTGCCCACGAGGACGCCGATCTGATGCTGGGCCATGACTTCGCTCCGTTGCTGGCATTGATGGGATTGATGGGGCGCTGCCGCTGCGGCGGCACACCCGATGCCCGATCGGCGCAAGTGTCATGCCTCGCGTGCCGGAGGCTTCGCGAGGAGAAGGTTCCGGAGGTTCGTCAGGCGTCGCGGCGCAGCGCGAAGGGTCTGCGCACCTGCGCGCGTTCGTCCTCGAGGGCGAGCCGGGTGACCACCCCGTCCACGCGGGCGGCGTCGGGGCCGCGCGCGATCGCATCCAGCGTGGCCTGCACGGCATGGGCCGGGCCGGCGACCACGGCCTCGACCCGGCCATCCGGGAGATTGCGCACCCAGCCGGCGCAGCCTTGCGCATCCGCCGTGTGACGGACGAAGTGCCGGAACCCGACGCCCTGCACCCGTCCGCTGGCGATCACGTGGACCGCGTCGCGGGTGTCCGCGTCATCGGAAGCAGGCGGCCTGCCATCGGGATCGGCATCGGGCGGGCTGGTCTTCGTGCGAGTCATTCGATCCCTGTGCAGGTCGCGGCAGGTTCGCCGCAGGCCGCGGCAAGCCCGGATCCGAGCCGGTCCGGAGCATCTTAGCCGCAAATCGCGATGGCGGCCGGGCGCCGCCGCCCGCGGATATCCCCGAAGGGTGGGCGGCTTCGCGGGGTCGGGAAAAGGGCGTGTGCAACCATTGGCCGGCAGAGGTCAGCGTGAGGAGCAAGGGATGAAACCGACCCCGGCAGGTTGGCCGCGCATCAGCTCGGCCGTCTACTACGACGATGCGGAGACCGCGATCGACTGGCTCTGCAACGCCTTCGGCTTCATGGTCCGCGAGAAGATCGTCGGCGAGGACGGGACCGTGGAGCATTCGGAGCTCGAGTTCGGCGAGGGCCTGGTCATGGTGGGCCAGGCCGGCAGGGCGGAGTCGCCGGAGAAGCCGTGGCAGTCGTCGCAGGCGAGCCCGGCGAGCCTGGGCGGGCGCAACACGCAGAGCCTCTGCCTGATGGTGGACGATGTCGACGCCCACTACGAGCGCGCCCGCGCGGCCGGCGCGCGCATCTTCGCGCCGCCCAGGACGGTGGACTACGGCGAGGGCTACTGGACCGACCGGACCTACGGCGCTCGCGACCTCGAGGGTCACCTGTGGTGGTTCATGCAGCGGCTGCGCACGGACACCCGCTGATCCGCGCCGGCGGCGGCTTCGCGGCCTGGCGCGGCGTTCAGCCCTGCCAGGCCGACCAGAGCAGGCGCAGTGCCAGCAGGGTGAGCAATGCCTTGAAGGCGATCCCGAACATCCGCTCCGGCATCGCCTTCAGGATCCTGGCGCCCACCAGGGTGCCGGCCTGGCCGGCCGCCAGCATCGCCGCCACCACCACGGCCCATTCGGCGAAGGCGAAACCGAGGACACCGAAGGCGACGACCTTGGCCAGGTGCTGCACCAGCATGCAGGCGGCATGGGTGGCTACCACGGCGAGCCGGCCCATGCGCTTCACGTCCCAGAACGCGGCCACCATCGGGCCGGTCGCGCCGACGAACATGGTGCAGAAGCTGGCGCCGGCGCCCACCGCCAGGAATCCGGCATCCGGCACCCGGCGGCCCTTCGGCTTCGGACCCCACACGCTCCAGAGGATGAAGACGCCGAGGATCCACTGCAGCGTGGCCGTGGGCAGCGCCACCAGCACCAGGCTCGCGGCCACGATGCCGATCGCCGTGCCGAGTGCGAACCATCCGAGCACCGGGCGCCGGATCTCCGAGCGCAGCGAGACTGCGCGTCCGGCATTGGATCCAGCCTGCACGATGCCGTGGATCGGCAGCACGATGGCCGGTGGCAGCACCGCCAGCAGGATGGCGAGCATCGCCACCCCGCCGCCCAGGCCGAAGGCCGCGGAGATGCCGGCGGTGACGAAGGACGCGGCCACCAGGGCGACGGCCCAGCCGACGGAAAGGCCCTGCGGCAGGAAGTGATCCATGGCTAGGGAAGCCGCGGGCTGCGGGGTGTAGGGCAGTCGGTCAAGGCGGTTGTGCCGGCCGGTTGGTATCGAGCGGCATTGAAAACTACCATGACGTCGTGCGATTCCGGGAGACGCAGATGACCGATGTGACCAGCAAGCAGCAGCAGGAGAAGGCGGAACGCTTCCGCGATCTGCACCGTCGGCCCGGCATCTTCGTGATACCCAACCCCTGGGATGTCGGGACGGCGCGGCTGCTCGCGCAGCTCGGCTACGAGGCGCTCGCCTCCACCAGCGCGGGCTACGCGTTCAGCCTAGGCGTGCGCGACAACGAGGTCGGCCGCGATGCGATGCTGCGGCATGTCCGCGAGATCGTCGCGGCGACGGACCTGCCGGTGAGCGCGGACCTGGAGAACGGCTTCGGCGACGACCCGGAAACGGTGGCGGAGACGATCCGCCTCGGCGCGGCGGCCGGGCTGGTGGGCGGCTCGATCGAGGATGCAACCGGGCGGGCCGATGAGCCGATCTACCCGTTCGACCTCGCGGTGGAGCGGATAAGGGCGGCAGTGGAGGCGGCACGCGGGCTGCCCTTTCCATTCACGCTCACGGCCCGGGCCGAGAACTTCCTCGTCGGAGTGCGCGACCTGGACGACACCATCCGGCGCCTGCAGGCCTACCAGGAAGCCGGCGCCGACGTGCTGTACGCGCCGGCGCTGACCACCCGCGAGCAGATCGCCGCGGTGGTATCGTCGGTGGAGCGGCCGGTCAACGTGATCATGGGCCTGTCGGGCGTCGACCTGACAGTGGCGGACCTGCAGGCGCTCGGCGTCAAACGGATCAGCGTGGGCAGCGCCTTCGCCCGGGCGGCGCTCGGCGCGTTCCTGCGGGCCGCGCGCGAGGTGAAGGAGAACGGCACGTTCGGCTTCGCCAACGACGCGATCGCCTTCAAGGAGATCAACCAGCGCTTCGCGCGCCCCGAGCCCGGAGCGTCGGGCCGGACAGGAGATTGAGCAATGGCACTGGAGCATGCCGGATCCGGGGACCTGATCGACGTGCGGCCGCTCGGCCCTCGGCTGCGGTCGACCGTCAGCACCGCCCTCTTCAAGGCAGAGGATCTCGAAGTGATGCGGCTGGTCCTCCTCGCTGGCAAGGAGATCCCGCCGCACAAGCTGGCCGGCGAGCTCACCATCCAGTGCCTCGAGGGCGTGGTCGAGGTGAGCTCCGCCAGCGTGCGCCGCCTCGAGGCCGGGTGGATGCTCTACCTGCGCGGCGACGAGGTCCATTCCCTGCGGGCGATCGAGGACGCGTCGGTGCTGATCACCGTCTTCCTGGAGCGACGCGGCGACAAGCTGCAGGGCCGCGGTCCCGCGGGGCTCGGCCAGGGCAGTTAGCGGAAGTCGGGAGAGGGCACCCCGGCCGGGGCTGCAGTCCGACATTCAGCGGGCGAGCGTCTTCTCCAGGTGCGGAATCAGCCCGCCGGCGTTGATGATCTCCCTGAGGAACGCCGGTATCGGCTCGAGCTGCACGACGGTCGCGTCCTCGAGCGTGAGCGTCGCGGCATCCAGATCGAAGGACGCCCGCCGGCCGTCGGCGAGCGCGTCGATGTCCCGGCAGACGAGCACCGGCAGGCCGAGGTTCACCGCGTTGCGGTAGAAGAGCCCGGCAAAGGATTGCGCCACCACCGCCGCGATCCCGAGCGCGGCAAGCGCCTGCGGCGCCTGCTCGCGCGACGAGCCGACGCCGAAGTTGCGTCCCGCCACCACCAGGTCGCCCGGGCGCGCCTCGCGCGCGAACTCGGGCCGCGCGTCTTCCATGCAGTGCTTCGCGATCGCCTCGATGCCGAGCTTCATGTACCGGCCGGGCGCCATTGCATCCGTGTCGATGCCGTCGCCGAAGCGCCAGATGCGCCCGCCGCCGGCAACCGGGCGGCCAACCGGCGCAGCCGCGGATGGTCCGGCGCTCACAGCCAGTGCTCCCGCGGATCGGCGATCCTGCCTTCCAGCGCCGAGGCGGCCACCGTGGCCGGGGACGCCAGCCAGACCCTGCTCGAGGCGGCGCCCATGCGGCCCTTGAAGTTGCGGGCCGTCGACGAGACCACGCGCACGTCCTCGCCGAATCGGTGCCGGCCATAGCCGGCGCAGGCGCCGCAGGCGTTGGGCAGCAGCTGCGCCCCGCCCTCGAGCAGGGCGGCGAGCGTGCCCTCGGCCCGGGCGGTCTCCTCGTCCTGCCGCGATGCCGGTGCCACCATCAGGGTGACGCCCGCAGCCGGGCGACGCCCGCGCAGCACGCGCGCGGCCATGCGCAGGTCCTCGAGCTTCGCGCCGGTGCAGGCGCCGATGTAGGCGACGTCGATCGCCTGTCCGGCATACGCGTCCACCGGCGCGGCATTGGCCGGGCTGTGCGGCGCCGCCACTTGCGGCGCGAGCGCCGCGGCGTCGAACCGATGATGCTCGAGCAAGCGCGCGCCCGGATCGCTCGCCCAGCTTTCGGCCTCGGCGAGCGCTTCGTCCGGCACGCCGGCCTGCCGCAGGTAGTCCATCGTGACACGGTCCGGCGCCACCAGGCCGGCCTGGCCACCGAGCTCCGCCGTCATGTTGCACAGGGTCATGCGCTCCTGCATCGGCATCGCGGCGACGGCGTCGCCGCCGAACTCCACCGCCTGGTAGCGGCCGCCGTCCATGCCGAACCGGCCGCAGAGGAACAGCATGACGTCCTTGGCGGATACCGCCGGCTGGAAGCGACCGTCCCATTGCATGCGAATGGTCTCCGGGACGTTCAGCCAGATGGTGCCGGTGGCCAGCACCCCGGCCATTTCGGTGGCGCCGATGCCGAACATGTACGCGCCGAAGGCGCCGCCGGTGCAGGAGTGGCTGTCGCCGCCGACGATGAACATGCCCGGACGGACATGTCCCTTCTCCGGCAGCACCACATGGCAGATGCCTTCCTCGTCGTGCAGCGTGACGCCGGTCTCGCGCGACCAGTCGCGGGTGAACCGCAGGATGGCGGCGGATTCCTCCGATTCTGCCGGCACATAGTGGTCCGTCACCAGCACGTAGCGCGCGGGATCGCGCAGCGGCACGCCCAGGCGCTGCAGCAGGGGTGCCACGCGGCGTGGCCCGCTCGAGTCATGCGACATGGCGAGGTCGACCCGGCAGACGACGGTCTCTCCGGGCTCGACCTGGTCCCGGCCGGCGGCGCGGGCGACCAGCTTCTGGGCGAGCGTGCGAGGTGGCAGGGCAGGGGCGGTCACGGCAGGTGAATGCGATCGAAAGTCATCAGGCCACGATAGGGGCCGGCGTCGCCGGTGTCAAACGACCCGCCCGGTGCACTGCCGCGAGGCGCCCTTGCGACCGCAGGGTCGCCGACGGTCCGCGCGTCCGGCGGCGGCCAGAATAGCGGCGGTAGGCATCGATCATCCTGGACGGGAGAAGCAGACATGACGGGTAACTTCGGAAGGATGCCGGCGGTGGCAGCGGCTGCGCGGACGCGTTCGGCACGGCGCCAGGCAACGCTAGGGCTTGCGGCCCTGCTGCTTGGCGCCGGCACGCTTGCCGCCTTCGCGCCCGCGACGGGGCGGGCCGCGGACCAGCCGCTGCGCATCGTCGTCGGCGCGCCGGCGGGCGGCACCACCGATACGCTGGCTCGCACGATGAGCGACATCATGAGCCAGCGGCTGGGCCGGCCGGTGGTGGTGGAGAACAAGGCGGGCGCGGGCGGCAACATCGCGGCCGACATCGTGGCGAAGAGCAAGCCGGACGGCGACACCATCCTGATGAGCTTCACCGGGCACACCATCAATGCCACGCTTTACAAGAAGCTGCCATTCGACCCGATTCGCGACTTCACCCCGATCACCATGGTGGCCACCGTGCCGAGCGTGCTGATCGCCCATCGCGACCTGCCGGTCAACGATACCGCCGAGCTGATCGACTACGCGAAGAAGCATCCGGGCAAGCTGAACTTCGCGATCGGCGCGACCGGCTCGTCCCTGCACATGGCCGGCGACAAGTTCAAGATGATGAGCGGCGTCGACATCGTCAACGTGCCCTACAAGGGCACCGGCCCGGCGCTGACCGACGTGCTGGCAGGGCAGGTGGAGCTGATGTTCGCCAGCACCATCAACGTCCAGCCGCACCTGAACGGCGGCAAGATCAAGGTGCTCGGCGTGACCAGCACCGAGCCGATGCCGCAGTTTCCGGGCGTGAAGCCGATCGGCGAGACGCTGAAGGGCTTCGAGTCGAACGCCTGGTTCGGGCTGTTCGGCCCGGCGGGTCTTTCGGCGGAGGTCACCGCGCGCCTGCACGAGGCCGCCGTCGCCGCGGTGGAATCCGACGCCTTCAAGCGGCGTCTCGAGAACGACGGCGCGACGCCGAAGTCGATGTCGCCCGAGGCCTTCGCCCGGTTCGTGGAAGAGGACGTCAAGCGCTGGGCCGAGGTCATCCGGTTCTCCGGGGCGACGGTCGAATAGGCGTCCGAGGACGGGCATACAATCGATCGGAGGGCGCGCCTCCGAGGCACGTCTCCGAGGCGCGCCCCGGCGCAGGCAGCGCCCGGCCTCGCGAGCGAGGCTGACGCGCGGCGCGAAAGGAGGCAAGACAGTGAGCGACCAGACCTTCGACTACGTCATCGTGGGAGCCGGTACCGCCGGCTGCCTGCTCGCCAATCGCCTGACCTCGGATTCCAGCCGTCGCGTCCTGCTGCTCGAAGCCGGCAGGAAGGACAACTACCACTGGATCCACATCCCGGTCGGTTACCTGTACTGCATCGGCAACCCGCGCACGGACTGGCTCTACCAGACGGAGGCCGAGCCGGGCCTGAATGGGCGCCGGTTGCGCTATCCGCGCGGCAAGGCGCTGGGCGGCTGCTCCAGCATCAACGGCATGATCTACATGCGCGGCCAGG
>JAEWEW010000254.1 GCA_023389175.1 Pseudomonadota bacterium | reverse complement strand
GTCCCGGCTGGGGCAACGGCCGCGCCACCGCGGTGCTCTTCGCTCGCGAGGGCGCGGAGGTGGTCATCGTCGACCGCGATCGCGCCGCCGCCGAGAAAACCGCGCGCCTTGTCGAAGCCGACGGCGGGGCGTGCTCCGTCGCCGAGGCGGACGTCACCGATCTCCGGTCGGTCGCCACCATGGTCGAGGGCGTGCTGAGCCGGCTCGACCGCATCGACATCCTGGTGAACAACGTCGGTGGCTCCGTCCCCGGCGGCCCGGTCGAGCTGTCGGTCGAGGACTTCAAGGCGCAGCTCGATCTCAACCTGACCAGCGCGTTCATCACCTGCAAGGCCGTGCTGCCCTCGATGCTTGCGCGATCGGCCGGCTCCATCGTCAACGTGGGATCGGTCGGCGGAATGCGCCACCTCGGGCACGATCATGTGGGCTACTCGGCCGCCAAGGCGGCCCTGGTGCAGCTCACGCGCCAGGTGGCCGTCCGCCACGGTCTGGACGGCATCCGCTGCAACACCGTGATTCCGGGGCTGATCGACACGCCGCTGCTAGCCCACCGGGTGTCACGTCAGAAGGGGCGAGCCGACCTGAAGACCCTGCTGGAGGAGGGCAAGAGGCGCGTGCCGCTCGGCAGGCGAGGCGACGCCTGGGACATCGCCCACGCCGCGCTCTTCCTGGCGTCCGACGAGGCGCGCTACGTGACCGGGACGGAGATTCTGGTCGACGGGGGACTGATGGCGAGGAGTGCCTAGCTCGGACGCGGGCGCGCTGTCTTGCATGGGTCAGTCGAACTCCGCCCGAAACCCCGGCGGCGGCGAATACCCGAATCCGCCCTTGGCCTGGATGGCCTCCCAGCCGCCGCCTTCCTCGATCAGTTGCGCCTGCCGCTCCTTCGCCCGACGGTCTACCGCTTCGGGGTCGAGCATGGCGCGCAGGCGGTCCTCGCCTTCCGCGCGCTGGGCCGCAAAGCGCGGATCCGCAGCCAGGTCCACCAGCTCCTCGGGATCTGTCTGGAGATCGAAAAGCTGCGGCCGCTTCGGGTAGTGGACGAAGTGCACGTACTTCCACCGGCCGAATCGCACCATGTACTCGCCGGCGCGGGAGGCCATCGCGTGGTACTCGGACAGCACCGACCGGTCCGGCGCGGCACCGGACGCCAGCTCGAGCAGCGAAACTCCCGGCCGGTCGTCCGCGTCGGGGCGATCATGGCCCACGCACTGCATGATGGTGGGATAGACGTCGACATGGCTGACCGGGCCGCCATGGACCGCCCCGCGCGGCACACCCGGGCCCGAAAGGATGAGCGGCACGCGGGTCGGCTCCTCGAACATCACGGACTTGCCCCATAGCCCGCGTGCGCCGAGGTTGTCGCCGTGGTCCGACGTGTACATCACGCGCGTGTTCTCGGCGAGGCCGCAGTCCTGTAGCGTATCGAGCAGGTGGCCGATGTTCTCGTCGAGCGACGAGACGAGCCCGAAGTAGCCGGCGCGCGCCCGCTTGACTGCAGCGTCGTCATCGAAGTATTCGTCGTAGCGAAGGTTCTCCGCCTGGTCCCTCACATAGGGATGATCGGGGCGTTCGGCCTGCCGATACAGCTTCGGCATGGGTATCCGGTGCATCGGGTACCGGTAATACCAGTGTGGCGGCGCCTTCAGCGGGAAGTGAGGCGCAACGAACGAAACGAACAGCACCCATGGCCGGTCGCTGTGCCGTGGCGCCTCCTCTCGAAGCCAGATCTGGGCACGGGCGGCGATCTCGCGGTCGTACCAGGTGTACTCGGATTCGCCGGGGCCGGCCAGGCCGGCCATCTTTTTGCCGTCGGTTCGCGGCGGCATGCGGTCGCCGCGCAGCAGCCCGTACTGGTCGCCCTTGCCGTCCACCACGTTCATCGGAATGATCTCCTCCGAGAAGCCGCTGTCGTCCTCGGTGGAGCGGAAGTGCAGCTTGCCGACGGACACGACCCGGTGGCCGGCGTCGCGCAGCCGGTGATGCCAGCTCGGCACCTTGCCGTCATATGCGTCGGCATTGTCCCAGTAGCCGATCTGGTGAATGTACCTGCCGGTGGCGAACGCGGCCCGGGCCGGTACGCAGATCGGGGACGTGGTGTAGGCCGAGGTGTATCGAATGCCCTGCGACGCCAGGCGGTCGAGGTTGGGGCTGAGGATGAGCGGATCGCCGGAGCAGCCCATCCAGCGGGGGTCGTGCTCGTCGGACATCACGATGAGGAGATTGGCCGGGGCGAGCCGGCCGGGCGGAACTGGAACGGCAGACACGATGGGTCCTTGACAGGTTGTTTATACGTCTATACGTTCGAGCCTATCATGCTATCGGGCGATTCAACAATCCAGCGGGCGACAGACGTCCGGACGACGGCAAAGTTCCGCCCGGACCCGAACATCGCGCTGCATCACCAGATCAAGGAGGATCTCCTCCTGAAGCTGAGAGCGGGCGTCTGGAAAGCAGGGGAGGAGATCCCGGCCGAACCGTCACTGCTGGCGTACTACGGCGTCAGCCGCGGGACCATCCGCCGCGCCATCGGCGACCTGGTGACGGAAGGCTACCTGGAGCGGTTCCGTGGCCGCGGCACCTATGTCTGCGCGCCGAAGCTGGAGAGCGGCTTCGCCGGTTCGTTCGGCCGCTTCACCGTGATCGGGCCCTCCTTCGCGCCCGGCGGCCGCCTGCTTCATTGCCGCCGGGAGCGCGCCCGGGAGTCGGTGGCGGGGGTGCTGCAGGTCGCCGCAGGCACCTGGATCTGGCACATCGAGCGCATCCGGATTGCCGATGGCAAGCCGGCCGCGCTGCAGACCAGTTTCCTGCCGGTCGACATGTTTCCCGGTCTCGACCGCCAGCCGCTGGAAGCCCGCTTTCTGCTGGACATCATGACTTCCCTTGGCGTTGCACCGGTCCGCGCGGTCGAGCTGGTCGACCCGACGAAGGCCGACGCCTACACGGCCGCGCACCTGCGGGTGCGGCCCGGAACGCCCCTCTTTCGGATCGAGCGCACCACCTACGCGGCGGAAGATCGCGTGGTGGAGTTCCGGCTGTCACTGCTTCGCGGTGACATCTTCCGCTATCGGAACGAGTTCCGGTGACGCGGGCACACCCATGAGGAGGAGACAAGCATGTTGCATCGCAGGTTCGTGGCGGCCGCGGCGTTCTGCCTGGCGGCATCCGGCGCCCTTGCCCAGGACTGGCCGAGCGGTCCCACCCGCATCGTCAACCCGTTTCCCGCCGGCGGCGCCGCCGACACCGTTTCCCGGGCCCTGGCGCAGCGGTTGCAGGAGCAGCTGAAGAGCAACTTCATCGTCGAGAACCGCACCGGTGCCGGAGGCAACGTCGGCAGCGAGGTGGTGGCGAAGTCGCCGCCCGACGGCACGATGTTCCTTTTCGGCTCGGATCACCTGACCATCTCGAAGGCACTCTACCCGCGACTCGCCTACGACACCTTCAAGGACCTGGTCCCCATCGTGCTGGTGAGCACCGGACCCCACGTGCTTCTTGCGCATCCGTCGGTGCCGGTCAACAACGCGAAGGAGCTGATCGATCTCGCCAAGCGCGAGCCCGGCAAGTACGCCTATGCTTCGGCCGGAACCGGGACTGCGCAGCATCTTTTCGGAGAGATGTTCAAGCGGGCTGCCGGCATCGACCTGATCCATGTGCCGTACAAGGGCGGGGCGCCGGCCATCCAGGACCTGCTCGGCGGGCAGGTCGGCCTGGGGGTGATCGGCCTGCCGCCGGTGGTGAATCACATTGCCCAGGGTAGGCTGAAGGCCCTCGCGGTGACGTCCACCTCGCGCACGCCGCTCTTGCCTGACGTGCCGAGCATCCAGGAGATCCTGCCCGGGCTGAGCTCGGTTCAGTGGCTCGGCCTCTTTGCGCCGAACGGTACCGACCAGAAGGTCATCGCCCGTCTGCGCGAGGAGGTCGGCAGGGCACTCAAGCATCCCGAGATGCAGCAGAAGCTGACCCAGATCGGCGCGTCGGTCGCGGACCTGGGACCGGCCGAGTTCGAGAAGTTCATGCGACAGGACTACGAGGCCTGGTCCAAGGTGATCAAGGAATCCGCGATCAAGGTGGACTGATATGGCCCCTCTCTGTCAAGGGGCAGAATCGTTCTTGGGGCCGTCGGGGAATGGCTCCAAGGTATCGATGAGGGGATAGCTGCACCCGATGGGCAACGCGACACGCGAGATTGAATCGACGGTGGATCAGTCTGATATCCGCGGGCTGGTTACCGCAAGTCAACGATTGGTCGCGGGGCTGCCTCGGTCTGATAGTCGGGGACCGTCGCAAGGACGCCCACTTAATCCAAACGAGGGCTCCCCGAGTCGCACTCGCGCATCGCGTTGTCGATCGGGTCAGCGGTCAACGGTCGTGTCGATAGAGCTCCTCAAGGGGTGTGGTGAGGTACTGGCAGGCTCAGACGGGTCGGTGGATGCCGGCCTGCACGTGTCGAGCGGCTTCCCAGATGAAGGCCGAGAGTTCGCGGGCCACCGCCACGCAGATCTTGTTGGAGTGCATGCCGCGGCCGCACAAGCGGCGATAGCGCGAGCACAGGCGCAGCTGGGCGCGCCAGGCGATGTCGCGCACGGCCTTGGGCTGCTCGAGCTGACGCTGCACGACCGGACGGCTCAATCGAGCGGAGTATCGATAGCACCAGGCCGACTCCACCAGGATGCGGCGCACGTGCGTGTTGCCGGTCTTGGTGATGCTGCCCTGGACACGGCTGGTGCCGCTGGAGTACTCGCTGGGGACCAGGCCCAGGTAGGCCATGAGTTGGCGCGGATGCCCGAAGCGGCGCAGATCGCCCAACTCGGCCACGATGATGGTGGCGGCCACGAAGTCGATGCCCTTGAAGCACATGAGAGCCTTGACCACAGGCCCGAAGCGCCACTGTTCGATCTGCTCGCGCAGCGCCGCGGTGATGCGCTCGACGCGTTCGTGGGCGTCGCGCACGGCATTGCGGTACTCCGCGAAGGCGATGGCCTGGGCGGGATGATCGAAGCCGATGCGGGCGAGGTAGCGTTCGTGAGTGGTGCCCCAGGAGGTCTTGCCTGGGAAGCGCTTGCCGTGGCGCAGCAGCATGGCCTTGAGCTGCTGGCGCACCTTGAGTCGAGCACGCACGGCGTCCTCACGGGCGCGGGCGAGGTCTCGGACGGCTTCATCGCCGGCATCGGGGATGACCACCGGGGTGAGGTCCCCGGAGCGAAGGTAGCGCGCCAGTGCGATCGCGTCGCGCCGGTCGGTCTTGATCCGTTCGCCGGGCTTGCGCGGCGTCTTGGACACCGCGATGACCTGGCACTGCCAGCCGTGCTCGGCGAACTGCCGGGCCAACGCGAAGCCGCTGGGGCCGGCCTCATAGGCGATCAGTGTGTGCGCCGCAGCACCCAGCCTCGACAGAGCCTTGAGGAGCTCACGCAACTCGGCGCCGCAGGTACCAACGAACCGAGGCTCGTCCCGGCCGTCGGCGGCAACCGCGACCGCAACGGAGTCCTTATGCACATCCAAACCGACGAATACGGTGGTATCGTCCTTCATGGTCTGCCTCCTTCATTGAACGTCGCGGACATCGCCCTCGGGCATTCCGCTTGTGGCTCGGCGCACTTCGGTGCGCAACCCACGATACGTCTGGAGGCAGACCGCCTCCAACCCCTTTTCAACGGCCGCCTCAGCCCCGCGGGCTGGGGCCATGTTGTCTGATGCGCGCCCCCAATCTCCTGCTGATCACGTCCGACCAGCAGCGGGGGGATTGCTTCGGCTTCGAAGGGCGGCGGGTCCGGACGCCGCACCTGGACGAGCTCGCCCGTGACGGCACGCGCTTCTCGGCATGCATCACGCCCAACGTCGTATGCCAGCCGTCGCGGGCGTCCATTCTGACCGGCCTCCTGCCCCGTACCCACGGCGTCTGCGACAACGGCATCGACCTCGACCCCGCGCTGGGCGAACGCGGCTTCGCGGCGGCGCTGGCGCGGGCCGGCTATGCGACCGGCTTCATCGGCAAGGCCCATTTCGCGACCATGCATACCTTCGCGCCGACCGGAACACCCGAGTGCCGGTACAGCATGGACCGGTACGGTGCCGACTGGTTCGGCCCGTACATGGGCTTCGAGCATGTCGAGCTGGTAACGGAAGGGCACAACTACTGGCTGCCGATGCGACCGCCGTTCGGCCAGCATTACTCACGCTGGTACTACGCGGACGGCCGCGGCGAGGAACGCAACAGGCAATACCTGACCCGGCTGGAACCGCAGACCGATGCGGCGCAGACCTGGCACTCGGCGCTGCCGACGGCCTGGCACAACTCCACCTGGGTGGGCGATCGGACCATCGATTATCTCCGCACGAATCGCGACCATCCCTTCTGCGTCTGGGCGTCGTTCCCGGACCCGCATCATCCTTTCGATGCGCCCGACCCATGGAGCCGAATGCACCACCCGGACGAGGTGGACCTGCCGCCTCACAGGACGCCGGATTTCGCTCGGCGGCCATGGTGGCACGAGGCCTCGATGACCAGCCGGCCCGCGATACAGGAGGACCTGCGCAAGGTTCGCGAGGAGTACTCGCGCATCGATGGGCAAAGCGACGCGCAGCTGCGCCAGATCATCGCCAACTACTACGGGATGATCTCGCTCGTCGACCACAATGTCGGGCGTATCCTCATCGAGCTGCAGCAACTCGGGCTCGCCGAGGAGACGGTCGTGCTCTACACCACCGACCACGGCGACTGGCTGGGGGACCATGGCCTAATCCTGAAGGGGCCGATGATGTACGAGGGCCTGCTGCGAGTCGGTTGCATTCTGCGCGGCCCCGGGGTGCCGGCAGGCAAGGTGGTCGCGGATCCGGTGTCCACGCTCGACGTGCCGGCGACGCTGCTCGACTATGCTGGCGTCTCTCCGCTGGCTGACTGGCATTCGCGCAGCCTTCGGCCGCTGGTGGATTCGCCAGCGACAGGGCGCGACTTCGCGTTCCACGAGTGGGACCTGTCGGCGTCCCGGTGCGGGGTCGAGCTCAAGCTGCGGACCGTGCGGACGCGCCGCTACAAGCTGACGATGGAGGAGTCGAGCGGAGCAGGGGAGCTCTACGACCTCGTCGACGATCCGTGGGAGATGGACAATCGCTTCGACGATCCCGGCCTCGCCTCGGTGAGGCGGGAGCTCAGCGACATGATCGCGAGCCGCCCGCGGGATGCCCGCGCCGAGCGGCTTCCCGCGGTCGGCATGGCCTGATCCGCTGCGTCGTCGGGGCAAGCCCTTTCACCCCTTCTCCGCTACCAGATTCCGTATGCCGCTGATCACATGCCCGGTCGGCCCGGCCAGGGCCGCCGACTCGCAGTGCCCCGTCTGGTCGTCGAAGTAGAAGTCCGGCTCGAACTCGCGCAGGAACGGCCCCTTCGCCAACCCGCCGAGGAACAGCGCCTCGTCCACCTCCACGTTCCAGGCAAGCAAGGTCCGGATCGCCCGCTCGTGCGCCGGCGCGCTCCTCGCCGTGACGAGTGCCGTGCGGATCCTCATCGTCTCGGTCGCGTCCTCGCGCAGCTTGTGCAGGGCTTCGAGCAGCGGCTTGAACGGCCCCGGGGGCAGGGGAGTGGAGGCCCAGGCTGACTCGTAGTCCTGGAAGGCGGTCAGTCCCTGGGCCTCGAACACCCGCTCGGCCTCGTCGGAGAAGAGCACCGCATCGCCGTCGAAGGCGATCCGCACCTCGTTCGGGTTGGATTCCGCGAGCCGCCGCGACTCCGGGTAGACGCGGGCGGCCGGGAAGCCTGCGGCGAGGGCGGCCCGCACGTCCTCCGGGTTCGCCGAGAGGAAGAGATGCGCGCCCAGCGCCTTCAGGTACGCATACGGCGCGCGGCCCTTGGTGAACACCCCGCGCTCGATCGGCAGCCCGTGGTGCCTGGCGGAGCGGAAAGCCCGCATGCCGCTGGTAGGATCGTTGCGCGAGAGCAGGACCACCTCCACCCGGTGCCGCGCGCCGGCGTTGAAGCTGAGCAGCTTCTTCACCAGGGGCATGGCCACGCCCCCCGCCGCCGGCACGTCCAGCCGCTCCAGCTGCAGGCTCATGTACGCCCGGTCGTCGCCGGACTCGAACAGGCGGTTCTCCTCCTCGAAGTCGAACAGCGCCCGGGAGGAGATCGCGACGACCAGCTTGTCCTGCAGCGTGATGGCCATGGGGGGTATTATGCTCGCGCCCGGTACCGTCACCACCGCCGGAGAGGCAGCCAAACCCCATGAAATTCCGCTTCCCGATCATCATCATCGACGAGGACTGGCGCTCGGATTCCGCCAGCGGTCTCGGCATCCGGGCGCTCGCCAAGGCGATCGAGGACCAGGGCACGGAGGTGGTGGGCGGCTTCACCTACTTCGACGTCTCCATGGTCGCGAACCAGGCGGCGCGCGCCTCGTCGTTCATCGTCTCGATCGACGACGAGGAGATCACGGAGGAGGGGCCGGAGAGCTCGGCCATCAGCGAGCTGCGCAAGTTCATCCTGGAGACCCGCCGCCGCAACGCGGACGTGCCGATTTTCCTCTTCGGCGAGACCCGGACGTCGCAGCACATCCCGAACGAGATCCTGAAGGAGCTGCACGGCTTCATTCACATGTTCGAGGACACGCCGGAGTTCGTGGCCCGCTACATCATCCGCGAGGCGACCAACTACCTCAATTCGCTCGCGCCGCCGTTCTTCAAGGCGCTGGTGCATTACGCGAACGACGGCTCCTACTCCTGGCACTGCCCCGGCCATTCCGGCGGCGTCGCTTTCCTGAAGAGCCCGGTGGGCCAGATGTTCCACCAGTTCTTCGGTGAGAACATGCTGCGGGCGGACGTCTGCAACGCCGTCGACGAGCTGGGCCAGCTGCTGGACCACACCGGCCCGGTCGCGAAGTCGGAGCACAACGCGGCGCGCATCTTCAATTGCGACCACCTCTACTTCGTCACCAACGGCACGTCCACGTCCAACAAGATCGTCTGGCATTCGGGCGTCGCGCACGACGACGTGGTGGTGGTGGACCGCAACTGCCACAAGAGCATCCTGCATGCCATCGTGATGACCGGCACGGTGCCGATCTTCCTGCAGCCGACGCGCAACCACCTCGGCATCATCGGCCCGATCCCGAAGGAGGAGTTCAGCCCGGAGAGCATCCGCGCCAAGATCATGGCGAACCCGCTGGTCAAGGACAAGGAGGCGAAGCCGAGGGTGCTGACGCTCACCCAGTCCACCTACGACGGCATCCTCTACAACGTCGAGGCGATCAAGCAGCAGCTCGACGGCCATGTCGACATCCTGCACTTCGACGAAGCCTGGCTGCCGCATGCGACCTTCCATCCGCTCTACCACGAAATGCATGCGATCGGCGAGCGCCGGCCACGCTCGAAGAGCTCGATGGTGTTCTCCACGCAGTCGACTCACAAGCTTCTCGCCGGGCTGTCCCAGGCCTCGCAGATCCTGGTGCAGGATTCGCAGACGCGCAAGCTGGACCGGTACCGCTTCAACGAGTCCTACCTGATGCACACCTCGACCTCGCCGCAGTACGCGATCATCGCCTCGTGCGACGTCGCGGCGGCGATGATGGAGCCGCCCGGCGGCACGGCGCTGGTCGGCGAGTCGATCTCGGAAGCGCTCGACTTCCGCAATGCGATGCGCAAGGTCGGCGACGAATATGGCGACTCCTGGTGGCTCCCGGTGTGGGGGCCGGAGAACTTCGAGCGCAACGGCGACGGCGGCCGGCGCGACGACTGGATGCTGAAGTCCTCGGACAAGTGGCATGGCTTCGGGAGCCTGCAGCCGGGCTTCAACATGCTGGACCCGATCAAGGCCACGGTCATCACCCCCGGGCTCGACATCGACGGCAATTTCGACGATGGCGGCATCCCGGCCGCGGTGGTCACCAAGTACCTCGCCGAGCACGGCGTCGTGGTGGAGAAGACCAGCCTCTACTCGTTCTTCATCATGTTCACCATCGGCATCACCAAGGGGCGCTGGAACACGCTGGTGACCGAGCTCCAGCAGTTCAAGTCCGACTACGACCAGAACCAGCCGCTGTGGCGGGTGATGCCGGAATTCGTCGCCGCCAATCCTGGCTATGAGCGCATCGGCCTGCGCAGCCTCTCGCAGCAGATCCACGAGGCGTACAAGAGCCACGATGTCGCCCGGGTGACGACCGAGATGTACCTCTCCGAGATGCAGCCGGTGATGAAGCCGTCCGACGCCTACGAATGCCTCACCCATGGCCGGGTGGAGCGGGTGCCGATCGACGACCTCGTCGGCCGGGTCACGACCATGCTGGTCACGCCGTACCCGCCCGGCATCCCCCTCCTCATTCCGGGCGAGCGCTTCAACAGCACCATCGTGGAGTACCTCAAGTTCGCGCGCTCGTTCAACGAGCGCTTCCCCGGTTTCCACACCGACGTCCACGGCCTGGTGACCGAGGACGTGAACGGCCGCCTCGAGTACTTCGTCGACTGTGTCAACGGCTGAGGCGTCATCGCGCAGGCCAGCGGCCGGTCCGGCCGAGCCGGCCCGGGTGCTGGAGCCGGCGGTGTGCCGCCTGCTGGAGACGGTGCTGCTGCCGCGCCGTCCCCCGTTCGACCTGGTGGCGCTGCGGCTGGGTCACCAGGCGAGCCAGGCGGTGTTCGCCGGGGATCCGGTCCCGGTGGCCGCGATCGACGGCTTCACCATCGATCCCGATCCCGGCCGCGGAACGCCGAGGCTGGCGGTGCGCCGTTACCAGCCGCGGCAGGATTGCCGGCGCGCGATCGTCTGGCTGCATGGCGGCGGCTGGGCGACCGGCACGCTGGACGGCTACGACGCGGTCGCGCGCGCGCTTGCCGTCGACTGTGACAGCCAGGTGTTCCTGGTGGACTACCGCCTTGCGCCGGAGTCGCGCCTGCCGGCGGCCCTGGACGACTGCACCGTCGCGCTCGCGCAGATCGCGAGGGACGCGGAGCGCTTCGGAATCGATCCCGCCCGCATCGTGCTGGGCGGCGACAGCGCCGGCGGGCATCTCGCGATCGGCGCGGCTCGCCGCCTCCCGCGCCTTGCCGCCGCGCTGGTGCTGGTGTACCCGGTCACCGATGCGCGGATGCTGCATTCATCCTATGGCCGCTACGCCGACGGCTTCTACCTGAGCGCCGCGCAGATGGCCTGGTTCTGGGAGCAGTGCCTGCCGGCAGGTGCGGACCTCGAGGATGCGGATCTCTCGCCGCTGCTGGCCCACGACCTGCCCACGCTTGCGCCGACGCTGGTCGTGACCGCCGAGTGCGACGTGCTGCATGACGAAGGCCTCGCATTCGCCGGTGCGCTCGCTAACGCGGGCGTTCGGCACGCATACCTGGAGGTTCCCGGGATGATCCACGGCTTCATGCGGTTCCGGGCCATGCTCGCCCAGTCGCAGGCGCTGCCGGGCCGGATCAGGGCGCAGCTGGACGACTGGGCGATCTGAGCGCCGCGGGCGGCGGTGCCGGGTCGCGGCAGACCAGCATGGTCCCGGCAAGCACGTCATAGAGTGTCTGCCTGCGCTTGTTGAAGGCTCCCCACAGGAACGGCACCGGCAGCAGGACCAGCCAGAGCGGCGAGGACTTCCAGGTGATGCCGAGCAGTCCCCAGAACAGCGCCGAGGCGACCAGGTAGCGCCAGGCCGCGCGGCCGTAGCCGAGCGGCGCTCCGCTCGTCGCGACCACCAGCGTCACGCCCATCGTCTTCATCGGCAGCGTCCGCCGGCCCCCGCTCCAGAATCCGACGAAGTAGGCGCCCAGCACCACGAACAGGTACGCCTGGAACGCGGTGCGCAGCCAGCCGTCGCCGCCCTTGAGGCTGGTGACCGCGGAGAAGGCGTAGCCGAAGAAGAAGACGATGCCGAACAGGATGACCGCCTCGTAGACGGCGCTCATCAGGCGGCGCCAGAGGCCCGCAGGCGCCTCCGCCGGCGGCTCTGGCCTCACTGGCCGTTTTCGGTGGTGGCGGGGACCAGGGAGGGCGAGCCGGGCTTGAGCTGCTCCGGGACGCGTGGCAGCGGCTGTGAGGCTTCCTTGGCCAGCCCGGTCGATGCCCCGGCATGTCCGGCGGCGGTGTTGCTGGTGCTGCCGGCACGCCGCAGCACCTCCCGCTGCTCCTGGGTCATGGACTGGTAGTTGCGCCACTCCTGGGCCTTCTCCTTGGCCGACAGCTCCTTGGCCAGGCGGAAGTTGGCGCGCGCGGTGCTGCGCTGCTCGGGGGAAAGGTTGGCCCACTCCAGGATGCGGCGCTGGGCCTTGGCCCGGCGCTCCGGGGACATGCCCGGCAGCTTGTCCGCGAGGTTGACCCAGGCCTTCTTCTCGGCGGTGGGCCAGGTGTTCCACTCCGGCGCGAAGGGAGCGAGCGCGGCCTGCTGGGCCGCCGTCAGGTCCATCCAGAGCGGCTCCAGCAGGCTGACCAGGGAAGGGCGCTCCGGCGGCGGCACGGTCCGGTTCTCGATCGGTGCCGGCGGTTGCCTGCCCTCGTCCTCCGGCGCCTGGGTGCCGGCGGGCAGGCCCTCCGGGCGGTTGGCATCGGCCTGCGCCAGCCCCGGTACCGGCAGCGCCAGCAGGGCGAGCCCGCAGACGAGCGAGCCGAGCAGGGTGCACGGAGCGACGCCCTGGTATCCGCGGCAGCCTGCCGGCCGCGGGGTGCCCCCGGGCGTCGAAGGCCGCCCGGACACGGGACTGCGCTGGACGAAGGCCACCCGGCTCCTACCGACGGGTGTTCTTGATGTAGACGCCGAAGCCGTGGTCGGCGTAGGCCACGAGCGGCAAGTCGTCCGTGAGCAGTGCCGAGTCGATCTCCGCGATCTCCTCGACCGACTGCTCCTGCTGGACGGCGTCGACGAGGAAGACGCCCAGCACCAGCAGCAGCGCCGGAACGGCGGTTGCCGAGACACGCCACCACAGCGGCGGCCGGTCGCTCGACAGCAGCGAGGCCGCCCGGGACGGCAGCGACCGGGGCGCCGGACTCGACCGGGCGGCGGCAGCCAGGGCCGCGGTGCGGGCGGCGGCCAGCCGTTCGGCAATGCGGGGCGACAGCTGCTCGGTGGTCCGATCCAGCCGGAGGCAGATCTTCTGGGCTAGGGCTTGCTCGTTGTTCATAGACTGATACCTTTGGCTCGCAGCGCGCTGGCGAGCGTATGGGTTGCCCGGGAGCAGTGGGTCTTGACGCTACCTTCGGAGCAACCCATGGCCGCCGCTGTCTCGGCAACGTCCATGTCCTGCCAGTAACGCATGATAAAAGCCTCTCGTTGACGCCTGGGCAGGCGCTGGATCTCCGCCTCGATGATCCGGACCACCTGGTCGCTTTCTACCAGATGAGCGGCGTTTTCCGCGGTTTCGACGCCGTCGACGGGGGAAAGTGTCTCCAGGGGATCGAATTCCGATGCCTCCCGGTCACCTTCGCCCGGCTGCAGGGACGAGAGCAGGGTGGTCCACAGGTTCCGGACCTTCTGGCGCCGGAAGTGGTCGTGGATCACGTTCTGGAGGATCCGCTGGAAGAGGGGCGGCAGCTCCGCGGCCGGCTTGTCGGCGTACTTCTCGGCGAGCTTCAGCATGGCGTCCTGGACGACGTCGAGCGCCACCTCGTCGTCGCGCACGGCATACACGGCCTGCTTGAATGCCCGTCGCTCGACCGATGCCAGAAAGTCCGAGAGCTCCCGACGCGTCGCCATAAACCGAAGATGCTAGCAGACGGAGGCACCGACCCGCCGGTCTGCTAGCATGTCGCCGCGCGGGCGCTGCCCGTGCATGTCCCGTCCGATGCCCGCCCACAAGGCGCGCGGGGGGCGGCCATCGAACATCCGGGCGCCGTTGCCAAGGCCTGTCTCGATGCGGAGGAGCGAGCCGCATTGGGGCCGGCGGGCGGACATCCCGGTAACGAGGAATCATCATGGAAATCACCGGCGCGGAGATCATCGTCCGCTGTCTCGAAGAAGAAGGCGTCAAGCACGTCTTCGGCTACCCCGGGGGCGCCGTCCTCTACATCTACGACGCCCTCTACGCCAACAAGAACCTGGAGCACATCCTGGTGCGGCACGAGCAGGCGGCGGTCCATGCCGCGGACGCCTATTCGCGCTCGACCGAGACCGTGGGCGTCTGCCTGGTCACCTCGGGCCCGGGTGTCACCAATGCCGTCACCGGCATCGCCACCGCCTACATGGACTCGGTGCCGATGGTCATCCTGAGCGGCCAGGTGC
>JAEWEW010000031.1 GCA_023389175.1 Pseudomonadota bacterium | reverse complement strand
GTTGTAGACCAGCATGGGGATCAGCACGCCCAGGAACAGCAGCAGGAACGGGTTGTCCATCAGTTGCTGCATCCAGGGAACCGGCTCGTTTTCGTCGTCATGCTCGCCCACGTCTTCCTCCTGATCGAAGGCCGGGCCCTGCGCGAACTTCCCTTTCGCCACGGGACGCCGGCAGTTCGATTCTGGTCGAAGCGGCGCGACGGCGACTTAAACCAGATCAAGAATCAAGTCGCCTGGCATCGGTACCATCGCCGGAAATCCCGCCATGAAAGAGCCCACTCGATCGCGCCTGCTGCACCAACTCGCCGGGGCCTGCGTGCTGCTGATGCTCCTGGTGGTGGGAGCGAGCGGGTGGCTGCGGCTGTCCCAGCCGCGTCCGGCCTGCAGTGACTGGCCGGCCTGCCACGCGGCTGTGCGGCCGGCGGTGGCGCCTGGCGTCACCCTGCCGGGACTGGCCGACGCCGTGCGCGGGCTGCACCGGGTGACGGCATCGCTGGCGCTGCTGGCGAGCCTGGCGTTGGCCTGGCTTGCGCTGGGTCTGCGGCCACGGCGGCGGGACGCCGGCAGGGTCGCCCTGGCGCTCGTGGGCATCGCCCTGCTGCTGGCCGCGCTGGGGATCGTGACACCGGGCTCCCGGTCACGCGCGGTGTTGCTCGGCAACCTGCTGGGCGGGCACCTGATGCTCGCGCTGGCCTGGCGGCTGCTGCGGCATCTGCGCCCACCAGCCGCACTGCCGCCCGGCGGCGCCGCACCGGCGGCCGCCCTGCTGCTGCTGGCTCAGGCTGCGCTCGGCGCGCAGGCCGGCGCAGGCGGCGCCGCAGCGGTCCTGCATCTCGCGCTCGCGGGCTTCGCGCTGACGCTCCTGGCGTGGACCGGCTTCCATGCCCGCCGCCATGGCCGTGCTGCCGAGGGGCGAGCGCTGCTGGGCGTCGCGGCAGCGCAGGGATTGCTGGGCGGAATCGCGGCGGGCCTGGCGACGAACGGTTTGACCTCGCCGATGGTGCTGCTCGCCCACAACCTGGGGGCAGCCATGGCGCTGGCCCTGCTGATCGGGCTGATGCCTGCGGCAGCGTCTCCTCGCCCGGCCACGACTTGATGCCCATCAAGGCCGGCGGCGGGCGACCGGCACAAGATCGGGGCTGCATCAGCCCTGGACCGCCGCCTGAGCCCGCCATGCTCGATGTCATCCGTGAGTTCGATATCCCGCGCTTCCTGGCGCGCACGCCGCTGTTCTGGGGCGTCGCCGGCCCCGACCTGGAGCGACTGGCCGGCGGCTGCCAGTTGCGGCGCTTCTGCCGCGGCGAGCTGGTGCTGCAGATGGGAGAGCCCTGCCACGCCTTCCACATCGTCGTGAGCGGGCGGGTGAAGCTGTACGTGCTGTCCACCTCGGGCAATGAAAAGGTGGTGGACGTCATCTCGCCGGGCGGAACCTTCGCCGAGGCGCTGATGTTCCTGAACCGGCCCAGCGCGGTGAACGCGCAGGCGCTCGCCGATACGCTGCTGGTGACCGTGCAGCGCGAAGCGGTTCTCGACGAGCTGCAACGCGACAGCAACTTCGCGCTGTCCATGCTGGCCGGGATGTCGATGCGCCTGCACGGCCTCGTCCAGGACGTGCAGGCCAACGCGCTGCAAAGCGGCGCGCAGCGCGTGATCGGCTACCTGCTGCGCGACCAGGAAGGCGATGGCGCCGAGGGCGGTATCACGGTGTCACTGCCGGTCAGCAAGGCCACGGTGGCTTCCCTCCTGTCGCTGACGCCGGAGTACTTCTCGCGCGTCCTGCGGGAGCTGGAGTCGGCCCGGCTGATTCGCGTCGACAAACGGAACATCCACGTCCTCGACATCCAGCGGCTGGCCGCGTACCAGGTCTGCCAGGCTTGAAGCACCGACAAGGCGGTACGGGACTCTCGTTACCGCGCGCCAGGGTTTCGGATTGGTGGTAGCCGACGGTTGTCCGTCACAATGCACACCCGTGGAGCTTCCGAGCCATCGCGCAGGTGGCTGCGGATCAAGCGCCCAGAAGCCTGCGGGCCAGCACGGACTGCATGTCACGGCGGCCATCGACGATCAGGTAGATCACGACCTGGCTGCCTATGACGCGATAGATGACCCACCCTGGCCTGCTTCACACGCAGGCGCGCCACCACGTCGGCGACGGGCTTGACTCGGCCGGCCTCGACATCCTGCTGGCCGAGCGCCAGGATCTTCAGCAGGGCCAGCGCCTCCTGCGTTTCCTCGAACGAGGCCACGTCCTGCAGCACGGCCTTGGCTTCTCCGTTCTGCGTGATGACCAAGGGCTGGCGCCGTTCGGCAAGCTCGGTGAGCACCTCGGCGGCGTTGGCCTTGAGGTAGCTGATTGGTTTGACTCGGGAGGAGTAGCGCATCGGAGTCGTACCGCGATTGATTGGACCGAATATAGTCTTTTAAAGGTCCGACCGCAGTCTGCGTTGCAGCGGCTCGCCGGCGGGCCATCAGATCCACGTACGACCGGGCGACTTCAGGACGCCGGGCCGCCTCGGCGTGGCACATGCAGATCGGCGCCGAACCCCGCGTGGCGTCGCGGCACCCGGAAATGAAAACGCCCAACCGATAGAGGTTGGGCGTTGAATGGTGGTGGAGACGAGGAGGATCGAACTCCCGACCTTCGCATTGCGAACGCGACGCTCTCCCAGCTGAGCTACGTCCCCGGAACCCGTGATGTTAGCAAATCCGGAGGCGGCGCTCCAGCCGAGCCGCCCCGGGGGGATCGCCTCCGTCCTACTCCACCGAGATCCCCGCCTCCCGCACGATCGTCTCGTAGCGCTTGCGCTCGGCGGCGATGAACTCGGCGAACTCGGCGGGTGAGCCGCCGACCAGGTCGCCGCCCTGGGCGTCGACGATCTTCTTCACGGCGTCGGTCTGGGCACCGCGCATGACCTCCTCGCTCAGCTTCTTCAGGACTGCCGGCGGCATGTCCTTGGGCGCGACCAGTCCGTACCACGCGACCGACTGGTAGCCGGGCACGCCGGCCTCGGCCACGGTCGGAATGTCGGGATAGTGCCGGCTGCGCTTGGCGGAGGACACGGCGAGCGCCCGCAGCTGGCCGGTGGTGAGCTGCTCGCGCGAGAGCGGCTGGATGATCATCATGTTGACGTTGCCCGCGATCACGTCCATCAGGCCCGGGGTGCCGCCCTTGTACGGCACGTGGGTCATCTTGACGCCGGCCAGGTGGGTGAAGAGCGCGGTGGCGAGATGCTGCGACGAGCCGTTGCCACCGGTGGCGTAGGTGAGCGGCTCCTTGGAGGACTTGGCCAGCGCGACCAGCTCCTTCAGGCTCTTCGCCTCCACCTTCGGATTCACCATCACCAGCTGCGGGAAGGTCGCGATCAGGCTGACCGGGGTGAAGTCCTTGTCCGCATCGAACGGGATCTTCTTGTAGATCAGCGGATTGATCGCATGGCCCATGGCCACCAGGTGCAGGGTGTAGCCGTCACCGGGCGACTTGGCCACCATGTCGGCGGCGATGATGCCGTTCGCACCGGGACGGTTCTCGCTCACCACCGGCTGGCCCCAGGCCTGCGAAAGATGCTGGGCGATCGCCCGCGCGAGCAGGTCGGTGGTGCCTCCGGCCGCGAACGGAATGATCATCCGGATCGGCTTGGACGGGTAGTCGTCCGCCGCCGCGGCGACCGGCGCGAGTCCGATCAGGCCGGCGGCCGCGCCGGCGAGGATGCGCTTCAATGCTGGATGGAGCTTCATGGTCGTCCCCTCATGTTCGTGGTTATTGGAGGTAGTAGCCGGAGGGCGTGCCCTTGATGGTGGTGCGTTCCAGGTGGCGGAGCTCGCCCTCGCGATAGTCGCCGAGCGCCACGTGCATCGTGCAGCGGTTGTCCCACAGCAGGATGTCGTTCGGACGCCATTGGTGGCGATAGGTGAAGCGCGGCCGGGTGGCATGCCGGCACAGGTAGTCGATCAGCGGCCGGCTCTCCTCCTCCGTCATGTCGACGAAGCAGGAGACCTTCTCTCCGATGTAGAGCGCCTTGCGTCCGGTCTCGGGATGCACCCGCACCACCGGCTGCGCCACCGGCGGCATCAGGCGTTTGTCCTCAGCCGCGCGCTCGGCGCTGAGATCCACGATCTTGCGCGAGCCGGTGTGGATCCCGTGCAGGTCCGCGATCAGCCGCTTCATGCCGTCGGACAGCTCGTCGTAGGCCATCGTCATGTTGGCGAACATGGTGTCACCGCCCACCGGCGGGATGGTGATCCCGCGAAGGATCGAACCGAGCGCCGGCACCAGGGTGAACGACAAGTCGGAATGCCAGAGCTGGCCGGTGTACTTCGAGTCCGACGGCTTGCCGTCGGGCTTGGGGATGTTGGACACCAGCAGCAGCTCGGGATAGTCGGGATGACGGTCCCGCGGCAGGGTGTCATGCGTGTCGAGCTCGCCGAAGCGGCGACTGAACGCGATGTGCTGTTCGCGGCTGATCTCCTGGCCGCGGAACAGCAGGATGCCGTGGTCCAGAAACGCGCGGTGGATCGCGGCGAACTGATCGTCCGGAACTGGACGCGAGAGATCGACGCCGCTCACCTCGGCGCCGAGGCTGTAGGAAAGCGGCCGGATGCTGATCGGCATGGTGCGGCAGGTGTCTCTAGAGATTGAGGAGCTGGGGCAGGAACAGGGCGATCGTCGGGAACGTGATCAGTATCGCCAGGCGAACCAGGTCTGCGGCGATGAACGGCATCACCCCCCGCCAGATCGCCGATGTCGGCACGTCGGGCAGCACGCTGGAGAGCACGAAGACGTTCATGCCGACCGGCGGCGTGATCAGGCTGATCTCGATCACGCAGACGATCAGCACGCCGAACCACACCGCGTCGAAACCGAGCCCTTGGACCAGCGGGAAGAAGATAGGCACCGTCAGCAGCATCATCGAGAGCGATTCCATGGCGCAGCCGAGCACCAGGTAGATCAGGCAGATGACGATCACCACCATGATCGGGTTCACCTGGAAGGTGGTGACGAACTCGCTGAGGTCGGTCGGCAGGGTGGTGAAGTTGATGAAACTGCTGAAGATCTGCGCGCCGATCAGGATGGTGAAGAGCATTGCGGTCGTCTGCGCCGACTCCACCAGCACCTGCCACAGGCCGCGCCAGGTCAGCGTGCGCCGCGCGAGCGCGAACACGAAGCCGCCGAACGCGCCGACGCCGGCCGCCTCGGTCGGCGTGAACCAGCCGGTGTACATCCCGCCGATGACGATCACGAAGAGCAGAAGCACCGCCCAGACATCCCGCAACGCCAGCCAGCGATCGCGCCACGACGACCTCTCGCCCGGCGGTCCGAGCTCCGGATTGCGCGCGGTGACCAGCCGCGACGCCAGCATGTAGAGACCGAGCGCGAGCAGCCCCGGAATGAAACCCGCCGCGAACAGCGCGCCGATGCTGGTCTGCGTCATGATCCCGTAGATCACCATGATCACCGACGGCGGGATCAGGATGCCGAGGGTGCCGCCGGCCGCGATCGAGCCGGCCGCGAATGAATCTGCATACTTGAAGCGGCGCATCTCCGGCATGGACACCCGGGCCATGGTGGCCGCGGTGGCAAGCGACGAGCCGCAGATGGCGCCGAAGCCTCCGCAGGCGGCGATGGTGGACATCGAGAGGCCACCGCGCCAGTGGCCGATGAAGGCATAGGCGGCCCGATACAGCTCCCGCGACATGCCGGCGCGGGTGACGAAGTTGCCCATCAGCACGAAGAGCGGCACCACCGAGAGCGAATAGCCGGCCACGTCCAGGATCTCGGTCGCGGTGGTCGACACCGCCGCCGGCCACGACCGCATCAGCCCGACGCCGACGAAGCCGACCGCGGCCATGGCGAAGGCGATCGGCACCCGTAACGCCATCAGCAGGAACATCGCGGCAAAGCCGAACAACGCCTCGGTCATGGGTGATCAGCGCCGGCCTCTGCCGGTGACCGCCAGATAGAGATGCATGAAGGCGCACACCAGCAGCAGGGCGGCGGCGGCATAGTGGAACGGCGCGACCGGCACCAGCAGCTGCGCCGTGGTGTCGCCCATGGACGCCGTGCGCATTGCGCGGTTGAAGACGAACCAAGCTGCCACGCCAATCAGCACCGCGCAGATCGCGTTGGCCAGCCGGGCCTGCCAGTACCGGACCCGGTCAGGGAGGACCGCGTCGAGCATGTCGAACACCACGTGCTCGCCGGCGAGCGAGGCGAGCGGGATGCCCGCGAAGATCATCGCGAGCATCGTCATCTCGGTCAGCTCGACGCTGCCGATGATGGAGTGTCCGAGGAACTTGCGGCCGACGACGTCCAGGAAGGTGAGCGTCATCATGGCGAACAGCGCCACGGCCGCCACGGTGCCGAGGACCCCGCGGATCCCGGCGAGCCAGCGTGGAAGGCCGGCTTCGCTGCTTGCTGCCTGGGCGGTCACGCCTGCGCGCCCGCGGCCGGCGGCGACCCCGCGGCAGGGAAGCGGCAAGCGCGCATGCGGTCCCGGGCTGCCGCCCTGATCAGTTCTGGGCGATCAGCGATCGGTACTCCTTGAGAACCTCCGCGGGATTGGGCAGGCCGCGCTGCTTCGCCTCCGAGATCCACTTGTTCTCGAGGCCGGAGGTCTTCGCCTTCACCTCCTCGACGAACTCCTTGCTGGCGTTGACCACCTCGACGTTGTTGGCCTGCATCACCGCCAGCCCGCCGCGGTCGACACGGTCCCATGCCCGCCCGATGCGCTGGGCGAGCGCGACGCCGGAGAGCTTCTCGATCGCCTCCTTGTCCTGCTTGCCGATCTTCGCCCAGGTATCCTGGTTCATCACGATGGCGAAGCTGGTGTTGTAGAGGCCGCCGGGGAAGGTGGTGCGGTGCTTGATCAGCTTGTCCAGCTTGAAGCTCTGGACCGATTCGGCCGGGAAGAAGACGCCGTCCATCACGCCGGAGGAAAGCAGCTCGTAGGACTGCGGCGCCGGCCTCAGCGTGACGTTGACCCCCATGATCTTGCCGATCTCGTTCACCATGCCGCCGCCCACCCGGATCTTCAGGCCTTCCAGGTCCGCGAGGCGCTTGATCGGCCGCTGGGTATTGAGGATGTGCCCCGGCCCGTGGGTGAACACGGCGAGGACATGAAGCCCCTTGTGCTCGCCCAGCTTGGCCATGTGCTTCTCGTAGACCTTCTGGTAGGCGACCGAGGTGGCCTCGGCCGAGTCGCCCATGAAGGGCAGCTCCACCATCTCGGTCAGCTTGAAGCGTCCCGGCGAGTAGCCGTGGACGTCGAACGAAACATCGGCGAGGCCGTCACGGATCGCATCGAACGTCTTTCCGGGGGGCGCCACCGGCTTTGCGAGCAGGTTGCAGGTGACCCGCTTCTCGGTCGCCTTGGCCACGTCCTGGCACCATTCGTTCTGCGCCATGGTGAGGCCGTGATCCATCGGGACCCAGGTCGAGGTCGTCAGCGTGACCTTGTTCTGCGCCGATGCGAGCCCGGCGGCGGCCAGCAGCGCGCAGAACACGCCGAGGCTGATCGCCTGCCTGCGGAAGTCGCTCGAAGATTCCATCCCGTGTCTCCTGGAGAGTGATGCGCGCATTGTACGGAGCGTGCCTGCCGGGCCGGCACGGACTTGCGATGGGGACTTTCCCTAGTGACATCCCGGCCTTACGGTGCCGACGTGACAGGGATCACGTCGACGTGCGCCGGCCGGCTTCCTTCGCGAGGCGAATGCATTCGCAGAGGACCGCGTCGCGGCCGACCTGGTTGGCCAGCAGCATCACCAGCCGCGCGTTGAGCTCGAAGCTCTCTTCCAGCGTCAGGCCCTCGTGCGCGGCCACCAGCTCCTCGTAGAACCGGTCCGGATCCTCCATCGCCGGCTCCAGCCTCACGATACCGCCGTCCTGCGATCCCGTCATTCCTTGCCCTCCCCCGCCGGCTCGCGGCAGTAGCGGCCGAGCAACGCCGGCAGCTCCGCCGGCGTCACGCAGCCGGCGCTGTGCAGGTCCGGACGCACCACGAGCACCCGGCCTGGCTGCAGCCCCAGCGATTCTGCGAGCGGGCAGCGGGCGCCGGCTGCCTGCCGGATCGGCTGCCAACCAGGAGGACGCCCTTCTCCGGCCGCAAACCAGGCAACCGGCAGTCGCTCGGCTCGCCGGCGGTCTACCGCCGCTGCCGTGGCCGCATCCGGCGCCACCGCGAGCAGCCGTCCCGCGCTCGCCCGCGCGAGCGAGACCAGGTCGCCATGGCCCTCCAGCGCCACGTTCTGCAGCGGCAGGCCGGCCCCCCGGGCGTCGATGCCCGCCAGCTCCCGCAGCGGCCTCTCCGCCAACGGGGAACGGGTGTAGGTGCTCGCCATGGACATCCGGCCGGTGTTCACCAGGCTGCGTCCGAACGGATGGCGCCGCGCGAGGTCCACCACCGCATTACGCATCATCCGCTCGGCCGGCGTGCGCGGTGAAAGGAACCGGGCGGTGCGATTGGTGACCAGCACGTTGTGCTCGGCGCCCTCGCGTCGCTCGCTGTCGTAGGTATCGAGCAGCTCCGCGCCAGCCCACCCGCGCATGACCCAGTCGAGCTTCCAGACGAGATTGTCCGCATCCTGGATGCCGCTGTTGCCGCCGCGCGCGCCGAACGGGCTCATGCCGTGGGCGCAGTCGCCCACGAAGAACACGTCGCCCTCCCGGAACCGCTCCATCACGTGACTGCGGTAGCCGTAGGGCCCCACCCAGACCAGCTC
>JAEWEW010000015.1 GCA_023389175.1 Pseudomonadota bacterium | reverse complement strand
GAGCTGGTGACCGCGCCGGTGCCGGTGCCGGGCGGCGAGTCGATCAAGTCGGATCTGCGCTTCATCCAGGAGATCCAGCAGCGGCTCTTCGACCTGCACATGGACCGGCACTCCTTCGTCGTCGCGGTCGGCGGTGGGGCGGTGCTGGACGCCGTGGGCTACTGCGCGGCGACGGCGCATCGAGGCCTGCGGCATGTCCGGATCCCGACGACAGTGCTCGCGCAGGACGACTCCGGCGTCGGCGTCAAGAACGGCGTCAACCTGCACGGCGTGAAGAACTTCCTCGGTACCTTCGCCCCGCCGTCCGCCGTGATCAACGACATGTCCTTCGTGGTTTCGCTGCCGCAGCGGGACAAGATCGCGGGCATGGCGGAGGCGGTCAAGGTCTCCCTGATCAGGGACGCCGAATTCTTCAAGTGGATCGAGCGCAACTCGGACCAACTGGTCACGTTCGACAAGTCGACCCTGGCCTACCTGATCCGGCGCTGCGCCGAGCTGCACATGATCCAGATCGCACAGGGCGGCGATCCCTTCGAGACCGGCAGCGCCCGCCCGCTGGACTACGGCCACTGGTCGGCGCACAAGCTGGAGAGCCTCTCGGCGCATCGGTTGCGGCATGGCGAGGCGGTGGCCATCGGCATGGCCCTGGATGCCCGCTATTCCGTCCTGGCCGGGCTGCTCGCGCAGGGCAGCGAGGATCGGATCTGCGCGCTGCTCGAATACCTGGGCTTCGACCTCTGGCATCCGGCCCTGTCGAACACCGGGCCCGAGGGGGAGCTGCCGGTGCTGGAGGGGCTGCGGGAGTTCCGCGAGCATCTCGGCGGCGAGTTGACGGTGACGCTTCTCGCCGGAATCGGCGTCGGCGTGGAAGTGCACCAGATCGACGAGGCCCTGATGCGGCAGGCCATCGCCTGGCTCGCAAAGCGCGTAGAGGCCTGATGAGAATCGGAGAACGTCCGGAGTCGGGTCACCTGACGTACTGCACCAACATCCACGCGGGTGCGTCGCTGGATCAGGTGATGGCGAGCCTTGCGCGCTACCTGCCGACGATCCGTGCAGAGGTGGCGGGCGAGGAGCCGATGGGTGTCGGGCTCCGGCTGGGGCATGCTGCGGTGGAAGGGCTGGACGATCCCGGGCGCCTCGCCGAGCTGAAGGAGTTGCTTGCCGCAGGCAGCTACTATGTCTTCACCGTCAACGGCTTTCCCTACGGCGCCTTCCATGGCGAGGTGGTGAAGGAAGGCGCCTATCGCCCGGATTGGGCGGATCCGCGGCGACTTGCGTACACCAACCGCCTGGCGGACATCCTGGCCGAGCTGCTGCCGGCAGGTCAGGCGGGCAGCCTGAGCACGGTCCCCTGCACCTTCAAGCCCTGGGCGGCCGGACAGGTCGAGCGCTTCACCGACCAGCTCATCCGCCAGGTGGCCCACCTGTGCATGCTGTCCAGCGAGCGGGGCCGGGACATCACGCTCGCCCTCGAGCCGGAACCCTGCTGCTATCTCGAAACCATCGAGGAGACGGTCGCCTATTTCGATCGGCACCTGTTCAGCCGCGAGGCCATCCGGCGGCTTGGCGCGCTCACCGGTCACTCCGAGCCCGCCGCCGAGGCCGCGATGCGCCGGCACATCGGCGTCTGTTATGACGTCTGCCATGCGGCGGTGGAGTTCGAGGATCCCGGCGCGAGCATCGCCAGGCTGCGCGGCAGCGGCATCGCGATCGCCAAGCTGCAGCTGAGCTCCGCGATGAGGATCGCGCAGGTCGACGAGGACAGCCTTCGGCGCTTGGCCGCCTTCGCGGAGCCGGTGTACCTGCACCAGGTGGTCGCGCGATCGGCCGACGGCTTGCGACGCTACGAGGACCTGCCGCAAGCCCTGGCCGCTGCCGGCGCCGCGCTCGCCGCCGGCAACCTCGGCGGCACTGAATGGCGCATCCACTTCCACGTGCCCGTGTTCCTCGCGCAGATGCAGGACTTCGGAACCACGCAGGCGTTCCTTCGGGACATCCTGGATCTTCATCGCGCCGATCCGATCAGCCAGCATCTCGAAGTGGAAACCTACACCTGGGACGTATTGCCGGCCCGCTACCGCGACGTCGACCTCGGCAGCGCAATCGCGCGGGAGCTGAACTGGGTCAGGCAGCAGCTTGCGGCCGGAACCTGATGCCTTGAACGGAAACGGGTCGCCATGCGGCTGAAGACCGCCTTGAAGCTTGGCAGGGTCTCCAACCTGCCCACCGTCTGGACCAATACGCTGGCCGGCGTCGTCATCGCGGCCGGCGCGGTCGGCGGTTGGACGCTGGCGGCGATGCTCCTCGCGTTCTCCCTCTTCTACGTCGGCGGCATGTTCCTGAACGACGCCTACGATGCCGGTTTCGATGCCGCCACCCGGCCGGATCGGCCGATCCCGGCCGGCGAGGTCGGCCGCAGCGTGGTGTTCGGCTACGGCTACGGGATGTTGGGCGGGGGCATCCTGCTGCTGCTGGCCCTGGGGCTTGCCGGTCGCACGGGGCTCTGGCCGGCGGCCGGCGGGCTGGCGCTCGCCGCGACCATCGTCCTCTACGATCGCCACCACAAGGGCAACCCGATGAGCCCGGTCATCATGGGGCTGTGCCGGGTGCTGGTCTATGTCAGCGCGGCGCTCTGCCTGACCGCTGCCCTGCCGACCGAGCTGTGGGTCGCCGCGCTGCTGGTGCTCTGCTACCTGATCGGACTCACCTACATCGCCAAGCAGGAGACGCTCGGCAAGGTGGAGAATCTCTGGCCGCTGCTCTTCCTGGCGGCGCCGGTGGTCCACGGCCTGTGGCGGGTGCTGGAGGATCCGACGGTGCTCGCCTTCTGGCTCATGTTCACCGCCTGGATCCTGGTGGCCCTGTGGTTTCTCGCCCGTCGCGGGCCGGGCGACATTCCCCGGGCGGTGATCAGCCTGATTGCCGGCATCTCGCTGCTGGATGCCATGCTGATCGCGGGCGCCGGCTCGTGGCCGCTCGCCTTGCTCGCGCTGGCCGGGTTCGGCTTCACGCTGTTCTTCCAGCGGTTCATCACCGGCACCTGAAGACCCGTGGCATCCCGCCGCCACGGCTGCGCAAGCCGGCGGGATCCTGGCCGCCCGGTCAGTCGAAGAGGTGATCCAGAATCAGTTGCTTGAAACCGGTGGCCTGTACCGGACCTTCAGGCATCAGGTCCGCTCGGGAGCTCATCACCAGCGGGCCATCCTGCGGATCGTCGGTCAGGCGGCCGTGGGATCCCTTGACCAGCGCGGTATCGGTGCAGGAGATGACGTCGAGCAGCGTGCGCATGCCGAGCTTGCGCTTGGCCAGGCGCCAGCCGGTCGCAAGCGTCGGGAAGCGGATCTGCGGGTCGACGAAGAGCTCCACCGGATCGTAGCCTGGCTTGCGGTGGATATCGACCGTGCGAGCGAAGTCCGGCGCCAGCCGCTCGTCGAGCCAGTAGTAGTAGCTGAACCACCGATCGGGCGCGGAGATCGCGACCAGCTCCCCGGAGCGGGGATGGTCGAGCCCGCAGGCCCGCTTCCCGGCCTCGTCCAGCACCGTCTCCACGCCATCCAGCTTCTCCAGCAGCGCGCGCACGGTGCCGACGAGGCCGGCATCCTTGATGTAGACATGCGCGACCTGGTGGTCTGCCACCGCGAAAGCGGCGGAGGCGCCGGGATCCAGGATCTCGCGTCCGAATTCTTCCGGCCGCACCTGGATCATCCCGGCCTTGCGCAGCTCCCGGTTGACATGCACCGCGTCCCTCACCCGAGTGATGCCGTACTCCGAGACGACGACCACCTGGCGGCCGCTCCCGGCGGCCGCATCGATCAAACGGCCGCAGACGCCGTCGAGCGCCCGCAGGTCCGCCTGGATCCGGGGATCGGCCAGATCCGGTCCGAGCCTCTGCAGGTTGTAGTCGAGGTGCGGCAGGTAGGTCAGGATCAGCGTGGGATCGCGCGTCTGCATGGTGTGCAACGTCGCGTCCGCGATCCATTGCGTCGAGGTGATGTCGGCGAGCGGGCCCCAGAACTTGAAGAGAGGGAACCGGCCGAGCTTCGCATCCAGCTCGTCGTGCAGCACCGGCGGGAAGGTGTAGTGGTCCGGGATCTTGCGCCCGTCGGCGGGATACTGCGGCCGCGGTGTCGCCGACCAGTCGGCGCTGGCATACATGTTGTACCACCAGAACATCTTGGCGCAGGTGAAGGAGCGGTCGCGGGCCTTCGCCGCTTCCCAGACCTTCTCGCCATCGACCAGCCGGTTGGACTGACGCCATAACCAGACCTCCGCCAGGTCCCGGAAGTACCAGCCGTTGGCCACCGCCCCGTGGCCACTCGGCATCAGGCCGGTCACCAGGGTCGACTGCACCGTGCAGGTGACGGCCGGGACCACGGTTGCGAGCGGCCGGATCGCGCCCCTGGCCTTCAGCTTCGTCAGGTTGGGAGTGAAGTCGCCAACCAGGGAAGGCGTCAGGCCGACAGCAAGGATCACGAGAGTCGGATTCATGTCTGCGAATGGCCCGGTCTCTGGAGGGCGCGCGAGGGCGGCGCGGCCAGTGTAATGAAAGTTGCGTCTCGCCCAAAGCATCGGCTACATTGAGAGCCGCAGCAGGCGCAGTCATGCCGGAGGCCGCAGTCGATGAGCGAGTCCACGGGATCGTTGCTTCGCGAATGGCTGGATCGCCGGCTGACGGACGATTCGAGAAGCTGGCTTGCCGCAGCGATCTCGTCGCTTCAGGCGGATCGGTCCGATGAGGCGCTGTTCATCGCGTTCGGCCTGGTGCCACGGCGGCTCGGCAACGGCAGGCTCGATCTCCACCCGACCGATCTCGAAGCCGCCAACCGCGCGCTTCCCGGGTGGTCGCCCGCCGACTGGAGCCTGGCCGACGCGGGGCGCATCCTTCTGCTCTCGGGATTGCCCGCAAGGTCGCCGGACTTCGCCGCCCGGTTCCGGTCGCTCTGCCAGACCGCGGATGTCAACGAATCGATCTCGTTGTATCGCGGCCTCGCGCTGTATCCCGAGCCGGCGGCGCTCGAGCCTCAGGTCGGCGAAGGGCTTCGCACGAACATCCGCTCGGTCTTCGAAGCCATCGCGCACCACAACCCGTACCCCCGGCGGTACCTCGACACCCATCGCTGGAACCACATGGTGCTGAAGGCGCTCTTCATCGAATGCCGCCTCGCGCCGATCCAGGGGCTGGACGAACGCGCCAACGAGGAGCTGGCCGGGATCCTGCTGGATTTCGCCCATGAGCGATGGGCGGCCGGGAGAGGCGTGCCTTTCGAGATCTGGCGATGCGTCGGCCCCTTCGCGCGCGGGGAGGCCCTGCACGACCTCGCCCGGGTGCTCGCGGAGGGCAGCCCGGTCGAGCGCAGCGCCGCGGCGCTCGCCCTGTCCGCCAGTCCCGATCCCGAAGCCGCCGGTGTGCTGCGCCAGGCGCCGTCGCTTGCCGGAGAGATCGCAAACGGCAGGCTTGCCTGGTCCGCGCTGTCGTAGCACGCGACCTTGCCCGTCATCTGCACCTGAGTTCCGATACCCGAGAGTCCGCGCCATGATGCTCATCGATCCGCATGCCCACATGATCTCCCGCACCACGGACGACTACGAGGCGATGGCCGCCGCCGGCGTGGTGGCGGTGATCGAGCCCGCCTTCTGGCTGGGACAGCCCCGCACCAATGTCGGTTCCTACCTCGACTATCTCTCGTCGATCGTCGGCTTCGAGCGCTTCCGCGCAAGCCAGTTCGGCATGCGCCACTACTGCACCATCGGCCTGAACTCCAAGGAGGCAAACAACGAGGAGCTGGCCGAAGGCGTCATGGAGCTGATTCCGCGCTTCGCGTTGAAGGAGGGCGTGGTCGCCATCGGCGAGATCGGCTACGACGAGCAGACCGAGCTGGAAGACAGGTACTTCCGGCTCCAGCTCGAGCTCGCGAAGAAGCTGGACCTGCCGGTCATGATCCATACCCCACATCGCGACAAGAAGCGGGGCACCAGCCGTTCGATGGACGTCTGCATCGAGCATGGACTGGATCCGTCCAAGGTGGTGGTCGATCACAACAACGAGGAGACCGTCAGGGAGGTGCTCGACCGCGGCTTCTGGGCGGCATTCTCCATCTATCCGAGCACCAAGATGGGCAACGCGAGGATGGTGGAGATCCTGCGCCAGTACGGGGCCACCCGGGTGATCGTCGATTCCGCGTGCGATTGGGGCATCTCGGAGCCGCTCGGTGTCGCGAAGACGGCGCGGCTTGCATTGCAGAGCGGCATCGGCGAGGACGCGGTGCGGCTCGCCTGCTATGCGAACGCGCTCGCCGCCTATGGGCAGAGCGGCCAGATGAAGGAATCGGATTGGCTCGAGCCCCAGGCAGTCGACCAGCGGGCGCTATACGAAGGCAACTCCATCCTGCGCGGCGGCCGAGAGCCGTTGGTCGCGCCGGTGAAGAACCGCCGCTCGATGGACGACCTGATCATCAAGTAGCCGGACGGTAGTCAAGCGTCCGGCAGCACCGGCTCCACGCAGAGAGGGAGAAACCGCATCGCCGGAACAACCGAGTCATGCGGAAGCAGCACGTTGTGAAACTTCAACGTGATCATCGCGATCACAGGAAAGGGGACAGCAATGCGAATCGCAGTTATCGGTGCAGCAATCGCTGCGGCTGCCGTGTTCGGCGCGTCCAGCGCGCCGGCTCTCGCGGCGGGTCCGAAGATCAAGCTGGAGAAGTTCGTCTCAGGCATCAATGCACCACTCGCGATGGTGCAGCCGCCCGGCGACAATCGCATGTTCGCGATCGAACAGTGGGGCCGGGTGCGGATCATCGAGGGCGGCAAGCTACTGCCGACGCCCTTGCTGGATATCCGCAGCAAGATCGTCAAGCAGCATCCGGACTTCGACGAGCGGGGTCTCCTCGGAATAGCCCTGCATCCGAAGTTCAAGGAGAACGGCAAGTTCTACGTGTCCTACAGCGCCCACCTCGACTTCGGGCCCAATCTCGACCAGATGCTCTGGTACGACCACACCAACGTGGTGGAGGAGTACACGATCTCCAGCCACGATCCCAACGTCGCTGATCCGAGCTCGGCGCGACGCATCCTGTCGACGCCCTGGCCGCAGTTCAATCACAACGGGCACTGGATCGGCTTCGGGCCGGACGGCAAGCTGTACATCTCCATGGGCGACGGCGGCTATGCCAACGACTGGGGCATCGGCCACAACGTGACCGAGGGCAACGGCCAGGACAAGGCGGCCATGCACGGCAAGATCCTGCGAATCGATGTCGACGCGCGCAGCCCCGGAAAGGCATACGGCATCCCGCCCGACAACCCGTTCGTCAATGATCGCAACGCCAAGCCGGAGATCTGGGCGCTCGGCCTGCGCAATCCGTGGCGTTGCTCCTTCGATACCGGGTCTGGTGACCTCTTCTGTGGCGATGTGCAGCAGAACAGCTTCGAGGAGGTGAGCATCATCACCAAGGGTGGCAACTACGGCTGGCGCAGGATGGAGGCGTCTCACTGCTTCGACTACACCAAGCCGGATAACCATCCCCCGTCCTGCGACAAGACCGGGCTGACCGAGCCGATCCTGGAGTACAAGAATTGCACGGCGCAACCGAACGGCTGCATGGGCATCTCCGTGACCGGCGGCTATGTCTACCGGGGCGCGGCGGAGGCTTTGAAAGGGAAGTACATCTTCGGCGACTGGAGCAAGTCGTTCGCCGAGATGGACGGTCAGATCTTCATTGCCACCAAAGGGGGTGACGGCAAGTGGACAATGGAGGTCGCGGAGGTGGAAACCATGGACGGCAAGAAGCCGTACGTGCTCGCGTTCGCCCAGGACAACGCGGGCGAGGTGTATGCGCTGACCTCGGTCACCACCGGCCCCAATGGCTCGCTGGACACGATCTACAAGATCGTTCCGGCACAATAGGCCGGATCGGCGTACCGGTGACGGCGCTGTTGCCGTCACCGGGGCCGCGACCACAATGCCGGCAAGCGCACCGCGTCTCGCCGATGCGCTTGGCCGGTGAAAGGAGGCTTGGTTCTGCAATGAATTTTCGACATCTCATCGCAATGCTCGTGGTGGCTGCAGCCGGGCCCGTGGGCGCATTGCTGGCGACGGCGGGCGCGCAGCAGTCGGCTGCGCCGGCGGGCGCACCGGCCGCACAGGCCGCACCGGCGGCGGCGACTTCGGAGGCTTCGGAGCCGGTCTTCGACAAGGCGTTCATGACCAGCGCGGAGAACATCAAGGGCGGCGAGTCCATCTGGGCAAACCAATGCCGCCATTGCCATGGGCATGCGGCCTATCCGGGCAAGGCGCCCAAGCTCAATCCGGCGTTGCTGGAGCCCGATTTCATCTTCGACCGCGTGACCAACGGCTTCCAGAAGATGCCTGCCTGGAAGGACATCTTCAGTCGGGAGGAGCGGATGAACGTGGTCGCCTACATAAAGAGCAGGCAGTTCTCGCCCTGAGCGACCGGCAGGGCGCATCGGCTTTCTTTCCCGATGGGCCGGTCGTAGAATATCCGGTCGCATTGCCCCCGGATGCATTTGCTGTCGATCGGCAATGCGCGGTCGGTTCCGGATCGAGCCAATCAAGAAGCATCAACTGGCGAGGGGCAAATCATGAAGCGATCCCTTCTTTTTTCGATTCTGGCGGTCGGCGCCCTGGCGGCAATTCCTGCGTTGGCGCAGAAGGTACCCGAGGCGAAGGAGCAGGTCGCCCGACCGGGCGGCGCCATTCCCGGCGCACCCAAGCTTGCGCTGGTCAAGGTGGCCGATGGCTTCGCGGATCCGGTGGGCGTGACCGCGGCCAACGACGGCAGCGGAAGAATATTCGTGGTGGAGAGAGTCGGCCGGGTCAGGGTGGTGACCAAGGACGGCAAGGTGCTGCCCAAGCCCTTCCTGGACCTGACCAACTTCAATCCGCTGGGCAGCGACGTGCAGACCGGGTTCGTCGAGCAGGGGCTCTGGTCGGTTGCGTTCCATCCGAAGTTCAAGGAGAACGGGTACGTCTACGTGCACTACGCGTCGCTGCCGTTCAACGGGGCGT
>JAEWEW010000014.1 GCA_023389175.1 Pseudomonadota bacterium | reverse complement strand
GCGTCAGCCGCAGCGGCCGCCATGTCGGCCTCGGGCGTTGCGGCGGTTGCCGCCATGTCGGCGGCTGCGGCGAGGCGGCGGCGCTCCGCGGCGAAATCGGCCATCGATGCCAGCGGGTTGGGCGCGGGCGGCGCCACCCGCCGCAGCAGCCGGCGCCGCTCGAGCTCGATCAGCGCCTCCGGCAGCCAAGGTTCGTCGATCATCCGCCGCAGGTCATCCACTGTCTGCGGCCCCTCGAAGAGCAGCAGCAGGCGACCCATGTGCAGCGGCAGCAGTGGCTGGTTGTAACGGACCTGCTGGTCGCCGAGCTCCGTCCGGGCGAAGCAGATGCGGATCCGCGGCGGCCCGGCCTCCGGCTGCGGCGGCAGGCGCTGCGGCGGCAGGCGCTCCGGCGACGGCGCCTCGTCGAAGCCTGAGACGTCGCCGGCCACCATTCAGGGCGCCTCGGCGTGGCCGAGGTTGCGCAGGATCAGCGACTTCACCTGTGTCAGGCGACCGTGGAAGAAGTGGCCGGCGCCAGGCAGCACCACCACCGGCAGGTTCTGCGGGCGGGCCCAGTCCATCACCGCCGCGAGCGGCACCACGTCGTCCGCCTCGCCATGGATGACGATCGCGTCCGGCCCGACCGGCGGAACCTGGAAACGCGAGGCCGCGGTGCCGACCAGGACCATCGGCGCGAGCCGGAAACGGGCGGCCGGTCCCGCTACCCCGGCGCGGACCGCCTCGCCGGACGCGAGCAGCCGCTGCGCGACCTCCGCCTGCACGAAGCTGCCGAAGGAGAAGCCGCCGAGATAGAGGGGCCGCGGTGCATCCAGATGCCGGACCGAGTCGTCATCGGCCGCGCGGGCGATCACCGCGAGCAGGTCCTCCGTTTCGCCGCGGCCCTCGTCGAAGCTGCCCGCGGTCGCACCGACGCCGCGGAAATTCGGCCGCCAGCAGGCGCAGCCCGCCTGCAGCAGCGCCCGCACGATGGTCTGCACCACCTTGTTGTCCCGGGTGCCGCCATGCAGCGGATGCGGATGGGCGACCACGGCGATCGCGCCGGCCGGGCCATCCGGCGGCAGGTCCAGCGCGCAGTCGATGTCGCCGACCGGGCCGGGTATGCGCAGGACGCGGGTGCCGGCGTTCACGAGATCAGCGCACGAGCCCGGTCCGGGACGCCTACGCGTCCGGAAGCCGCAGTCGCTCCACCGGCTTGCCGTCGCGCAGGTGCGACTCGACGATCTCGTCGATGTAGGTGTACCAGACGTTGTCCGGATAGACCACGGCAACCGGTCCCAGCTCGCAGCGGTCGAGGCAGCCGGACTTGTTGACCCGCACCTGGCCGGGACCGGCGAGGCCCAACTGCTTGACCCGCTTCTTGGCGTAGGACTGCATGTCCTCCGCCCCCTTGTCCTGGCAGCATTCGCGACCACCGTCGCGCTTGTTGAGGCAGAAGAAGATGTGATGCTTGTAGAAGGATGGCACGTCGATGTCCGGCAAGGAGTACGTCCGGCGAGCCGCCCGGCAGGTGCCGCGCAGGCGACGACAGCGGCCGCCGGCGCGAGGGCACGGCGCCACGGGTCGTGGCTCGCCAGTTTCCTTTCCATTGTCCCCTGCATTGTGGTCCGACGTCGGCAGCAGGGACGAAATCCGGGCGTCGGCTGTTGCGTGTCGCCGACGTGTCAACGATTGCAGGATGTGTCGAACGCGCCTGCTGCGGGGGCCGTGCTTACCGGCGTGCCTGTATCGCGCCCCAGCGTCCCGCGAAGTAAGCGAGCGCCAACATCGGCCAGAAGGCGCCCAGTGCGGCGATCAGGCTTCGAAGGCTGGGCGTGAGTCCGGGTCCTCCGGCCGACTGCAGCGCTGCCTGGCTGGTTTCGAAGAATGGGTCGACCGGTGCGACGTTGACCAGTGCGAGCCCCGCAAACACGAGGGCGATCCCGACCGCGAGCCGTGTTCGTCGCTCGAAGGCCCCGATCAGGTACAGCGCCAGTGCCGCCAGCAGCACGCCGGCCTGAGCCCCGGAGGTGAACCAGACGGCGAGACGGCGCGCCGTCTCGAAGCGCGGCGAGAAGGCGATGCGCAGGCCGAGCGCCAGCGCCAGGAGGCCGGTGATCCAGGCGACCCGCCAGCCTGCCGACTGCACCAGGTCCATCACCAGCACACCCACGATGCAGACCATGGCCGCGATGGCGAGCGATTCGTGCACCGAGCGCAGCGCCTCGGGCACCAGCACGCCGAGCCGGCCGACCTCGCCGGGTTCGCTTGCGAAGCCGGGCAGCGCCTGGGCAAGGTCCGGCAGGGTCGCGCTCAGCCAGGCCTGCAGATGGCCGGTGGAGAAGAGCAGCCGCTGGGTCGGCAGCTGGGCCAGCAGCCAGATGACCAGCAGCACCCATCCGAGCGCCAGCCCCTGCTCGTGCCATTGCAGGCTGGCGGGGATCCGGCCGGCGACCCGGTGGCGCCGAAACCGGGCGACCAGCGCCCCGAGCAGCCCCCCGATCGCGGCGCCGCCGAAGTTCGCCGCGACGTCCATCAGGGTGGGTACGCGCGTGGGCAGATAGGACTGCAGCGTCTCCAGGCAGAGGGACAGCAGCAGGCCCGCGGCCGCCGCCAGCGGGATCGCCAGCCAGCCGCGTCGGCGGGGATACCAGCCGAGTGCGACCAGCACGCCCAGGATCACGTAGGCGGCGATGTTGGAGGCGATGTCCGCCTGGCTGTAGAAGCGCGGGAAGCCCTGGGAGAGGAAGGCGAGCGCCGACGGCTGGCGCAGGCGCCAATCCGACAGCGGATGAAGCGAAACGTAGGCGATGGCGATGGCGACCGCCAGCGCGAGCAGGCGTATCAGGAACGGGGGGTGTCGGGCGGGCGGCGAGCCGTCGATCATCGCGCGGAGCATACGCTAGACTGCCCGCATGGCAACCGAGGATCCGGGACGCAGGCTGCTGGTCGAGACGGTCGACGAGGTGGATTCCACCAACAGCGAGCTGCTGCGGCGCGATCCGCTGCTTCCGCCCGGCAGCCCAGCCGCGGCGATCTGGCTGGTTGCCCGGCGGCAGACCGCGGGCCGTGGCCGCCGGCAGCGCGCCTGGGTCTCGCGCGAAGGCGCCTCGCTCACCGCGTCCTTCGCACGGGAAGTGGAAGGTGC
>JAEWEW010000012.1 GCA_023389175.1 Pseudomonadota bacterium | reverse complement strand
CGTCCGAGCAGCGCAGGGAAGTCGGCGCGCCAGCGCCGACCGCCCCCTCCGCCCCCCGGCCCGCCCGCCGGCTCCCCGGGCGACGCCGTTGCCCCCCGCCGCCCCTCGCCCGCCGGCCGTGATCGCCATGCCGCGCTCGCGCTGGAGCTTGCGCAGCAGGTCCAGGATCTGGGCCTGCGTCGTCACGTCGAGCGCGGTCGTGGGCTCGTCGGCGCCAACGCAATGAAAGGCGCTTGTCCAGCAGTCAGGCGCGGCGGCGCACCGCCTCGAGCACCCCGGCCAGGATGACCGCGGGCGCCGGCGGGCAGCCCTCGATGGCGAAGTCGACCGGAACCACGTTGGCGACCCGCCCGCAGCTCGCGTAGCTCTCCCCGAAGATGCCACCCGTGCAACCGCAGTCGCCGACGGCCACGACCAGCTTTGGGTCCGGCACCGCATCGTAGGTGCGGCGCAGCGCCTCGGCCATGTTGCGCGATACCGGCCCGGTCACGAGCAGCATGTCCGCATGGCGCGGGCTCGCCACGAACCTGATGCCACGGCCCTCGATGTTGTAGTACGGATTGCCGAGTGCGTGCAGCTCCAGCTCGCACCCGTTGCAGGAGCCCGCGTCCACCATGCGGATGGCGAGCGCGCGGCCGAGGATGGCCAGGATGTCGTCGTGGATCCGCTGCGCGTCGCCCTCCGTCGCGCCACCCGGGGAAGCGGCGGCCGACTCCGGCATGCTGCGCGCCTCCTGTCGCCCGAGTTGTCGCGCGGCGCCGTCGGCTGCCATCGGCTCCGTCCTGACGCCCGTGCGTACGATCTGCCTGACGATTCGCCACATCAGAGGTCATGCCCCGAATAGCTGAGATTGAACGACTTGTTGATCAAGGGGAAGTCGGGAACGATGTTGCCGATCACCGCATGCTCCACCACCGGCCAGTTGTGCCAGGATGGATCATGGAGGTGGCAACGTGCGATCGTGCCTGCCTCGCCGAGCTCGAGCGCCACGAAGACCTCGCCGCGCCACCCTTCCACCCAGCCCGCGCCGAAGGCCCGGCCCGCGGGCAGCGGCACCGGCACCACGGCATGGCCGCCTCGCAGGGCGGCCGGCACGTCGCCGCAGAGGGCGCGAATCAGGCGAAGCGACTCGAACAGCTCCGCGAAGCGGACTTCCACGCGGGCGGCCACGTCGCCGCCGCGGCGCGTCGCGATGCGCACGGCGAGCGCATCGTACGGCCGCGAGGGCTGGTCCACCCGCAAGTCCCGCCCTTGTCCGCTCGCGCGCCCCGCGAGCCCCGTGAGTCCGAGGCGCGCGGCCAGGTCGGGGGCCACACGGCCGGTTCCTGCGAAGCGATCCTGCAGGCCGGCGTGCTCGCGGTAGATGGCCGCCAGTGCCTGAGCCTCGGTCTCGATCGCGTCGCACTGGCGGGCGATACGATCGAGCGCGGCGGCAGCCGGATCCACTGCCACGCCGCCCGGTACCACCCGGTCCATGGTCAGGCGGTGGCCGAAGACTTCGTTCGAGAGTCGCAGCCAGTCCTCGCGTAGCCGCGAGAACTGCGCGAGCGCCAGCGCGAAGCCGGCGTCGTTGCCCAGCGCCCCCAGGTCGCCGAGGTGGTTGGCCACCCGTTCCCGCTCGAGCATCAGCGCGCGCAGGCGCTCGGCGCGTCCGCTCACCGTGATACCGGCGGCGGACTCGAGCGCCATGCAGTACGCCCAGGCAAAGGCCACCGTCGAGTCCCCGCAGACGCGGCCGGCCAGGCGATGCGCCTCGAGCGGACCGAGCTCGCTCATGCGACGCTCGATGCCCTTGTGCACATAGCCCAGGCGCTCCTCGAGGCGCAGGACCTTTTCCCCGACCACGGAGAAGCGGAAGTGGCCCGGCTCGATGATGCCGGCATGGACCGGCCCGACCGCAATCTCGTGCACGCCGTCGCCTTCGACCCGCACGAACGGATATGGCTCTCCGTCATGTTGCTCGCTCGACACCCCGCCCTTCGACCCTTCCCGCGCCATCGCGGCGCGCCGTCCGTCGGCGCCGGCTGCCGGTGCTCCTGTGCGAAGCGGCGAACGGCCTTCGAGCCAGTGGCCGTGATCGAGCCACGGGCGCCAATCCGACGCACCGCGCGCGGTGATGCCAACCAGGTCCGCGGCGGCCCGCTGCATCCGGCCCGCCGACGGGAACCACTGCGAGACGTCGGGATATTCGTCGGTGCCCGGCGGCAGGGGCAGCTCGAGCCACAGCAACCCGTCACGCAACGCATAGGCGACGGCCGCGACGAGGTGTCCGGCCTGTACGTCCCGCCGCTCGAATTCCGGCGGCATTCCTCGCTCGAGCCCCCAAAGCGCGACAAGCCGGCCGCCCGCCCGCGCGACGGCCTCCGCGGCGGCGCTCCAGCGCTTCTCATCCACCACCCCGCGCCAGATCCGCAGCGGCCCCTGGATCCGCGCGAGGTCGAGCTCCACTCCCTGGATCATCCGGACCGCCCTACCCCAGCAGGCGCGACGCCTGGCGGAACCAGCCGTCCAGGTACGACGGCACGTACAGGCCAAGGGCCAGGCCGAGGCCGAGATGCAGGAACACGGGGACGAGCGCCGGCGGGTGCGGCAGCGGCTGCAGCGACGACTCGCCGAACACCATCGGCTGCACCCGGCTGAACACGGCCGCAAAGGCGACGCCGAGCGCGAGCAGCAGGAAAGGCGTCGCCCAGGGCTGCAGGCTCATCGCGCTGGTGATGATGAGGAACTCGCTCGCGAAGACCCCGAACGGCGGCATGCCGAGGATGGCGAGCGCGCCCAGCGTGAGGCCCCAACCCACCGTCGGACTGACGCGGATCAGGCCCCGGATCTCGTCCATCGACTGGCTGCCCGCCGTCTGCGACGCGTGGCCCACTGCGAAGAAGATGGCCGACTTGACCAGCGAATGCACCGTCATGTGCAGGAGACCGGCGTAGGTGGCGATCGGGCCGCCCAGGCCGAAGGCGAATGTCATCAGCCCCATGTGCTCGATCGAGGAGTAGGCGAACATCCGCTTGATGTCGCGCTGCCTGATCAGGAAGAACACCGCGGTCACCACCGAGAGCAAGCCGAAGCCGATCATCAGCTTCGACGTGAGACCGCTGCCGAGCGCGCCGTCGGTCAGCACCTTGCAGCGCAGGACGGCGTACAGGGCGACGTTGAGCAGCAGCCCGGACAGCACGGCGGAGACCGGCGTGGGGCCCTCGGCATGCGCGTCTGGCAGCCAGTTGTGCAGCGGCACCAGGCCGATCTTGGTGCCGTAGCCGATGAACAGGAACACGAAGGCGAGCGTGACGATGCCCGGGTCGAGCTGCCCTCTCACCGCCTCCAGGTTGCTCCACAGCAGCGCTCCGCCCTCGTGGCCGAGCACCTTCTCCGCGGCCATGTAGAGCAGCACCGTGCCGAAAAGCGCCTGGGCGATGCCGACCCCGCACAGGATGAAGTACTTCCACGCCGCCTCCAGGCTCGCAGGGGTGCGATACACGCTCACCAGCAGCACGGTGGTCAGCGTGGCGGCCTCCATCGCCACCCAGAGGATGCCCATGTTGTTGGTGGTGAGCGCAAGCAGCATGGTGAAGGTGAACGCCTGGTACATGCTGTGGTAGAGGCGCAGCCGACGCGGCGTCATCTTGCCGCGGTCGCGCTCCACCTGCATGTAGGGGCGCGAGAAGAGCGCCGTGGTGAAGCCGACGAAGGCGGTCAGCGTCACCAGGAACACGTTGAGCGGATCGATGAAGAATTCCTTGTTCCAGGCGAAGCGGGAGCCTTCGGAGACCACCTCCCCGGTAAGCACGGCCGCGGCGAGGAGCGTCCCCAGGCTGAACGCGACATTGAGGTCGCGCGCCCGGTCCCGATGCCCCACCAGCGCGAGCACGAACCCGCCCAGCAGCGGAATGCCCAGCAAGAAGTAGAGCGCCTTCATTCGTCTCTCAACTTCTCTAGGTGGCGGATGTCGAGGCTGTCGAACTGCTCGCGGATCTGGAAGATGAATACACCGAGGATCAGGACCCCGATCAGCACGTCGAGCGCCACGCCCAGCTCCACCACCATCGGCATGCCGTATGTCGCGGAGGTCGCCGCGAAGAACAGGCTGTTCTCCATCGCAAGGAAGCCGATCACCTGCGGAACCGCCCTGGCCCGGGTGATCATCATCATGAAGGAGAGCAGCACGCACGCCAGCGCGATGCCGAGCGTGCCGCCGGCGAGCGAGGTGGAGAGCTTCGCCACCGGCAACGCCAGGTTGAACGAAAGGATGACCACCAGGATCCCGATCAGCATGATGGTGGGGATGTTGATGAGCGTCTCCACCTCGGACCGTATGTCGAGCCGCGACACCACCCTGTGCAGCAGCATCGGAATGAGCACCACCTTCAGCGCCAGCGTGATCGCCGCCGATGCATAGAGGTGCACCTGCCCGGTCGCGTATCCCACCATCAGGGTGGACAGCACGAGGATCGCGCCCTGCAGGGTGAAGAGGCGGATGAGCGAGAGGATGCGCCGCTGCGAGATCATGGCGAAGGCCAGCATCAGCAGCACTGCGCCGAGCAGGTTGATGAACTGGTTGGCCAGCCCGTTCAACGGACTGCGCTCCGGTCGCGAAGGCCAATATCCTTCCGGAGGGATGGAGCGCGCACTTCGGGCGGTTGTGCGTGCATGCTCGTCATTCCCCCGCGAAGAGCAGGATGTGGACCAGCATGCCGATCACCGCGAGCAGGAACGCGGTGGCGAGGAACTCGGGCACGCGGAAGATCCGCATCTTGGCGCTCGCGGTCTCCAGGGCGGCCAGTGCGGCGCCGCCGACGGCGAGCTTGGCCACCAGCGCCGGCAGGGCCACGAGCAGCCCCTGCAGCGAGTGGCCGGAAGCAACGCCCCAGGGGACGAAGAGGGCCAGGCCGATGCACGAATAGGCGTACAGCTTGAGGCTCGCCGCCCATTCGATCAGTGCGAGATGCCGGGCGGAGTACTCCAGGACCATCGCCTCGTGGATCATCGTGAGCTCGAGGTGCGTGGCCGGGTTGTCCACGGGCACCCGCGCGTTCTCGGCGAGCGAGATCATGGTGAAGGCGACGCCGGTGAAGGCGAGGCCGGGATAGATCACCAGCTCCCGGGTCGTCAGCGTATCCACGATGGTGGCCAGCGAGGTCGACCGGGAGATGAGCGAGGCGTGGAACAGCACCATCAGCAGCGCCGGCTCGGCCAGGAATCCCACCAGCATCTCGCGGCGCGCGCCCATGGCGCCGAAGGCGGTGCCGACGTCCATCGCGGCGAGGGAGATGAAGACCCGGGCCACGGCGAACAGACCGACCAGCGCGATCGCGTCCGCCACCCTGGCGAGCGGCACCTCGGT
>JAEWEW010000363.1 GCA_023389175.1 Pseudomonadota bacterium | reverse complement strand
TCAAAAAGGTGGCCTTGATCGCTTGCATGCGCAAGCTGATCACCCACCTCAATGCCATCACCCGAGACCACCGGAACGGTCAAGATCAGCCTCTCATTGCTTGACTTTCAACACGGTTACTCAGTCGTTCAGGTGGCAGGCGGAGAACCGCTGCGGCGCGATCTCCCTGAGCAGGGGCTTCTCGGTGCTGCAGCGCCGGCCCGGCACCTTGCCCGCATGCGGGCAGCGCGGATGGAAGTGGCAGCCGGACGGCGGATGCAGCGGCGACGGGATCTCGCCCTGGATCGCGACGAAGGTCTTCTTGCGGACCTCGAGCGTCGGCGCCTCCGCGAGCAACGCCTGCGAGTACGGATGGTTCGGCGCCTCGAAGAGCGCCTCGGCCGGCGCGGATTCCACCACCCGCCCGAGATACATGATCACCACCCGATCGGAGAGGTGGCGCACCACGCCGAGGTCGTGGCTGATGAAGAGATAGGTGAGGTCGAGCTCGTTGCGCAGGCGGATGAAGAGGTTCAGCACCTGTGCCTGGATGGAGACGTCCAGCGCGGCGACCGCCTCGTCGCAGACCAGGAACTCCGGCTTCACCGCGAGCGCCCGCGCGATGCCGATGCGCGCCCGCTGCCCGCCGGAGAACTGGTGCGGGAAACGGCGCTGCAGCGAGCCGTCCAGGCCGACCCGCGCGAGCAGGTCGGCGACATGGTCCTGCTGGTCCGCGGCGCGGACCATCCCGTGCGCGACCGGCGCCTCGCCGACGATGTCGGTGACCCGCATGCGCGGATTGAGCGACGCGTACGGGTCCTGGAAGATCATCTGGATCGCGAGCCGCGCCTCGCGCTCGGCCTGCCGCGAGGTGGCGAGGTCGACGCCCTTCCAGATGCGTGCCCCGCCGGAGAGCGGATACAGGCCGACCGCCAGCCGGCCGAGCGTGCTCTTGCCGCAGCCCGATTCCCCGACCAGGCCGACCACCTCGCCGGACCGGATGGCGAGATCGACATGGTCGACCGCATGCACCACTTCCTCCGACAACTTCGAACCGAGTGCGCGGGCGGCCTTGCCGGCCAGATCGAGCCGCTTGACGAAGTGCTTGGAGACGTCACGCAGCTCGAGGATCGGGCGGCGATCGTCGGCGGCCGGGCGGCGCGCCTGCGACTGGAGTGCAGGATTCACCTTACCGCGCCCTCGTCCCGAAGCGCGACAGGCGACGCCGGCGCCTGCGCGCCGGACTCGAGCGGATGGAAGCAGCGAAGCAAGGTGCCGTCGGGCTGGCGACGGAACGGCGGCTCGGTCTCGCAGATCCCGGTGGCCCGCCAGCAGCGGGTGCGGAACGCGCAGCCCGACGGCAGCCGCAACAGCGACGGCGTCATGCCGGGGATCTGGGCAAGCGGCTCGCCCTTCGGATGGCCCCGTCGGGTCGCGGCTGCCGGGGTCGAGGCGATCAGGCCGGCGGTGTACGGATGCCGCGGCGTCTCCAGCACCGCCGCGACCGACCCCGACTCGACGATCCGGCCGGCGTACATCACGCTGACCGTGTCGGCGAGCCCGGCGACCACCGACAGATCGTGGGTGATCCAGATGAGCGCGGTGCCCGACTCGCGGCAGAGCTTCTGCATCTCGTAGAGGATCTGGCCCTGGATGGTGACGTCCAGCGCGGTGGTCGGCTCGTCGCAGATGATGAGGTCGGGCTCGTTCAGCAGCGCGATCGCGATCGCGACCCGCTGGCGCATGCCGCCGGAGAACTGGTGCGGATAGGCTTCGAGCCGCTCGTCCGGCGACGGGATGCCCACCCGGACCAGCGCTTCGCGCGCGCGCTCGCGCGCCGCCTGCCGGGACACCGGGCGATGGGCGGTGATCGCCTCGATCATCTGGGCGTCGATGCGCATGACCGGATTGAGCGTCATCATCGGGTCCTGGAAGATCATCGCGATCCGGTTGCCCCGCACCGACCGCAGCCGCTTCTGCGAGAAGGTCCGCAAGTCCTCGCCCTTGAGCAGCACCCGGCCGTCGACGATCCGCCCGGGCCGGTCGACCAGCCCGATGATCGAGTAGCCGGTCATGGACTTGCCGGAGCCGGATTCGCCGACCAGGCCCATGACCTCGCCGGCCCGGACGGTGAAACCGACGCCGTCCACCGCCTTCACCACGCCGGCGCGGGTGAAGAAGTGCGTGCGCAGGTTCTCCACCACCAGCGTCGGTACCGAGCGATTGGATCCGGGCTCCATCGCCTTCACTGCGACTGGAGCCGCGGGTTGAGGACGTCGCGCAGCCGGTCCGCCACCAGGTTGATCGCGACGATGGTCGCGAGGAGCGCGACGCCGGGAAAGAAGCTGATCCAGTACTGGCCGGAGAGCAGGTAGCGGAAGCCGTTCGAGATCAGGAGGCCCAGCGACGGCTCGGTCACCGGCACGCCGAGCCCGAGGAACGACAGGGTCGCCTCGAGCGCGATCGCCGAGGCGACCTGCAGCGCCGCGACCACGATGAGCGGCGGCAGGCAGTTCGGCAACAGGTGCCGGAAGAGGATCCGGGCCGGCGACAGGCCGAGCCCGCGCGCCGCCTCGATGTACTCCTTGCGGCGCTCGACCATCGCCGCGCCGCGGGTCGTCCGCGCGTAGTAGGCCCACTGCACCGCGACCAGCGCGATCACGATGTTGCCGATGCCGGGCTTGAGGAACGCGAGCAGTATCAGCGCGAGCAGGATGGCCGGGAAGGAGAGCTGGATGTCCGCGACCCGCATGATCAGCGCGTCGGTGCGGCCACCGGCGTAGCCGGCGAGCAGCCGCTGGGCACGCCCGCGATCAGGCCGATGTGCGTGAAGTCCTTCACCGGATCGTACGGCAGCTTGGCGTATACGCTCGCGCCGATCGCATGCGACGCGATATTGGACAGCACCAGCGTGTATCCGTCCGGCGCGGATTTGGCAACCGAATCGCTGCCGATCACGCCACCGGCGCCGGTGCGGTTCTCGACCACGACCGGCTGGCCAAGGGTCGACTGCATTTCCTTCGCAGCCAGGCGCCCGAGCAGATCGGCGGTCCCGCCGGGCGGAAAAGGAACCACGAACTTGACCGGGCGGCTTGGCCACGACTCGGCCAAGGCCAGCGCAGGCTGGAGCATCGCCATGGACAGCAGCGTCGACGTCACGAGACGGCAGATCCGCATGGCGAGCCTCCATCGGTCCAGAGCGTAAGATTCTTTCAGACACCTCGTCCGGAGACAACCCTTGTCGATCGAGTACGCGCCCCTGGGCTTCGTCGGCCTGCTGACTCCGCAGGCGAACACCGTGGTGGAATCGGAATGCGCGATCCTGTTTCCGCCCGGCGTCGGCCAGTTGGCCGCACGGCTGACGAGCCCGCGCGCGACGATCGAGGAGCGCCTGGTGGATTACTTCGAGACGCTCGAGACGACGACGCGGCAGTTCGCGGGCGTGCCGCTTCGCGCGCTCGGGTTTGCCTGCACGGGTTCGTCCTACCTGGCCGGGCGCGAGCGGGAAGACGAGATGCTTCGCCGCCTCTCGAAGCAGGCCGGATGCCATGTCACCAGCTCCGCCCGGTCGGTGGTCGACGCGCTCCGAGCGATCGACGCCCGGCATATCGCGCTCGTGTCGCCCTATCCGGAACCGCTGACCCGGCACAGCGTCGGGTACTGGAGATCGCGGGACCTCGTGGTCGACGCGGTGGTCGCGATCGCGAGCGATGCCTCCGGGAAGCACCCGGTCTACAGCCTGGGCTCGGACGCGGCGGTGCACGCCCTCGACAGCCTGCAGGGGCGCTTCGATGCCGTCGTCCTGCTCGGCACCGGCCTCCCGACCCTGCGCGCGATCCTTGCCAGGCCGCGCATCGGCGAGGCGCCGCTGATCTCGTGCACCTTCGCACTGGCATGGCGATGCTTCCACGCGCTCCAGGGGACCGAGCCCTCGGCGGCCTCGCTGCTCGACTGGATCGCGGGCCATGGCTGGCGGGACCGCTACCGGCATCGCACGCTGCCGCTGCACGGTGGCGTCAATGCAGGTGCGGCATCTCCGTCGTAGAGCCCTCCCCGTCGTTGCCGGGGTGGCTGCCGTGCCCCGCCGGCAGCCACGGGGCCACGAAGGTGAGCACCGCGCCGGCGAGCAGGATGGCACCGGCCGCCTGGCGCGCCCAGGGTCGACCGGCGAACCGCAGCAGCTGCGGCGCGCCGATGGCGGTGGCGAGCATCGCGGGCACCGTGCCGAGCCCGAAGGCGAGCATGGTGCCGGCAGCGTACAGCGGATCGGCCGCGATGATCGCCAGCAACAGCACCGAGTACACGAAGCCGCACGGCATCCAGCCCCAGATCATGCCGAAGGCGAGCGCCCGCGGCAGCGTGGTCACCGGCAGCAGTCGGCGACCGAGCGGCGCGAGCCGTTGCCACAATGCGCTGCCGGCGCCGAATCCGTTGTCGCGCAGGAGGCCGAAGGCGACCGCCGCGGCAACCAGCAACGCCGCCGCGGCAAGCAGGCGAAGGCCGGCGCTCACCGCCGCGAAGTCAACCGCGGCGATCACCCCAACCACGCCGCCGAGCAGCCCGCCGGCGAGCAGCCCCGCGATCGCGTAGGAGAGGATCCGACCGACCTGGTAAGCGAGCAGCAGCGTCACCCGCGTCCGGCCCGAACGGCCCCTGGCGGTCGCCATGCCGAGCGCGCCGCCGATGCCGCCACACATCACCACGCAGTGGCCGCTGGCCGCCAGCCCGAGCAGCAGCGCGGCCGGCATGGTGATCGCGCCGGTGACGGTCATGCTGCGCTCCGGACCGGCTCCGCGTCGACCTTGCCCAGGTCGCGCTCGCCATCCGTGACCAGGTCGCTGTCCGCGAGCGGCAGCAGCCCGGGGGTGTCCATGTCGTCGAACTGGTCGTGGTTCACCGCCCAGAAGAACGCGACCGCGCCCGCGGCCACGAAGAGCAGCGAGATCGGGATGAGCATCAGCAGCACGGTCATCGCCGCATCCTCCGGTCGCTAGCGCGATCTTCCGCGCGGCCGATCCGCATCGCGTTCAGCACGACCATCAGCGAGCTCGCCGACATGCCGAGCGCCGCGAGCCAGGGCGTCACCAGGCCGAAGGCGGCGAGCGGCACGACCGCGAAGTTGTAGGTCATCGCCCAGCGCTGGTTCTGCCGCAGCACGGCCCGCGTCCGCCTGGCCAGCGCCGCCGCATGCGCGATGGCGGCGAGGTTCTCGCCGGCGAGCACGATGTCGCTGCCGGCCTGGGCGAGCTCCGCGCCGCTCGCCATGGCGATCGCGACGTCCGCGCCGGCCAGCACCGGCGCATCGTTGATGCCGTCGCCCACCATCACCACCTGCGCGCCGGCAGCCCGCAGCTGCGCGAGCCGGTCGAGCTTGTCCTGCGGCAACCGGCGCGCGCCCCACTTCGCGATGCCGACCTGCCCGGCGATCCGCCCCACCCGGTCGGCCGCATCGCCGCTCAGGATCTCGAGCTCGAGGCCGAGGGCGCGCAGCGCCGCGACGGCTTCCCGGGCGCCCGGACGCAGCCGCTCGCCGAGCTCGAAACCCGCGAGGGCACCGCGCTCGTCGGCAAGCACCACGCAGGACGCGAGGCCCGGCGGCACCTGCGCGCCGCGCAGCGCGAAGTCCGGCCGCCCGAGCCGCAGGCGCCGGCCATCCACCGTCCCTTCGAGCCCGGCGCCGGCAGTCGCGACCAGGCCGGCAACGACGGCATGGCGCGGCCCGGCGCTGCCGGCCTGCGGGCCGGCCGCAGCGGCCGCCTGGGCTGCCACGATCGCCTCCGAGGCGGGAAGCCGGCTCTCGCGCGCGAGGAGCGCCGCCATGCGCAGCGCAGCCTCCCGGTCGATTCCCCGCCCCGGCAGGTGCACCCGCTGAACGGCGAGGCGCCGCTCGGTGAGCGTGCCGGTTTTGTCGAAGACCACGTGGGTGGCGCCCGCGAGTGCATCGACCGCGTCCGGCTTGACCACCAGCGTGCCGCGCCTGGCCAGCACGGCGAGCGTGCGGGTGATCGCCGCCGGAACGGCCAGCGCGAAGGCGCACGGGCAGGACACCACCAGCACCGCAACGGCGGCGTCGAAGGCCCGGGACGGGTCGAAGTAGCTCCAGATCAGCGCGGTCAGCGCGGTGAGCACCAGGATTCGCGCGACGAAGAAACCGGCGAGGCGCTCGCCGTCCTGCGCAAGCTTCGGTCGCTGCACCTGCGCCCGGGTCACGAGGCCGACGATGCCGGCGAGCGCGGTGTCCGGACCCACGCGGGTCACCACCAGCTCCGCCGTCCCGGCGGTGACCAGGCTGCCGGCGACCAGCGCTTCGCCACGACGCCGGATCACCGGCTCGGATTCGCCGGTCAGCAGGGATTCATCCACCCTGCAGGACTCCGAGTGCAACCGGCCGTCTGCCGGTACCGCCTCGCCCAGCGCGACATGGACCCGGTCGCCGGGAACCAGGTCCGCGGCGGCGATCCGATCGATGGTGCCGTCGGCGCGGCGACGCTCGGCGACCGCGGGCGTCAACCGGGCGATCGCATCGGTCAGGTCACCGGCATGATGGCGCGCCCGCATTTCGACATAGCGGCCGCAGAGCAGGAAGAAGACGAACATGCTGACCGAGTCGAAGTAGACCTCGGCGCCACCGCGCAGCGCCACATACAGGCTCGCCGCGTAGATCGCGGCGATCGCGAGCGCGACCGGCACGTCCATGCCGATCCGGCGCGCGGCGAGCGAGCGGATCGCGCCGGCGAAGAACGGCCGCGCGGCATAGAGCACCACCGGTGTCGCCACCAGGAAGCCGAGCCACCGGAAGAGCGCCCGCGCCGCGTCGTCCATCGCGTCGACCGCGCCGACGTAGAGCGCCGTCGCGTACATCATCGACTGCATGGCGCCGAAGCCGGCGACCAGCAGCCGCTTGAGCGCGTCCCGCGACTCGCGCCGCCGCGCATCGTCGAGCGCGGACGCATCGAGCGGCAGCGGCCGGTAGCCGGCTCGCGCGATGGTCTCCAGCAGCGCCGCGAGCGAGCTGCGGCCGGCATCGAAGACGATCCGGGCACGGCGTGCCGTCGGGTTGACCTGGACCGAAGCGACACCGGGCAGCGCCCCCACTGCCCGCTCGATCAGCCACACGCAGGCGGCGCAGCGGAGTCCGTCGACCAGCAGCATCACCTCGGCCAGCCCGCCGTCGAGCGCGCGCACGACGTGCCGCTCGAGGCCGAGACCGGGGAAGGCGCCGCGGTCCTCGCCGGACGAGGCCGGCGGGATCGCGGACGTGCTGCCCAGGAAGGCCTTGCCGGCGCGACCGTCGCCGCCGCCGCGCAGGCGTCCCGGCGAGCGCTCGCGCAGCCGGTAGTAGTCGCCGAGCCCGAGCTGCTCGATCCACTGCGCGGCCGCCCGGCAGCCCTGGCAGCACATCGCGCGCTCCCGCCCGCCGACCATGGCGAAGCAGCCGCCGGCCGCAGGCATCGGATCACCGCAATGCCAGCAGGTCGCCGTCGGGGCGAGGCTCGCTTCGCCGCGCTGCGCGATGGCGGTCACTGCTGGACCCGTGAGACCGGCACCCGGAAGAGCCGCTCCTGCGTCGTCATCGCATCCGATGGATCGTCCGCCTGCAGCGCAAGCACGATCGTGACGATGCAGCCGGCGAGCGAGGCGAGGAAGACGAGCAGCGCGAGCCACACCACCGGCTGCCGCCACGGACCGCCGGTCCGCCCTCCCCCCTCACCTGGCCGAGGCATCGATCCCGCCGTTGCGTGCGATCCAGGCCGCGATCGCCTTGACGCCGTCCTCGCCGAGACGATCGCGCCAGGCGGGCATGCTGCCCTGGCGACCGCCGCGAACCGTCTTCTCGATCTCCGCGATCGATCCGCCGTACAGCCAGACCGCGTCCGTCAGGTCCGGCGCGCCAAGCGCTGGATTGCCCTTCCCGTCCGCGCCGTGGCAGGCCGCGCAGTTCTGGAACACCGGCTTGCCGAGCGCGGCCTTGACCGGGTCACGCGCGGTGCCCGAGAGGCTCGCGACATAGTGCGCGACGTTGGTGATGTCGGCACTGGCGAGGCTCGACCCGAAGGGCGGCATGACGCCCTGGCGGCCGTCCAGGATGCTCGTGGTGACCGCTTCCGGCGTGCCGCCGTGGAGCCAGTCGGGATCGAGCAGGTCGGGCGTGCCCATCGAGCTCACGCCGCGTGCGTCACGGCCGTGGCAGGCGGAGCAGTTGTCCAGGAAGAGGCGCGACCCGATGCGGACCACGTCCGGGTCCGAAGCGAGCGCGGTGACCGGTGCCTGCCCGATGCGGGCCGACAGCGCCGCGACCTTCGCCTGGTGGGCGGCGAGGTCCTCCTGCAGCGCCTGCTCCGAGGTCCAGCCGAGCAGGCCCCGGTAGTTGCCGAGCCCCGGGAACAGCACCACGTACAAGGCCGCAGCGAAGAACGCGGCGAAGGAGAGCACCAGCCACCAGCGAGGCAGTTGCCTCACCCCCTCGCGAAGGACGCCGTGCGCCCAGACGTGCGTGGTGGTGCCGTCCTCCCGCGTCGGAATGCGGACCCAGGGGGCCCAGCAGAGCAGGAAGAAGCCGATGCAGAAGGTGACGAACGCAAGGACGATCACCCAGGTGGACCAGAAGGTGCTCATCGGGCTGACTCCGGCTTCGACGCCCGCTGCTGCTCGCCCTGCGCCCGCGCCGCCGTGCCGCCGGTTCGGCGGCGCGCGGCATGGCCGTGCGCGGCGGCGTCGGGCTTGTCGTGAGTCAGGTCCTCGAGCGGCATGGTCGCGAGCCGCTCGAAAGTCCGCCGATGGCGCGGGCGCCACGCCCAGTACCAGATGCCCACGAAGACGATCATCAGGACGACGGTCACCACGCCGAACACATGCCCCCAGTTGCCGAGGTTCATCGCGCGTCGCTCCCTCGTGGCGCGGTCGCCTGCGGCGGCGGCGCCTTGTCGTCGGCGGCCGCCGGCGCGCTGCTCACCCCGAGGCCCTGCAGATAGGCCACGAGCGCGTCCATCGCGGTCTTGCCCTGCAGGGCGGCGGCCGCCCCGTCGATGTCGGCGTCGCTGTACGGGTCACCGAGCCTTCTCAGCGTGCGCATGCGCGCCTGGATGTCGGCCGCGTCCACGCGCTCGGTGAGCAGCCACGGATAGCCGGGCATGTTGGACTCGGGAACCACCTTCTGCGGATTCTCCAGGTGGATGCGATGCCACTGGTCGGAGTACTTCCCGCCGACCCGCGCGAGGTCCGGACCGGTGCGCTTCGACCCCCACTGGAACGGGCGGTCGTAGATCGATTCGCCCGCCACCGAATGCTCACCGTAGCGCTGCGTCTCGAAGCGCTGGGCGCGCACCATCTTCGAGTGGCAGGCGTAGCAGCCTTCACGGACGTAGATGTCCTTGCCGGCGAGCCGCAGCGGATCGTAGGGCACGACGCCCGGCGCCGGCTTCACGTCGTGCGCATTGGCGAAGAGGGGCGTGATCTCCGATAGCCCGCCGAGCGACACCATCACCGCGATCAGCACGGCGAGCAGTCCCGCGTGCTTCTCGATCTTCTCGAAATGCTGATACCTGAGTCCCATGGGTTGCGTGTTCTGTGCCTGTTCTGTGCCTGTTCTGTGCGTGTTCGTTGCGTGTTCCGGGAGGAGCGATCGGTCCTGGGCAGCCGATCAGGTTGCCGCCGGCAGCGGAGCCGGCTGCTGGTGCGGCTCCGGCTCGGGGATCGGGACGATGATCGGCACGATCAGGTGCCTGCGCGCCGGGGATGCGGTGTGCCAGAGATTCCAGGCCATCACCACCATGCCGCCGAGCACCAGCAGCCCGCCGAGGAACCGGATCACGTAGTAGGGCGTGATCGCGAGCAGGCTGTCGATGAAGGCATAGGTGAGCGATCCGTCCGGCTGCGTGTCGCGCCACATCAGGCCCGCGGTCACGCCCGAGGCCCACATCGCGAAGACGTAGAGCAGCAGCCCGGTCACGTGCATCCAGAAGTGCAGCTCCATGGCCCTGCGCGAATGCATCGCCGGAACACCCAGCGCCCGCGGGGCCATGGCGTAGAGCGAGCCGATGGTGATCATGGCGACCCAGCCGATCGCCCCCGAATGCACGTGGGCCACGGTCCAGTCGGTATAGTGCGACAGCGAGTTGACCGACTTGATCGCCATCATCGAGCCTTCGAAGGTCGAGGCGGCATAGAAGACGAGCGACATCACCATGAACTTGGCCGCCGGGTCCGTGGCCAGGCGGTGCCAGGAGCCGTTGAAGGTCATCAGCCCGTTGGCGGCGGTGCCGAGGCTGGGCATGAGCAGGATCAGCGAGAACACCATCCCCACCGACTGCACCCAGTCCGGCAGCGCGGTATAGATCAGGTGGTGCGAGCCGGCCCACATGTAGACCGAGATCAGCGCCCAGAAGTTGACGATGGAGAAGCGGTAGCTCCAGAGCGGCTGCTGCGCCTGGCGCGGCACGAAGTAGAACATCATGCCGAGGAAGCCCGCGGTCAGCACGAAGGCGACCGCATTGTGGCCGTACCACCATTGCACGATAGCATCGACCACACCCGAGTAGATCGGATAGGACTTGGTCAGGGAAACCGGCAATGCCAGGTTGTTGACGATGTGCAGCAGCGCGACCGCGATGATCAGCGCGGCGTAGTACCAGTTGGCCACGTAGATGTGCTGGATGCGGCGCCGGGTGAGCGTGGTGAAGAAGACGATCCCGAAGCACACCCAGACCACTGCAATCAGCAGGTCGATCGGCCACTCCGGCTCCGCGTACTCCTTGCTCTGCGTGATGCCGAGCGGGATGGTGGTGAGCGAGAGCACGATCACCAGCTGCCAGCCCCAGAAGGTCAGGGTGGCGAGCCGCCCGAGCGCAAGCCGGGTATGGCCGGTGCGCTGCACCACGTAGAAGCAGGTACCCATCAGCGCCGAGACGCCGAAGCCGAAGATGATGCCGAAGGTGTGGTTCGGCCGGATCCGGCTGAAGGTGAGCCAGGGCAGGTCGAAATTGAGCGCCGGCCAGGCCATCTGCGCCGCCGCGAAGACGCCCCACGACATGCCGACGATTCCCCAGACGGCAGCGGCGAGCAGGAAGTTTCGAACGATCCGGTCGTTGTAGGTTTCGGGCTGGGAATGGGGCATGCGGGGCTTCTCTCGATTCTTGGGGGGCGTCGGTGGCGTGCCGAGCCCATCCGGGGAGTCTAGGCAGCAGGACCGGACCTGCCCTTAACCCAGATCAAGAATGTTGCAGTGCACACCGCTTTGGCCGGTCTCACCGGCCCCGGGCACGACCCCTACCGGCCTACCCTCCGCGAGTCCCCGCGCCAAGGTCCAAGCCGTCGGCGGCCAGCGCCGGCGGCTCGACCAGGTCCCGATAGGCGTACCAGGTGGCAAGCCCGAGCCAGGGGATCGCGACCACCAGCCCCAGGAACAGCGTGGCGAAGCCCGCGACGGTGAGTGCGACGATGATCGCCGCCCAGAGGATCATCGCCGGCAGGTTCCGGCCGACCGCGACCAGGCTCGCGATCACCGCCGTGATCGCGTCGATCCGGCGATCGAGCATGAGCGGGATCGCGATCGCCGAGAAGGCGAACACCAGCGTCGCGAACACGCCGCCGACCGCGACATAGGTCAGCAGGAACGGCAGGTTCGCGGCGCCGGCCAACTGGTCGAGGAGCAACGCGACGTTCGGCATCCGGTCCGGAAAGAAGATGGCGATCAGCATCATGGACGAGCGTGCCCAGAGCATCATCAGGACGCCGAGGGCGATGCCGAGCACCGCGATGTTCATCCCGTTGCCGGCCCAGGATCCGATCGTGTCCCCGAGCCGGACCGGCTCGGCGCGATCGTGCCGGCGCGCGATGTCGTATACCCCCATCGCGAGGAACGGCCCGACCAGCAGGAAGCCGCAGGTCAGCGCCATCATCAGCGCCGGCGAGCCGCGCAGCAGCGTGCCGAGCAGCCAACCCATCGCCGCGAAGCAGGCGCCATAGAAGAGCGCCGGCAGCGGATGCGCGGCGAGCGTCCGCCATCCCCGTCCGAGCCAGTCGAGCGGGGCGAGGAAGGGCACGCTGCGAATGACGGGAAAGGCAGGCCGCGCCGGTTCGCCCGGCGCAGCGGACGGATCCGGGATCGTCATGCGGCGAATCCTGCCCGCCGGCACCTGCCCGCGCCTCGGCCGGCGCAAGTGCGCTGCCCGTTCAACTGCAGAACGGGTGGGGAACGCCCGCGATCGCGGCGGCCAGGCCGATCGCCGCCACGATGGCGAGCAGCAGGCCCTGCAGCCGGTAGCCGGCCGTGGCCGCGCGACGGTCCGCACGGCGCAGCAGCCGGTGACCCACCGCCAGGCCCACCGTGGTCATCAAGCCGAAGATGGCCATCACCGCGGCGGCCGGAAGCGGTCGGGCGGCGAGCACGGCCAGGCCGGCAGCACCGTAGAGCGCGCCGCACGGCATCAAGGCCCACAGCGTCCCGCGCCGGAACGCCCCGCCGGCCCCGGCGACCGGCGCAGGCCGCCAGCGCCACGCGGCGATGGCCCATCGCGGCTCGCGTCCCAGGACGATCAAGGCGACGCCGAGCAACACCAGGGCGGCGTTCAGTGCCGCCCAGGCGGATTGGAACAGGTGTTGCC
>JAEWEW010000344.1 GCA_023389175.1 Pseudomonadota bacterium | reverse complement strand
CGCAGGTACTCCTTGCCGTGGGCGATGAGCGATTCGTACGACATCAGCGCCCGGTCGTCGTAGTTGCGCAGCCCGCGCGGGTCGTCGTACATGATGCGGCGCAGGCGCGGCTGGCCGCGGCGCACCTCGAGCAGCTTGTCGGTCTGCTCCTGGTCTTCAACCAGCGCGAAGGCGATCTCGGCGTTGTCGAACACGTAGGCGAGCTCGTCGGCCACCGCATCCTGGTAGAGCGGTACCGGGATGCCACCCAGCGCCTGGACCGCGATCATCGCGGCGTAGAGCCGCGGACGGTTCTCGCCCACCAGGGCGAAGTGCTGGCCGCGCGCGAAGCCGTCGCAGACCAGGCCCGCGGCGATCGCCTCCACCTCGTCGCGCAACTGCCGCCAGGAGATCGACAACCAGATGCCGAGATCCTTCTCGCGCAACGCGGTGGCATCCGGCCGCGCTTTTGCATGCTCGAGGAGCAGGTGGGGAAAGGTGATGTCCCCGCTCAGTGCAAGCGCGATGGTGGAACCCAGCGTCGTCATGTCTCCAGGCGCGGACCGGTGCTGCCCGCCGGTGCGTACGTTGGCCGAACCTCGGGGCGGATGTGCAGCCGAGACCGTCACGTCCGCCCGGACGTCATTGTGCGGTCGGTACTCGCGCGCGAGTCATCATCGCTTACCCTAGGAGGCTGCGCGCACGGGCCGCGATGAAGGAGGATCGTGGAGAGCGGCGCACGAGCGCGCGCGCAGACGCATCGCGTCCCGGCTCGACGCCGAAGGCACGGCGGGCCGGTGCCCGCCGCTCGGGTCAGTGCTGCAGCTGCCTCAGGACGTGGGCAACCACCGGCGACAGCTGGTCCGATACCGGCTCCGCGCCGTCGAACCGCCCCTTCGCGCCCAGACGAGCCGAATAGATGAGCATCCCGTCCGATCCGATCAGCACGCTGAAATGACGGCCGCCTTGCCCGTCCCATTCCAGTTGCACCTGCGAATGGCCGTGGCGCCGCATCTCGGGCATGGGCAGCCAGGTGGGCAGCAGCGTGAGAAAGGCATGCGCGTTCTTCAGCGTGGCCGGCGGGAGACCGGCGATGCCCGACGGATGCCGGTGATCGCGCAAGCGCAGCGTGTCCTGTGCGCTGATGCGCTGGGTGCTGCCGGTGCCGACGCCGCCAGCCACGTGGGCGAGCGGGAACGGCTTCAAGGGATGCACCAGGGCTTCGCGCAGCTGCCCGTTGGCGCGCATCAGCAGCTGGTTGCCTGCCTGCGCGGCACTGCAGATGACGTCATAAGGGAAGCTCAACCATCGATACAGCAATGGGAACCTCCGGTTGGTTCGCTGGCTGGACATCGGCACTCTCTCCATGGCCTTGCCCGTCGGCGCGGGCTGTGGGCTCGGTGTCGGTCCGCCTGCCATCCTGCGGCTGGTCGTCCCCACCGTCCTCTTGTAATCTTTTCTATCGATAGTATCAACACAATATCGCCGGCATTCCACTGGAACCGATGCTGCCTTGCAACGATCCCGGGATTTTTCTGGGCGACGTCGATCAAATATGATAGGCACGAACCACTTCGCTCGTCTATAGGCAAGCGGCCCGATGCAGCCGCTTTCCGGCCCGCTTTCCGGCCCGCTTCTCAGCCTGGTCCTCCTGGCCATCCTCCTGGGCGCCCTCATCGGTCTTGCAGCCGCCCGGCTCGCCGGACGCCGGAAGCATCGGCGGCCAGTCGAAACCAGGGCCGCCCCGACGTCCGTTGCCCCCCGCGAGAGACGGGTCGGCCGCAGCCCGGGGCCCGGCCTGCCGGACCCCTCGGGAACCGACGACCTGCTCGCCCGCCTCGGAGAGCTGGAGGATCGGGCCGCGCGACTCTCGGAGGAGAACGCACGGCTCGAGGACGCGCTGCAGGCCCGGGGCAACGAGGTCGCGCAGCGCACCGCCGCGATGGCCGAGGCGGCCGACCGCGATCGGGAGGAGTTGGTGCGCCTGCAGGAAGAGCTGGAGGGCGAGCGCCGGATCGGCGCAGAGAAGGCCCGGCTGTTGAGGGCCACCGAGGCAGAGCGCCATCGCGGCGAGCTGACGTTGCGACGGACGGTGACCCTGCTGCGCCGGGTGCGCTCGGATCGTGACCGCCAACGCGCCGCCGTGTCGGCGCTGAGGGCGGCACTGCTGCACGCCAAGCGAGGGCTGGCCAGCGCCGAGCAGCGGCTGCTTCGCCTGCGCGACCGAATGAGGGACCAGGGAAGCACCGAGCGGATCGTCGAGGTGCCGGTGGAGCGGGTGGTCTATCGCGACCGCGAGGTGCCGGTCGAGGTCCCGATCGAAGTGCCGGTCGGCTTCACGCCGCTCGGCGGCGTCGGCGGCAAGGATGGCCCCGCCGCGGCGCCACCGCGGTCACCGGTCAGCCAGCCGATGGCCGCGCCAGGCGCGGGTTCCGGCGGAACCGCCGGGACGGCGACCGAGCCGTCGGGAGAGTCGCCCCGTTAGTCGCCCTGTTAGTCGCCCCGTTAGTCGCCCTGTTGGTCGCCCCGCTCGAAGGCCGGTGCCGACGGCCCGGACGCGCCCGGCGGCCGCACCGCGAGGTACTCGGAGAAGATGCCGAGCGTCACCTCGCGCCGCACCCGGGTGAACCCGGCTTCCAGCAGCGTGTCCAGCACCCGCTGCGGCGGCACGCAGGCCTCGATGGTGTCCCAGAAATAGCGCCACACCGCCGGTGTCTGCGCACCGCGGCCTGCGGCACGGGCGACCAGCGGCACGACGCCGCGCATGTACGCCTTCAGGGCGGCGGCCGCCGCGCGGTTGCGGGGTCGGGTGATCTCCAGCACGAGGACGGTGCCTCCCGGCCGCAGCACGCGATGGAATTCGCGGAACGCCTGCTGCAGGTCCCCGATGTGCCGCAGGGCGTAGCCCATGGTGACGAAATCGAACGAAGCGTCCTCTACCGGAAGCGACTCCGCGATGCCCTCCACCAGGCTGCATCCGGGGAGTTGCGCCTGCGCGATCATGCCGGGACTCGGGTCGACGCCGACCAGGCGGCCGGTCGGTCCGATGAGCCGCAACGCCTCGCGAGCGAGCAGGCCGGTGCCGCAGCCTACGTCCAGCACGGCGCTGCCGCGTCCGACGCCCGCGCGCCGCAACGCATCGCGGCGATACCAGGGGCCGCTGCCGAACGACATGATGCGCTCGATGCGGTCGTAGTCCAGCGCGGTGCGATCGAACAGGTCGTTCACGTAGCGCTGACGATCGGCGGCGTCGCGGTAGTAACCGGAGAGCGGTGCATGCGGACTGGTGACCGGACCGACCGGCATCGCGGCGGAACCGACAGGTTGCATTTGCGGCTTCTGGTCGGTGGAGCTCATGGAGGTATTATTGCCCAGTTCATGGGCACCCTCGCCGGCGCGTCAGCTTGCCGGTGCAGCCGGGTGCCCGCAGCAGGTGCAACCGAAACCGACCGAGTCCATTTTGGCGCAACAATCAGTCAATCCAACGATCGAAGAGGCCGCGGCCCTCGTACCCGGCGCGCCCGTGGACCGGGAGCTGGAGCGGGAAGTCGCCGGCCTGATCGTCGAGGCCCTCAACCTGGAGATGGCGCCGGAGGAGATCGACCCGCGGGCGCCGCTCTTCGGCGACGGGCTCGGCCTCGATTCCATCGACATCCTGGAGGTCGCGCTGGTGGTCTCCAAGAAGTACGGGTTCCAGTTGCGGTCGGACGACGACGACAACACCCGGATCTTCCAGTCGCTGCGTAGCTTGTGCCAGCACATCGCGTTGCATCGGGCAACGTAGACCCGCCCGCGCCCGGCCGGCGCGCGGCGTCCCGGTCGGGCGTCGTCATCGTGCTGGCGCTGCTTGCCGCCTTCGCGCTGGTCCTTGCCATCCACGTGCTGCTGGTCGAGCGTGACGGCGGCTCGATCGCGCTGCTGATCGCCATCGGCTGGACGGTGGCCTGCGCGGTCACCACCAGCCTGGGCACCCGCCGTCCGGTCGCAGGGCTCGCCGCCACCGCGCTCGGTCTTGGCATGGCCGCCGCCTGGTGGAGCGTGCTGGAACGGCATGTCGACCTGGTCTACCTGGTGCAGCATGCCGGCACGCATGCGCTGCTGGGACTGTGGTTCGCCAGCTCGCTGCGGCAGGCACGTGGTGGCGGCGACGAAGCGCTGATCACCCGGCTGGCGCTGCGCGTGCACGGCACGCTGCCGCCGGCGATGGTGCGCTACACCCGTGGCGTGACCTTGCTCTGGGCCGCGTACTTTCTCCTGATGGCGCTCGCGTCCTGCGCGCTCTTCGCCTTCGGATCCCTGCGCGCCTGGTCGCTCCTCGCCAACGTGGTGACCCTGCCGCTGATCGCGCTGATCTTCGTGGGCGAGTACCTGGTGCGGTTGCGGCTGCACCCGCGCTTCGATCATGTCTCGCTGCTCGACGGTGTCCGGGCCTTCACGGAGAAGCCGGCCCGCGAGGGCGGCCGGGAGCTGCCGTAGTGGGCGCCACGCCGATCATCGCCGCCGTCGGCGCCGAGGCGGTGGCCTGGCACCGCGGCGAGACGATCGGCGCCCAGGGCTTCCTTGCGCATGTGCACGAGCTTGCCGCCGCGCTGCCGGATGGCGGCTACCTGCTCAATCTTTGCGCCGACCGCTACCGCTTCGCGGTGACCCTGTGCGCGGCGATGCTCTCCGGGCGCATCTGCCTCCTGCCGCCCAACCATACGCCCGACCTGCTTGCCCGCCTCGCGGCGATGTACGAGCGCACCCGGGTGGTCAGCGACCTGGACGGCCTGGAGACGGCGCTTCCGGTCGTGCCGTTCCCGGCGCAGCCGTCGGCAGCCGCGCGCTCGAAGGCGCGCGGTGAGGTGCCGCTGATCGACGACCGGCAAGTGGTGGCGCATGTGTTCACTTCCGGGTCCACCGGCCTGCCGACCGCACACGTCAAGACCTGGGGCAGCCTGGTGCGCAACGTGCGCGCCGAAGCGCAGCGGCTCGGCCTCGCGCCGGGCCGGGCGACCCTGGTCGGCACGGTGCCGGCGCAGCACATGTACGGCTTCGAATCCACGGTGCTGCTGGCCCTGCAGAACCGGATTGCGTTCCACGGCGGCAGTCCGTTCTTCCCGGCCGACATTGTCGCCGCGCTCGCCGCGACGCCGGGCGCGCGCGTGCTGGTGACCACGCCGTTCCACTTGCGGATGCTGCTTGCCGAGCCGCTCGCGCTGCCGCCGGTGGCGCTGGTGGTGAGCGCCACCGCCCCGCTCGCGCCGGAGCTCGCCCAGGAAGCCGAAGCCCGCTTCGGCGCGCCGCTCATCGAGATTTACGGCTGCACCGAGGCGGGACAGCTCGCCACCCGCCGACCCACGCAGGGCGATGCCTGGGAGACCTTCCGCGGCGTGCGGGTCTCGCGGCGGGAATCCCCGGTACCCGGCGAGGCCGGCTGGTATGCCGAAGGCGGCCACATCGATGCGCCCACCCGGCTCTCCGACGTGCTGGAGCTGCACGGGCCGGAACGCTTCCGGCTGCTCGGGCGCGACGCGGACATGGTGAATGTCGCCGGCAAGCGGGCCTCGATCGCACACCTCAACCATCTCCTCTGTTCCATTCCCGGCGTGATCGACGGCGCGTTCTTCAATCCCGACGGCGGCGCCCGCGAGGTCCAGCGACTGACCGCCTTCGTCGTCACGGAGGCGCTGGCGCCGCGGGATGTCCTCGCCGAGCTGCGCCGCCGCACCGACGCGGTGTTCCTGCCGCGGCCGCTTTACCGGGTCGAGCGGCTGCCCAGGGCAGCGACCGGGAAGCTGCCCCATGCCGCGCTCGACGATCTCGCCCGTCGCTGCGCGGCTCAGTCGGCCCGGCCACGCCGGGGCGAGGACGCCATGCGCGTCGCCGACGACGGAGCGGCCGGATGAACGACGCCAAGTCGCGCGTGCTCGTCGAGGTGCCGGAGAGCCATCCTTCCTTCGCCGGGCACTTCCCGGGACACCCGGTCCTGCCGGGCGTCGTGCTGCTCGATGAGGTCGTGGCGGCGGCCGAGCGCCATCTTGCCTGCCCGCTGGACGCGCTCCAGGTGAAGGTTGCCAAGTTCCATGCCCCGGTCGGGCCGGGCGCGCGGCTCTGCATCGAGCTGACCGGCCGCGGCCCGGTGCGCTTCTCGGTCACCTGCGACCACGTGAGGGTCGCCAGCGGCGAGCTCGCGCCGGCCGGCAACGCCCCCGCAGCGACGGCGCCGTGAAGACACCGGCGAGCTGGCGCGACCAGAAGGAACGCAGCAACCGGGTCGCCGTCCGGTTGGCGCGCCGCCTCACGATGCTGGTTCCCCGGCGGGTGGCCCGCTGGCTGCTCTATCCGGTGGCGTTCTATTTCGTGCTGGCCGCGCCGCGGGCGCGCAAGGCGTCGCGGCAGTTCCTCGCGACGGTCCTGGCCCGGCCGCCCGAGGCGATCGACATCTTCCGTCACTTCCTCGCGTTCGCCACCGTGGTGATGGACCGGGCGTACCTGGTGCGCGGCCGCATGGATGCGTTCGAGATCGCGATCGAAGGCGCGCCGGCGGTGGAAGCGCTGCGCACCAGCGGCCGGGGCGGCTTCCTGATCGGCGCGCATGTCGGCAGCTTCGAGGTATCACGCGCGCTGGGCCGTCATCTGCCGGAGCCGCCGCGGGTGGTCATGGTGATGTTCGAGGAGAACGCGCGGTTGATCGGCGAGGCGATCGCCACGCTGAACCCCTCGCTGCAGCAGGAGATCATCGGACTGGGCGCGACCGACTCCATGATCCGGGTGAAGCATGCGGTCGACGCCGGCGCACTCGCCGGCATCCTCGCCGACCGCCTGCCGCCGCGGGACAGCGACTGCAGCGAAGACCGGCGCGTGCTGTCCTTCCACGGCCGGCCGGCCGCGTTCCCGGTCGGCCCGTTCCGCATGGCTGCGCTGCTGAAGCGGCCCGCCGTGCTGATGCTGGGCCTCTACCTGGGCGGCAACCGCTACCGGCTGGTCTTTGAGGAGATCTACGACTTCCGCGTGCGCGGCATCGACCGGCAGGCTGCGATCGAGGAAGCGCTGCAGCGCTACGTGCGCCGGCTCGAGCACTACAGCCGCGCCTATCCTTACAACTGGTTCAACTTCTACGACGTCTGGGAAAGCGCCGAGCCCGCAGCGATCGCGGGACAGGTGCAGCCGGCATGATCGGTCCCGCAGTTGCCGCCGCCGACCGGCGGCGCCGCCTGCTGGGCGTGCTGGCAGCGGCGATCGCGGCGGGCGGCCTGCCCCGCGCGGCGCTTTGCGCCGAGGCGACCCTGGACTCCATCCTCGCGCGGGTCGGCGGCAAGTCTTCACGGGAGGCCGAGTTCATCGAGCGCAAGTACCTGGCACTGCTGGACGCGCCGGTCGAGTCCTCCGGCCTGTTGCGCTACGTCGCGCCCGACCGGCTGGAGCGGATCACCCGCCATCCGGTCATGGAATCGATGCGGCTCGAAGGCGACCTGCTTGTGCTCGAACGCGACGGCCGCACGCGCACCGCGAGCGCGGCGCAGTTTCCCGGCGTGGCCGCGCTGGTGGGAAGCCTGCGCGACGTCCTCGCGGGCGATGCCAGCGCGCTGCGGCGAAGCTTCAAGGTGGTGGTGCAGGGTGAGGCGGCCCGCTGGCAGATCGACCTGCTGCCGTCCGACAGCGACATGGCGAAGCTGGTGAGCCGTGTCACGCTGCGCGGGCGCGACGACCGGCTCGAGGAAGTCGAGACCCTGCAGGCCGACGGCGATCGCTCCGTGATGACGCTGACCGACCGGCGCTGACAGAACCCGGGTCATGAAGCTGCGGTTGGCCGCCTGGCTCGCCTTCGTCCTCGCCTGTCTCGTGGTCATCGCCGGAACCCGATTCACCGCGGACATGTCGGCCTTCCTGCCCGCGTCGCCGACGGCCGCTCAGCAGCTGCTGGTGGACCAGCTGCGCCACGGCCCGGTTTCCCGGCTGCTCCTGGTGGCAATCGAAGGCGACCCGGCGACTTCGGACGAGCGCGCCGTGTTGTCCCGCGCGCTGATCGACGCGCTCGCGGACGATCCGGCCTTCGCCGCGGTGGCGAACGGCGCCCGGCCACCCGACCAGGAAGAGCAGTCGCTGCTCTTTCGCTACCGCTACCTGATCGGCGACGCAGTGGAATCCGGCAGGCTCACGCCGCAGGGATTGCGCGATGCGATCGGCGCGAGCCTGCAGGCACTCGCCTCGCCGCTCGGCATGGCGTACAAGACACTGCTGCCGCGCGACCCGACCAGGGAGACGCTGCGCATGATCGATCGACTGCAGCCGGCGGCTTCGCCGGCCTATCGCGACGGAGTATGGAGCTCCGCCGACGGACGCCGGGCGCTGATCCTGTTGCAGCTGGCCGAGGACGGCACGGCCCTGGACTCACAGGAGGCGGCGCTCGCCAAGGTGAGGCAGGCGTTCGACAAAGCCGCTGCCGCCGCCGGTGTCGACGCGGAGCTCGCGATGAGCGGCACCGCGCGCTTCGCGGTGGAGTCACGCGATGCGATCCGCACGGACGTCGCGCGGCTCTCGGCGATCGGCTCGCTGCTCATCCTGCTGCTGCTCGGTTCGGTGCTGCGCTCGCCGCGCCTGCTGATCGCCGGGTTGGTGCCGGTGGCGACCGGCGCGCTCGCGAGCGTCGCGGCGGTCTCGCTTGTCTTCGGGCAGGTCCACGGCATGACCGTCGGCTTCGGCATCGCGCTGATCGGCGAGGCGATCGACTATGCCATCTATGTGATGGTCCAGGGCAGCCAGGCGCGCCTGTGGCGCACCATCCGCCTCGGCGTGCTGACCTCGCTGATCGGCTTCAGCGCCCTGCTCTTCTCCGGCTTCCCCGGCCTCGCGCAGCTCGGGCTGTTTGCGGTCACCGGCATCGTGGTCGCGGCGGCGGTCACCGCCTGGCTGCTCGGCCCGGGGTTCCCGACAGCCCGGGTGACGGTGCCGGCACCGGCATCCCGCGCTCTCGTCGCGGGCCTGGAACGCGTTGCGCGCCTGCGCTGGATCCCCGTGGTCGCCGCGATCCTGGCCGCGGCCACCGTCACCACGGTCGCCCTGCAGCGGCCGCTCTGGGCGACCAGCCTGGAGGTGCTCAGCCCGGTGAGCGAGTCGGCGAAGCAGCTCGATGCACGGCTGCGCAGCGACCTGGGCGCGCCCGACCTGCGTTACGTGGTGGCGATCACCGCGGCCGACGCGGATACGGCGCTCGCCGGCGCGCGGCGGGCCGGCGAGCTGCTCGAGCCGTTGGTGCAGCGGGGCGTGCTGGCGGGCTTCGATTCGCCGGCCCGGGTGTTGCCGGACAAGGCCACGCAGCTCGCCCGGCGTGAGCGGCTGCCGGAGCAGCAGGCCCTGCGCGACATGGTCGAGGAGGCGACCGCCGGCACGCCGCTGCGGGCAGGGCGGCTCGCACCCTTCGTGGACGACGTGGCGCAGTCGCGCCGGCTGGAGCCCCTCGGCATGGACGACATCGCCGGCACCTCCCTGGCGCTCGGCGTGGATTCGCTGATGGTGCGCGCCCCCGGAAGGGCCAGCGCGATCCTGCCGCTGCGCGCGCCAGGGTCCGACGGAGCCATCGACACGGACATGCTCCGCGCGGCGCTGGCTGCCTTCGAGCCGGCCGGCGCGATCCACCTCCTCGACATCAAGGCGGAGTCGGATTCGCTCTACGCCGGCTATCTCGACGAGGCGCGACTGCTTTCGCTCGCCGGCGTGATGGCGATCGTGCTGGCGATCGCCGCGCTGCTGTACCGGGAGGCGAAACGCGCGCCGGCCCCCACGGCATGGCGGCAGCTGTGGCAGGTGATCCTGCCGATCGGCGCCGCGCTTGCCTGCGTGGTCGCCGGCCTCGCGCTCGCCGGCATCGAGCTCACCATCCTGCACCTGGTGGGACTGCTGCTGACGGTGGCGGTCGGATCCAACTACACCCTCTTCTTCCTGCATGATGCCGGCGATGACCCGAAGGTGCTCGCATCGCTGCTGCTGGCCAACCTCACCACCATCATCGGCTTCGGGATCCTCGGCTTCGCGAGCGTGCCGGTGCTGAACGCGATCGGCACGACTGTCGGCCCGGGCGCGTTCCTCTGCCTCATGTTTGCGGCCATGCGCAGCGGCCGATGAAGCGCCTGCCGACCTCCTCCGTCGAATGCAACCGCTGGCATCCGCCGGCTGCGATCCGGGTGTCGATCGGGCTGCATGTGATCGCGGCGCTGGCCGCGGTCATGGCCGCGACCGGCTGGATCGCGGACGGTGCCGAGGCGCCCTGGACGTCGGCGGTGCTCGCGGCGGCGATCGGCACGATCGTGGCGAACCACCTGGTGCTCACCGCCGCTGGCCTCTGTCCGCGCTGCAGCCTGATCGGCCGGAACATCACCCGCATCCCGATCCGGCAGGGCGAAACCGCCGTGGTGGCGATCACCGTCGACGACGGACCGGATCCGGAAGTGACGCCGGCGGTGCTCGATCTGCTGCGCGCCCATGGCGCGCATGCCAGCTTCTTCCTGGTGGCGGAGCGGGCGGAGCGCCATCCGGACCTGGTCGCCCGCATCGTCGCCGAAGGCCACAGCGTGGAGAACCACACCCATGCGCATTCGCATGCCTTCTCCTTCAGCGGGACGGCGCGGCTGTCCCGCGAGATCGCGCGGGCGCAGGCAAGCCTCGCGCGCCTTGCCGGCGAGCCGCCCCGCTTCTTCCGCGCGCCGGCCGGCCTGCGCAACCCGCTGCTCGCGCCGGTACTCTGCCGCCTGGGGCTGCCGCTCACCAGCTGGACCCGACGCGGGTTCGACACGGTGACCGCGGACCCGGACCGGGTGCTGCGTCGCCTCGCCGGCGAGCGGGGCCGTCTGCTGGCCGCCGGCGACATCCTGCTGCTGCATGACGGCAATGCTGCCCGGGCTCGCGACGGCACGCCGGTTATCCTGTCCGTGCTGCCGCGGCTGCTGGTTGCATGCCGCGAGCGCGGCCTGCAACCGGCGAGCCTTCGCGAGGCCTTTCGCGAGCGGCCGGACCCGTGCCGATGATTCCACCCTACCGCCGATGACCCGATCACAAGACCGGCGACCGCCCCGCCTGGACCGCCGCCTGCTCGACGCCGCGACCGAGCCCTACCGGGCCTCGGGCCGCTTCGCGTACCACTTCGCCCGCGGGAAGCTGGGTCGCGATCCGGCCTTCGGCGCGATCGTCCACGGCGACTGGATTCCGCCGGGCAGCAAGGTGCTGGACCTCGGCTGCGGCCAGGGTCTGCTCGCATCCCTGCTTCTTGCCGCGAACCGCGGCTGCGAAGTGCACGGCATCGAGCTGATGCCCGACGACGTGGATCGCGCCCGTGCGGCGCTGGGCGATGCGGCCCGCATCGAGCTCGGCGACATCCGCGAGGCGGCATTCGGTCATCCCGACGTCGCGGTCATCCTGGACGTCCTGCACTACATCGATCGCGCCGCGCAGGAATCCGTCCTGCGGCGGCTGCGCGAGGCGCTCTCGCCCGGCGGGCTGCTGTTGCTGCGGGTCGGCGATGCCGCCGCCGGCTGGCCGTTCAGGCTCAGCAACTGGGTGGACCGGGCGGTCTTCCTTGCCCGTGGGCATGGATCGGTCCGGCTGCACTGCCGCCCGCTTGCCGACTGGAAGGCTTCGCTGCAGGCGCTCGGTTTCGAGGTCCGCGCGATCGCGCTCAGCCACGGCACGCCGTTCGCCAACGTGATGCTGGAGGCCCGGGTGCCTGCGCTCGCACCGGTGCCCGTTTGAGGCGGGCCGGCAGGCCGGGACCGCGACGGCCGGGCTGCTAGACTTGGTTGATGGAACCCCTGCTGATTTCCGGGATGGCCGTGGCGAGCAGCCTCGGCGTCGGGCTGGACGAGACCGCCCGCGCGCTGCGCGAGCAGCGCTCCGGCCTTGCCCGCTGCCGGTTCGAGACGGTGACGCTGGACACCTGGGTCGGCGAGGCCCCCGGCGTGGATGACGTCGCGATCGAGCCGCAACTGCGCGACTTCGACTGCCGCAACAACCGGCTCGCCCGGATGGCGCTCGCCAGCGACGACTTCGAGGCGAAGGCAAGGTTGCTCGCGGCCCGCCATGGGGCGGGGCGCATCGGGGTCTTCGTCGGCACCAGCACCTCGGGCATGCTGCAGACCGAGATCGCGTACCGCCATCGGGATGCCTCCGGCGCCCTGCCGTCCTGGTTCCGCTATGCCGGCACACACAACGGCTTCTCGGTCGCGGACTTCACCCGGCGGGTGCTCGGCATCGAAGGACCGGCGGTGACCGTCTCGGCAGCATGCGCCTCGAGCGCCAAGGTCTTCGGCAACGCCGCGCGAATGATGGCCTGCGGGCTGATCGACGCCGCGATCGTGGGCGGCGTCGACAGCCTCTGCCTCACCACCCTGCACGGCTTCGACTCGCTGGAGCTGGTCTCGCCCGAGCCCTGCCGGCCCTTCGACGCCGCCCGACGCGGCATCTCGATCGGCGAGGCGGCGGGCTTCGCGATCCTCGAGCGGGCGGGGCCGGCACTCCACCCTGACGCCCTGATGTTCGCCGGCATCGGCGAGTCCAGCGACGCGCACCACATGTCCTCGCCCCATCCGCAGGGCGCCGGCGCGCGCGCCGCGATCGACGAGGCGCTGAAGGCCGCCGGCCTCGCCCCGGGCGACATCGACTACATCAACCTGCACGGCACCGGCACGCCGAGCAACGACGCGGCGGAGGACCAGGCGGTGCATGCCGTCTTCGGCGACGCGGTGCCGGTGAGCTCCACCAAGGGCGCCACCGGACATACGCTGGGTGCGGCCGGCATCCTGGAGGCGATCGTCGCGGCCATCGCGATCGAGGACGGCTTCGCGCCCGGCGGATTGAACCGGACCCAGCCGGATCCTGCGCTGCGCTCTCGCTACCTGGAGCGCAACCTGCAGGGCCGGATCGATCGCGCACTCAGCAACTCCTTCGGCTTCGGCGGTGCCAACTGCGCCCTCGTCCTCGCCCGCGCGGGCAGCCTGCCGGGCGCCCGAACATGAAGGCGTCGGCCTGGGTGGACAGCATCGCCGTCGTCGGCCCGGGCCTGCCGGACTGGGCCGCCGCCCGCGGCGTGCTCCGGGGCGAGCAGCCGTGGCAGCCGGGCGCCGCCGCCGTCAACCTGCCGGCGATCCTGCCGCCCGCGGAACGGCGACGCACCAGCCTCGCCGTCCGCGTCGCGCTGTCGGTCGGCCACCAGGCGGTCGTATCCTCCTCGTTCGACGGCAGCGAGCTCGGCTCGGTGTTCGCCTCCTCCGGCGGCGACGGCAACACCTGCCACCTCATCTGCGAGGCGCTCGCCCAGGAGGACCGACGCGTGTCGCCGACCCAGTTCCACAACTCGGTGCACAACGCGCCGGCGGGCTACTGGGGCATCGCCATGCGGGCGACGCCGGGATCGACCAGCCTGTGCGGCTACGACGGCAGCCTCGCCTGCGGCCTGGTGGATGCGATCGCGCAGGTGAACGTCGGCAACCGGCCCCTGATCCTGGTCGCCTACGATGCGCCCTATCCCGAGCCGCTTCGCTCCTGCCGCCCGGTGGCGGACGCATTCGGCGTCGCCCTGGTGCTGGCGCCCGAGCGCACCGAACGCTCCGCCGCGCGGCTCGCGGTGAGCCTCGATGCCGGCGAGCCGACCACGATGGACGACCCGGCCCTGGAGGACATGCGCCGGTCGATTCCCACCGCGCAGGCGCTGCCGCTGCTCGCGATGCTCGCGCGCGCGGCGACCGGCACCGTCGTGCTGCCCTACCTCGAGCCGGTCGATCCGGCGCGGCCGCCCACCCGGCTGCTGCTGGAGGTGTCGGCTTGACCGGGCTCGATCATGCCGCCATCGCGGCGCGCATTCCGCATGCGGGAGCGATGTGCCTGCTGGAGCGGGTGCTCGAGTGGGATCCTGCCCGCCTGGAGTGCCTCGGTCGCACGGCGACCGCTGGCGACGGCTCGCATCCGCTCGCGCGCGCCGGCCGGTTGCCGTCGGTCGCGGCGATCGAGTATGCAGCGCAGGCCATGGCGCTGCACGGCAGGCTGATGCTGGAGCACTCCGGCGCGGGCGACGCGGGCATGCCGCCGCGCGGCTTTCTTGCCGGACTGAGGGGCGTGCGCCTGAACGGTCGCTGGATGGCGCCCGGCAACGGGCCGCTGCACATCCGGGTCGACCGCTTCGCCGGCGACGCACTCCAGGTGCTCTACGACTTCACCGTCGCGGCCGAGGAACCGATCGCCGCCGGACGGGCCGTCGTGGTGCTCGATGCCCGCGCGCGACTGGAAGGTGCCGGATGAGCACGACGAAGACCGCCGCAGATGGCCGGCCGGCGACGCCGCGCCGGGCGCTCGTCACCGGCGCGAGCGGCGACATCGGCGCCGCGATCGCCCGCCGGCTCGCGGCCGACGGCCATCATGTCGCCTGCCATGCCGGCAGCGG
>JAEWEW010000266.1 GCA_023389175.1 Pseudomonadota bacterium | reverse complement strand
CCTGAGCGCGCTCGGCTTCTTCGTCGAGTCGCTGCTGCAGCCGGCCGGGCAGGGCGGAACCTTCCGCTTCGACGAGGCGAGCCGCGAGTTCCAGGCGCGGGTGGGCGACCGCCGGGTGAACCGTCAGGAGCAGCACGCACCCGGCGGAGTGCCGACGGTCGGCGGCGAGATCGACGTCGCGCTCGGCGTCGTCGGCTCCACCGAGTCCCGGATAGTGGCCGAGCGCGCGGCGCTGGTGCCGTGGCTCGCGATGCTCGCCGCCGCGCCGCAGTCGGCCGACGCGCACGAGAACCTGCAGCAATGCCTCGCCGCGCTCGAGCGCGACGCGGTCCTGGTGGACGATGTCGACCTGAAGCGCAGGTCGGGCGAGGCGCTGAAGCAGTTGCAGGCGCTTGCCGAGGCGGATGCCGCCGGCCGGGAATTCGCCGGCTTCGAGGCGCTGCTCGCCCAGCTGTCCCAGCTCGCCGGCGTCGCCGCGCCCGCCCGCGCGGAGGCGCCCGCATCCGAGCCGGCCGAACCGGCGCTGGACGAAACCTCGGACGACGACACCGAGCTGCTCCAGATCTTCCTGCTCGAGGCCGACGAGGTGCTCGGCGCCATCGTCGATTCGCTCCAGCAGAGCCGCGAGGCGCCGACGGACCAGGGGCCGCTCACCACCATCCGGCGCGCATTCCACACGCTGAAGGGCTCCAGCCGCATGGTCGGCCTGGCGAGGTTCGGCGATGCCGGCTGGGCGTTCGAGCAGGTGATGAACAAGTGGCTCGCCGAAGAGCACCCCGGCACGGAGAAGCTCTACCGCCTGATCGAGTCGGGCCACGAGCTGTTCTCGATGTGGGTGGCGCGCCTGCACGTGGATCCGGCCGCGGAGATGGACTGTGCCGGCCTGGTCGCGCGGTGCGAGGCAATGCGCGATGGCCGGGAGCATGTCGAGATCGCGGCCGTGCCGGAGGTTGGCGACCCGGCAGGTGAGGCGGCGGCATCCGGGGATGCCGAAGCCGACGCCGAACCGCGTCCCCTCGAGGCGGTGGTCGCCGACGCGGCCGAGCCGCTGCCGGCGGATGCTGCCGCGACCGGCGAGCCGGACGCTCGGACCGAGCCGACCGAAGCGATTGCCCAGGACGAGACGCACGCGGCCGAACTGCCGGCCAAGCCGGCCGCGCAGCCGGCGGCGGCCGAGTTCTCGATCGAGGATCTCGAGTCCTTCATCGAGGCGGGCGACGAGATCGTCGTGTCCGACGCGGCGCAGATGCCCAATGTCGGGCCGGCCATCGACGCCCCCGAGGTGGCGGCGTCGGTCGATACGGAGCCGGTCTCGATGCCGGTCGCTGCATCCCAGGGCGCCGGGCTCGAGCCGCAGGAACCTGCGGCCGAGGCCACGGAATTCGCCGACACCGCGGCGCTGCTCGAGGCTATCGATCTCTCCGACGCCGGGCCGGTCGATGCCGCCGTGATCGCCGATGCCGTACCCGACGCCGCTTCGCCCGCCGAAGCCGCATCGGATGATGCCGCGGACGCCGGCGCGCAGGCACCTGCCGACAAGGTGCGGGTTGGTGACCGCAGCATCGATGCGCAGCTCTTCGAGATCTTCAACGCGGAGGCCGCGGACATCCGCCGGCGCCTCGACACCGGCCTGTCGGCCTGGCGCGAGCGCCGCGGCAGCAGCGCGCCGGAGGAGCTGGTGCGCGCGCTGCACTCGCTGGTGGGCACCTCGCGCCATGTGGGGCTGCTGCAGCTTCGCGCGATCGCCGAGCCCGCCGAGCAGTTCCTGGTGAGCCATGCCCGCACCGGTCGTCCGCTGCCGGCGGAGCACCTCGCGCAGTTCTATGCGGCGGTGGCATCGATCAGCTCGATGCTCGACCAGTTTGCCCAGCAGCACGAGCCGCCGCGTGATCCGCAGGCCGAGCGCGCGATGATGGATCTCGCGTTCCAGTGGTCCAACCCTGAATCGATCGCCGAACCGGCGGAATCGGATCGCAGCGACCGCGGCGAGGCGCTGCGCAAGAAGGCGGCCCAGGTGCTGGGGGCCGCGCGCCAGGCCGCCGAGGAGGAGCACGACCCGCTCCATGGTCTCGCCGACGAGCTCGACGCGGACCTGGGCCCGGTCTTCTTCGAGGAGACCGACGACCTGATGCCGCAGATCGGCCAGGGCTTGCGCCAGTGGCGCGCGCATCCGGCCGACGACAGCGTGCCGCACGGGCTGATGCGCCTGCTGCACACCATCAAGGGCAGCGCCCGGATGGCCGGCGCGATGCGCTTCGGCCAGATGATGCACGAGATGGAAACCCGCACCGAGGAGGCCGTCGGCCTGCCGGAGGTGCCGGAATCGCTGGTCGACCAGCTGCTCGCGCAGTACGACCAGGCCTATGCCGCCTACGAGGCGCTGAAGCAGGGCGCCGGGTCAGCGGCAGCAGCCGCTGCCGGCGCTCAGCCGACCGCCACGCCGATCCCGGTCGCGTCCGTCCCGGCGGCAGCGTCGAAGCCGCAGGCGCCGACCGCGAAGGCGCAGGCGCCTTCCGCGAAGCCGCAGGCGCCTTCCAGCAACACAGCGCAGGTGCCGACGGCAGCCGCGAAGGCGGGAATGACTGCGGGCACTCCGACCACGCCCGCCGTGCCGGCGGCAGCGAAGCCGGCCGCGCCTGTCGCACCGGCACCCGCGATCGCGGTGCCGGGCGTCTCGATGCAGGCTGCGCTCGACCCCGAGCTGATGGCCGGAGCCGCGCAGGCGGCGGCCGCGGCGCAGCAGGTGATCCGCGTGCGCGCGGACCTGCTCGACCGGATGGTGAGCGAGTCCGGCGAGGTCTCGGTCGCCCGCGCCCGGCTCGAAAGCGAGATGGCCTCCATCCGCCAGTCGCTGTCGGAGCTCACCGAGAACGTGAACCGGCTGCGCGCGCAGCTGCGCGAGATCGAGATCCAGGCGGACAACCAGATCCAGGCCCAGATCGCGCATTCGAAGGACGCGCATGCGGACTTCGATCCGCTGGAGTTCGACCGCTACACCCGCTTCCAGGAGATCACCCGGATGCTGGCGGAGTCGGTGAACGACGTCGCGACGGTGCAGCAGAACGCGCTGCGGGCGGTCGAGGCGGCGAGCCAGGACCTGGCGCGCCAGGGCCAGGTGAGCCGCAGCCTGCAGCAGAACCTGATGCGGGTGCGCATGGTGCAGTTTGCGACCGTGAGCGATCGGCTCTATCGCGTGGTGCGCCAGGCCGGCAAGGACGCCGACAAGCGCGTCGTGATGGAGCTGAAGGGCGGCAATGCGGAGATCGACCGCAGCGTGCTCGAGCGCATGGCCGGTCCGATGGAGCACCTGCTGCGCAATGCCGTCGCCCACGGCATCGAGAGCCGCGCGCAGCGGCTCGCGGCCGGCAAGCCGGAGACCGGCGAGCTGGTCGTCGAGATGCGCCAGGAAGGCAACGAAGTCATCATGAGCTTCTCGGATGACGGCGCGGGCCTCGACTACGAACGGATCGAACGGCGGGCGCGCGAGCGCGGGCTGCTGCCGCACGGCCGGACACCCACCGAGCGCGAGCTTGCCCAGCTCATCTTCTCGCCCGGATTCTCCACCGCGGCGGAAGTGACCACGCTCGCCGGCCGCGGCGTCGGGATGGACGTGGTGCGGGCCGAGGTGAGCGCGATGGGCGGCCGCATCGACATCGATTCGACGCGCGGCGCCGGCACCCGGTTCACCATCCACCTGCCGGTATCGCTCGCCGTGAGCCAGGTGGTGCTGCTGGCGGTGGACGACGCCAAGTTCGCGGTGCAGGCGGCGCTGGTGGAGCAGATCCTGCAGGTCAGGCCGGAGGCGCTGGCTGCCGCCTATGCGTCGCACTCGATCGAGTGCGACGGCGAATCGGTGCCGATGTACTTCCTCGGCAGCCTGCTCGAGCTCCCCCAGTCCCGGCCGATCGCCCAGCGCCAGTCGCCGGTCGTGATCGTCCGGGCGGGCAGCGCGCGCATCGCGCTGCATGTCGACAAGGTGGTGCCGAACCAGGAAGTCGTGATCAAGAACGTCGGCCCGCAGCTTGCCCGGCTGACCGGCATCGCCGGTGCGACGGTGCTCGGCAACGGCGACATCGTCCTGATCCTCAACCCGGTGCAGCTCGCCCTGGCGCGCACGGCCAGCCAGGCCGGCGAAGGCGACACCGCGCACTTCGCGGCCACCGAGATCGCCGCTACCGCCACCATCATGGTGGTGGACGACTCGGTCACGGTGCGCAAGGTGACCCAGCGGCTGCTTACCCGCGAGGGCTATACGGTGCTGCTCGCGAAGGACGGGGTCGATGCGCTGCGCCAGCTGCAGGACGTGGTGCCCGACATGATGCTGGTGGACATCGAGATGCCGCGGATGGACGGGTTCGACCTGACCAAGAACATCCGGGCAAGCGAGCGCCTCCAGGACATCCCGATCATCATGATCACCTCGCGCACCGCGGACAAGCATCGCAACCATGCGCTGTCGCTGGGCGTGGACGTGTTCCTCGGCAAGCCGTATGCAGAAGAGGAGCTGCTGCGGCACGTGGCCAGCTTCGCCAGCCAGCAGGAAGCGGCCCGCGCCGTCTAGCCTGACATCCCGGGCGGCCGTCCCCGGGCGGCCACCGAGGGAAGGGCGGGGTCGACCCTCCCTTGCGCAAGTGAAGGGCGCGAACCCCCTTCGTCTTGGCCGGCCAGCGGCTGGCCCGGTACAATGGATCGGGATGAGCCCTGCAAGCCTGCCGGTGCGCGCGTGACCGCCGAGACCGAATCCACCGACCTGAGCAATCACTTCCTGCTTGCGATGCCCAACATGGCGGATCCCAATTTCAGCGGGGCCGTCGTGCTGATCGCGGAGCACAGCGAGCGGGGGGCGCTCGGCCTGGTGGTGAACAAACCGACCACCATGACGCTCGCGACGCTGCTGGAGCGCATCGACCTCGCCCATCACGATGACGACCAGGCACGCCTGCCGGTCTACTTCGGCGGCCCGGTCCAGACCGATCGCGGCTTCGTCCTGCACCAGCCGCAAGGCGACTGGAGTTCGACGGTCGCAATCGGCCCGGATCTTTCGCTCACCACCTCGAAAGACGTGCTGGAGGCGGTCGCCGAAGGCGAGGGACCGGAGCGCCTGCTGGTCACGCTGGGCTATGCCGGCTGGGGTCCCGGCCAGCTGGAAGCCGAGATCAGCCAGAACGCCTGGCTCACGGTCAAGGCGGATCCGGCGCTGCTGTTCGACACCCCAGCCGAAGAGCGCTTCATCCAGGCGTACCAGATGCTCGGCATCGATCCCGCGCTGCTCGCGCCGGCGGCCGGCCACGCCTGACGACGTCCATGCCCCGGGCGCGCACCATCCTCGCCTTCGATTTCGGCACCCGTCGCCTCGGCATCGCGATCGGCAATACCGTCACCGGCAGCGCGCGCCCGCTGGAGACCATGGACGAACCGGTTTCGTCACGCCGCTTCGAGCGGATCGGGGCGCTGCTGGGGGAGTGGCGGCCGGATGCCCTGGTGGTGGGCCGCCCGCTGCAGCCGGACGGCGCGGCAACCGCCGTCACCCTGGCCGCCGAGCGCTTCGCGCGCCAGCTGAGCGGCCGCTTCGGCCTGCCGGTGGCCCTGGTGGACGAGCGCTACAGCACGGTCGCGGCGCGCGAGCGCATCCGGGGTGCAGCCGCGTCCGCGGATAGCCGCGCCGTAGCCCGCCGCAGCCTCCATCGCAGCAGCCGCGGGCAGGACGTTGCCGGTGGCCGCGGCTGCGCCGACGACGCGGCGGCGGCCGCGGTGATCCTGGAGCAGTACCTCGAGACAGGCCCGGACGCCACATGACCACCCCGCGCGACATCGACGCCGAGGCGCTCTACGCGAACCTGCTCGCGTCGCTGCGCAGCCACCTGGACCGGGCAGGGCTGACCCAGGAGCCGGCGATGCTCGGCATCCACAGCGGCGGCGCCTGGATCGCCGAGCGGCTGCACCGCGACCTGAAGCTGAGCTCGCCGCTCGGCTTCCTGTCGAGCGCCTTCCATCGCGACGACTACGGCGAGCGCGGCATTCCGACCACGATCAAGGCGACCGCGATCGACTTCCCCGTGGACGACCGGCACATCATCCTGGTGGACGACATCCTCTACACCGGCCGCACCGTCCGGGCCGCACTGAACGAGATCTTCGACTACGGCCGGCCGGCGCGGGTGGAGCTCGCGGTGCTGCTGGATCGCGGCGGTCGCGAGCTGCCGATGCAGGCAGATCACCTCGGCGGCGCGGTGCCGCTGCGCAGCCATGAAAGGTTCGTGCTGAGCCAGGAAACCAGCGGCCGCTTCTCCCTCCGAATAGAAGCATGAGGGACATCCAGGTCGGGGCCGACGGCAAGCTGAAGCACCTTCTCACGCTGGAGGGGCTGTCCCGCGACATGATCCATCGCATCCTGGACAACGCAGGGTCGTTTCTCAATGTCTCGGATCGCGACGTGAAGAAGGTGCCGCTGCTGCGCGGCCGATCGGTCTTCAACCTCTTCTTCGAGAACTCGACGCGGACCCGCACCACCTTCGAGATCGCGGCGGCGAGGCTCTCGGCGGACATCGTCAACCTCAACATCAACACGTCCTCCACCTCCAAGGGCGAGTCGCTGCTGGATACCATCGACAACCTGGCCTCGATGGCGGCCGACATCTTCGTGGTGCGCCACGGGCAGAGCGGGGCGCCGCATCTCATCGCGAAGCACGTGGGCGACGGCCTGCACGTGATCAACGCCGGCGACGGTCGCCATGCGCATCCCACCCAGGGGCTGCTGGACATGTACACCATCCGGCACTTCAAGGGCGACTTCACGCAGCTGAGCGTGGCGATCGTCGGCGACGTGCTGCATTCCCGGGTGGCCCGTTCCGACATCCATGCGCTCACCATCCTCGGCGTGCCGGACGTGCGGGTCATCGGGCCGCTCACGCTGCTGCCCGGCGGACTCGAGCAGATGGGTGTGTCGGTGCACACCGACATGAAGTCCGGGCTGCGTGACGTGGACGTCGTGATCATGCTCCGCCTGCAGAATGAACGCATGCGCGGCGCGCTGCTGCCGTCGCCGCAGGAGTACTTCAAGACCTACGGACTGACCGCGGAGAAGCTCGCGTTGGCGAAGCCGGACGCGATCGTGATGCATCCGGGGCCGATGAACCGGGGCGTGGAGATCGATTCCCAGGTGGCCGACGGCGCCCATTCGGTGATCCTCAAGCAGGTCACTTTCGGCATTGCGGTGCGCATGGCGGTGATGAGCATGGTGGCCGCGGGATGAACGGCATCGCTCCCGCCGCATCTCTGTCCATCCTGGGCGCGCGCGTGATCGATCCGGCCACCGGCCTCGACCGGGTGGCGAACGTGCATGTCGCCGACGGTCGCATCGTCGCGGTCGGCGATGCGCCGGGCGGCTTCAGGGCGGAGCGCCGCGTCGACGCAGCCGGGCTCGTCCTCGCCCCGGGCCTGGTCGACCTGTCCGCGCGCCTGCGCGAGCCCGGCTTCGAGTACAAGGCGACGCTGGAGTCCGAGATGCAGGCCGCGGTGGCGGGCGGCATCACCTCGCTCGTCTGCCCGCCGGACACCGACCCGATCCTCGACGAGCCGGGGCTCATCGAGATGCTCAAGCATCGCGCGCGCAGCCTGTCGCTCGCGCGGCTCTACCCGCTCGGGGCGCTCACCGTGCGGCTCGCCGGCGAGGACCTCACCGAGATGGCCGAGCTCGCGGAAGCCGGCTGTGTCGGCTTCTCGCAGGCGTCGGTGCCGGTGCTGGACACCCAGGTCCTGATGCGCGCCATGCAGTACGCGCGCACCTACGGTTTCACCGTGTGGCTGCAGCCGCTCGATCCGTTCCTCGGCCGCGGCGGCGTCGCGCACAGCGGGGCGGTGGCAACCCGGCTCGGCCTGCCCGGCATCCCGGTGCAGTCCGAAACCGTCGCACTGCATACCATCCTGGAGCTGGTCGCGGCGACCGGCTGCCGCGTGCACCTGGGCCGGTTGTCGTCAGCGCGCGGGATCGAGCTGGTGCGCGATGCGAAGCGCGCAGCCCTGCCGGTGACCGCCGATGTCGCGATCCACCACCTGCATCTCATCGACATCGACATCGGCCACTTCGAGACCAACTGCCGGGTGCTGCCGCCGTTTCGCTCCCAGCGCGATCGCGACGCCATCCGGGCCGGCCTGGTCGACGGCACGATCGACGCGGTCTGCTCGGACCACACGCCGGTGGCAGAGGACGCCAAGGCGCTGCCGTTCGGCGAGGCCGAGCCGGGTACGACCGGGCTCGAGCTGTTGCTGCCATTGCTGCTCAAGTGGGCTGCCGAAGACGACGTACCGCTGCTGCGGGCGCTGGCCCTGGCGACCCGGTCCCCTTCGGCAATCGCCGGCATCCCCGGCGCGGGAGCGGGCCTCGCGGTCGGTGCGCCCGCTGACCTCTGCCTGTTCGATCCGGGTGAGCCGTGGGTGGTCGACGACGCCACGCTGCTCAGCCAGGGCAAGGATACGCCCTACCACGGGCGCGAGCTGGTCGGCCGCGTGGTGACGACGCTGGTTGGCGGCCGCGTCGCTTTCGATCGGGCAAGCGACCCCGGGCGCCGGCCCGCCGGCGGCGGCCGCGCTTGCCGCGAGGGCTGATGCCCGCGGCGCTGCGTCGCCTGGCAAGACTCCCGCTGCTGCTCGCGCTGGCGTTTGCCGGCATCGCCATCCAGGTGCTGGTGTTCCCCTTCGTCGGGATGCAGCGGCGCCGTGCCATCGTGCGGCTGTGGTCGCGGGCACTGCTTGCGATCTGCGGCCTGCGGCTGCGGGTCCATCACCCCGAGACCCACGGCGACGGGCGAGCGTTGCTGGACGCAGGGCCGATGGTGGTGGCGAACCATGTCTCCTGGCTCGACATCTTCGTCGTCCATTCCATCGCCACCTGCGCCTTCGTGGCCAAGTCCGAGGTGCGGCGCTGGCCGCTCGCCGGCTGGCTCGCCGCCATGGCCGGCACGGTATTCATCGAGCGGTCCCGGCGGCATGCGGTCCACCAGGTGATCGAGCGGCTGCGCAAGCGGCTGCGCGAGCGCTTCCCCGTCGCGGTCTTTCCGGAGGCGACCACCTCCCGCGGTGCGACGCTACGGCCGTTCCACGGCAACCTGCTCGAGGCGGCGATCGCCGAGGGCGCCGCAGTCGTCCCGGTGGCGCTGCGCTATCGCGACCACCGCGGCGACCTCTCCGAGGCCGCAGCCTACGTCGACGACATGACCTTCGTGGAATCGCTCTGGCTGGTGACCGGCGTTCCGTACATCGAGGCCGATGCCCACGTCCTCGCGCCGGTGCCGGCGGCCGGCCGCAATCGCCACCAGCTTGCCCGCGAGCTGCGGGTGCTGATCAGCGACCGCCTGGAACTGCCACTTGACGACAACTCACCTGGAACAGTTGCCGGGTTTCGAGCCGCATCGCGCTGAGGCAGCCGCCCCAGACGCAGCCGGTATCCAGCGCCACCAGGTTGGGACGGTCGACCAGCCCGAGGGTGGACCAGTGGCCGAACACCACCGTCTTGCCGGCGCTGCGTCGCCGTGGCGCCTCGAACCAGGGGCGCCGTCCCGGCCTTGCCCGGTCCGGTGCGTCGCTCGACTCCAGGTCCATCCGGCCGTCGTCCTCCAGATAGCGCAGTCGGGTCAGGACGTTGACGATCGCGCGCAGCCGGTCGTCGCCGCTCAGCCGATCGTCCCATCGTGCCGGCTCGTTGCCGTACATGACGGACATGAAATCCGCCCAGTGCGGGCCGCGCAGCACCGCCTCGACCTCGCGCGCGAGCGAGACCGCCTCGATCGCGTCCCACCCCGGCACCAGTCCGCCGTGGATCAGCAGGTAGTCGCCCTGGAGGTGGGCGAGGGGACGGCTGCGCAGCCAGTCGAGCAGCTCACGGCGATCCGGCGCCCTCAGCACCGGCTGCAGGGTGTCGCCCTTGTGGGGCCGGCGTACGCCGGCGGCTGCCGCAAGCAGGTGCAGGTCATGGTTGCCAAGCACCACCACCGCCCGCGGACCGAGCGCCTTGACCGCGCGCAGGGCAGGGAGCGACTCCGTGCCCCGGTTCACCAGGTCGCCGCAGAACCAGAGCGGCTCTGCCTGCGGCGGCCGGATCCCGGCAAGCAGCTTGCGCAGGGGGCCGTGACAGCCCTGCAGGTCCCCGATGGCAATCGTCACCGGCTGGCGCCCCCTCGCTTCTCCACGGCCCGGACCTGTCGCGACGCTAGACCGGACGGATGTGCGTATCCGGATCCGGCTTGGGTTTTCGCTTGCGCCTGGCCGGGGCGGCGCCCGGCAGTGCGGTGGTTCCCGGCAGTGCGGTGGTTCCCGGCAGCGCGGTGGTTCCCGGCAGCGCTGCCGTGGACGCGGCCGCGGCGATCGCGCTGGTGCCGGCGGCAGGCGTCGTCACGGTCGTCCCCGCCGCCGTGTCCGGGGCGGCCGTCTCGGCTGGGGTCGTTGGCGGGATCAGGCTGCCCGCGGCCATGCGCGGGGCCGGTGCAGCCGGTCCGATCGCCCCGCCGGCCGGGATGTCCGAGCCGGCAGCCGCCACCGCCGGCCTCGGCATCGGCAGCGTCGGCGGGGAGACGTCCGCCGGCGAGCCGGTGAGCGCCTTGCCGCCCTTGATCGCCTCGTAGTCAGGCTGCATCGCCGGCTGGTATTCCGGTACCCACTGCGCGAGCGCGCGCCGTACCTCGCTGTCCCGGTACGGCCCCACGGACTCCAGCCAGGCGCGCGCGCCGACTTCCCAGCCGGTGCCCGGCGGCTCGATCGGGCGCGAGACCCGGACCTTCTCGTGCGGCGTCGCCAGCGTCTTCTCGTTGTCCGCGAGCAGCTCCTCGTACAGCTTCTCGCCGGCGCGCAGCCCGGTGAACTCGATCGGGATCTCGTCCTCCGAGAATCCCGAGAGCCGGATCATGGTCCGGGCGAGGTCCACGATCCGGATCGGCTCGCCCATGTCCAGCACGAAGGTCTCGCCGCCGCGGCCCATGTGGCCGGCCTGGAGCACCAGCTGCGTCGCCTCGGGGATCGACATGAAGTAGCGGGTGATGTCCGGATGCGTCACGGTGATCGGGCCGCCCCGATCGATCTGCTCGCGGAACTTCGGGATGACGCTGCCGCTCGACCCGAGCACGTTGCCGAACCGCACGATCACCACCGGCAGGCCGTTCAGGCGGTGCCGGTACTGCAGGATCATCTCGGCGAGCCGCTTGGTCGCGCCCATGACATTGGTCGGATTGACCGCCTTGTCGGTGGAGATGTAGACGAACTTCTCGACCTCGAAACGGGCGGCCACGTCCGCCACCACCCGGGTGCCGTAGGCGTTGTTGCGCACCGCCTGCCAGGCGTTGTCGCGCTCCAGGATGGGCACGTGCTTGTAGGCTGCCGCGTGGAACACCACCCGTGGCTCGTAGCGCACGAAGATCTCGATCAGCCGCCGCTCGTCCTTGATGTCGCCGAGAATCGGCACCACCTTCACCGCCGGAAAGCGCGTGTGCAGGTCCTCGGTCACCTGGTAGAGCGCGAACTCGTTCATCTCGATCACGATGATCCGGGCCGGCTCGAAACGGGCCACCTGGCGGCAGACCTCGGCGCCGATGGAGCCGCCGCCCCCGGTCACCAGCACCGACTTGCCCGCGAGCATGTGGCGCAGGCCGCTGATGTCCAGGTGCACCGGGTCCCGGCCGAGCAGGTCGTCCACCTGCACATGCCGGATCTGCGAAACCTTCACCCGGCCGCTCATCAGCTCGTGCACGTCCGGGATCACCAGCAGCTTCACGTGGGCCTTCTCGCAGATCTCGAAGACCCGCCGGCGGGTGGCATGGTCGGTGGTGCCGGTGGCCAGCACCACGTGCTGGCAGTTGCAGTCCCGGGCGATCTGCTCGAGCTGGTCCCAACTCCCGAGGATGCGCACGCCGCCGAGCTGGCGGCCGACCTTGTTGCGGTTGTCGTCGAGCAGCCCCACCACGAACCACCCGGAGGTGCGATGCAGCTCGTCGATCAGGGTGAGCGCCGCATTGCCTGCGCCGAGCAGCAGCACCGGCTGCGCCTGGCGCCCTTGGGGCCACGCCGACTTCTCCTTCCACCAGCGATAGAGCAGCCGCCCGGAGCACATGAAGAGGATCAGGAGCAGCGGGTTCAGGAAGTAGAGCGAGCGCGGCACGCCGAGGCCGTTGCGCCAGAGGAGCAGCAGGATCGGGATGATGAGCGCCGACACTCCCACCGCCTTGGCGATGAGCTTGAGATCATGCACCGACGCATAGCGCCAGATTCCGCGATACAGGCCAAAGTAGACGAAGCAGCCGAACTGCACCGCCAGCACCGCCGGCAGCGTCTGCAGCAGGATGATCTGCGTGGTCTGCTCCAGCTCGAAGTTCCAGCGCAGCGAGAAGGTGAACGTCCAGACCAGCGCGGAAACGATGAGGTCGTGGCCCATCGCAACGAATGTCCGCGGATTGACGTTCAGGGATTTCATGCTGCGTTCACTGTTCCTTCATCCCGGCGCCGCCCAGCCAGGCCATGAGGGCGAGCGGCGTGCAGGCGATCACGAGGATCGCGGGAGCCCACGGCGCTTGCCGATGGGCGAGGAGCGCGAGCGGAAAGATCCATGCGATGTCGAGAAGGCAGTATACAAGTGAGACCGGCCGGTGACCGCCCCAGCGCCGCGCCAGCCGCTGGTAGAGGTGGCTTCGATGCGCCGTCGCCACGGGTTGGCCGGTGAGCCAGCGTCGCAGCAGCGTGACGGTTGCGTCGACATGGAATGCAGCGCCGAGGATCAGCCAGGTCCAGACATTCATGTCGCCCAACGTAACGTCGTGTACCGCCGCGGCAAACAAGGCAAAGCCGAGAAACAGGCTGCCGGAATCCCCGAGGAAGATCCGCGCCGGCGGCCAGTTGAGGACCAGGAACCCGGCAACCGCGCCGGCAAGCAGCAGGGTCGCGAGGTTGACCGGTGCAGCCAGCACCGCGAGGACGTCCATGCCGGTGCCGGACTCGGCACCCGCGCCGGCCATCTTCAGGAGCAGCGACGCAAGCAGCATGAAGAGTGCCTGCGCGCCGGCGAGGCCGTCGATGCCGTCCATGAAGTTGAACAGGTTGATCCACCAGACGCCGGCAAGCAGCAGGAGCGGCAGCACTGCAACGTCCAGGGCGGCCGCGAGCCATGCCGGCGTGCCGCCCGGCAGCCAGCCCACCAGCGAGGGGAATCCGCCGGGCGCAGCCAGGGTGCCGGCGTCGGATTCGATCGGTGGCGCGGCCGCGCCCACCATCGCCCCCAACAGCGCGATTACGGCCGCCGCCTGGATCGCCAGCCGCAAGCCGGCGCCGAGGTTGTGGCGGTCGTCCGCGAAGCCGGTGAGGGCCAGCGCGATGCCGGCCGCCAGTACCAGCCATGCCGGCCAACCGACGGAGCCGGCTGGCGGCAGGCACCAGGCCAGTGCGGCCAGGAACGCGACGACGATCGCCGCGCCGCCGCCGCGCGGCGTCGGCCGCTGATGCGACGAGCGGTCGTTCGGCAGGTCCTGCAGGCCGAGGCTTACCGCATACCGGGCGATCAGCACGGCTCCGCCGAACGACAGGAGGCCGGCGGCGGCGGTGGCGACCGTGATGGGCAGGGCGGTGGTGGCGGTGACGATCGTGATGGACAGGGCTGCGGCGGCGGAAACGCTGATCGGAACGGAGCCTCTACCACAGGATGGGATCCCGCGCGGAGCATCCCGGTACCGCACCGTTTGCGACAATCCGCACGTTTGCCCTGTCGGCCGGTGGCTATACTTTTCCGGATTATGCGTCAGGCGTCGGAATCGGACACAACATGATCCTCGTCACCGGAGGAGCCGGGTTCATCGGCTCCAACTTCGTGCTGGACTGGCTTGCGCAGTCGGACGAAGGCATCGTCAACGTCGACAAGCTCACCTACGCCGGGAATCTGCAGAACCTCGCGTCGCTGGAGGGCAGCGACGCCCATGTGTTCGTCCGGTGCGACATCTGCGACCGCAAGGCGATCGACGCGCTGCTGGCGTCCCATCGCCCGCGGGCCATCGTCCACTTCGCGGCCGAGAGCCATGTCGATCGCTCGATCCTCGGGCCCGAGGAGTTCGTCCGCACCAATGTCGTCGGCACGTTCACGCTGCTGGAGGCTGCGCGCAGCTACTGGATGGCGTTGGATGCGGCCGGCAAGGCGGCCTTCCGCTTCCTGCATGTCTCCACCGACGAGGTCT
>JAEWEW010000263.1 GCA_023389175.1 Pseudomonadota bacterium | reverse complement strand
ATGCAGGCCCTGGATGCTTGGATCCACCACTACAACTGGCATCGTCCCCACCAGGGCATCGGAGGCATCTCACCCATGACCAGGCTCATGAAGTCCAGAAACAACCTCTTGACGCTTCACACCTAGGCAGTCGCCATGCGTTCGCTGCGGGGGCGGAGTCGCAGGATGCCGCTGCGGTGCATCAGCCACAGCACGATCGCGATGTTGAGCAGGTTCCAGCCGATGCCGTTCAGGAAGGCGACGTCATAGGAGCCGGTGAGATCGAAGATGGCGCCCGACATCCAGCCTCCGAGCGCCATGCCGAACATGGTCGCGGTGAGCACCGCGCCGACCCGCGCGCCGGCCTCTCGCGGCGAGTAGAGCTCGCGCACGATGATGGCGTAGGACGGCACGATGCCGCCCTGGAACAGGCCGAACAGGATCGAGACCAGGTAGAGCGAGCCCAGGCCGTCGAAGGGCACGAACATCACCAGCGCGATGGTCTGCAGCGTCGACCCGAGCAGCAGCGTGCGCAGTCCGCCGATGCGATCGCAGATCAGCCCGGAGATCAGGCGGCTCACGATGCCGAAGCCCAGCATGAGCGAGAGCATCTGCGCCCCGCGGGCCGCGCCATAGCCGAGGTCCGTGCAATAGGCGACGATGTGGACCTGCGGCATCGACATCGCGACGCAACAAGCGACACCCGCGACGCACAGCAATGCCTGCAGCCCACCCGGCGAGAAGCCCAGCGGCCGCGATGACTGCGCGCCGGCGCTCGAGTGCGCAGCCGCGGTTGCTGCCGCGGCTGCAGTACCGGCAGCGATGGCGCCAGCGGCAGGCTTCCCGCCACCGGCACTGGTCGCGCTGGCAGTGGCCGATGCCGCTGGCTGCAGCGGCCGCGCCGCCGCTATTCCGGGCGGACGCTGCCGCAGCCGCAGCGCGAGCGGCAGCATGGTGACGAAACAGAAGATGCCGACGCCGTAGTAAGTGGCGCGCCAGCCGTAGCCGTCCACGAAGTACTGGACCACCGGCGGCCAGATGGCGCCGCCGACATAGTTGCCCGCGGCGCAGATCGCCACCGCTATCCCGCGGCGCCGGTCGAACCACAGCGACGTATCCGCGATCAGCGGCGCGAAGGTGGCCGAGCTGCCCAGCATGCCGATCAAGAGGCCATGGACCAGCGCGAACATCATCAGGCTGGAGGACATGCCGGCGATCAGGAAGCCGGCGCTGAGGCAGGTGACGCCGAGCAGCATCGACACCATGACGCCGTGCCGGTCCGCGATGCGACCCATCAGGATGCTGCCGAAACCGAAGCCGATCATGGCGAGCGTGTACGGCAGCGATGCGCCGCCCCGGTCCGCGCCGAACTCCGCCTGCACGGTGGGCAACACCACCACCACGACATACATGCCGCTCGCACCGATCACCATCAGGGCGACTGACGAAGCCAGCCTGAGCCAGGCGACCGGAGAATCGACGGCGTTGGAGCTCATGAAAACCCGCGACGACAGGCGCAGGAACGTGCCCGCAATTCGGACGACCTGCTGGACGAGGACCGGCTATGGTACCCCGCGTCAGCGACCCGAGCCTTCCCCCTGCCGTTGCACCGCGTAGATGCTGGAGTAGCCGGCGGAAAAGTCCGGCGGCAACTCGATGACGCCGGCCTCCACCCGGGCATGACGCGCCGGCTCGCCGCGCACCATCCGGTTGCGGTGCCGACTGTCGATGACCGGCGCGGTATAGGCGAAAGCGTCCGCGGCCGCGTACTGGACGATGTAAGTGGTGCGCATCGAGTCCGAGAGGTTCGGGCTTGATCCATGCACCACCAGCCCGTGGTGCGCGACGATGTCGCCGGGGTCGAGCTCGCTGTCCACCGCGAGCGGCAACTCCTCCGGCGTCATGCTGGGATTGCAGTTGAGCGTGTAACGCCCGTCGTCCCAATGGCTGCGGGGACCCTGGTGGTGGCTGCCCGGGATGGTGCGCAGGCAGCCGTTCTCCTTGCGCGACGGATTGAGCGGCACGCTGAGCGCCACCAGGTTGCTGTTGGTGTGCGGGAAGACCGGCCAATCCTGGTGCCAGCCGATCTCCTCGCCGCCCGCCGGCAGCTTGAAGTTGATCTTGGAGTGGTAGAACTTGACCGGCCCGCCCACCAGGTCGGCCGCGATGTCGCCGAGGATCGAATCGAAGGCCACCTCGAGGTAGACGTCGTCCAGCTCCGTCGGGCTGGAGATCCGCCGGATCCGCGGATGGTCGGCGCCATGGCCCCGCGCCAGGTCGTAGTGCGCCGTGCGCGCCTCCAGCCGCCGCCCGGCTTCCCACAGGCGGTCGGTCGTCTCGATCAGCCGACGCAACAGGTCGGCGTCGAAGACCTGCCGCAAGTTGAGGAACCCCTGTTCGCGATACTCCGCGACCTGTCCATCGGTCAGCACGCGGCGATGCGGCGGCACCCATGCGGTTGTCGCGCTCATCTCGTCTCCGTGGTTGCCAGAACGGGGCGCGCGCAGGCGCCCACGGGGTCCGAAAAGGATGCGTCGAGGATGTCGTCGCTGCCGGTGGCAAGCGGCGTGAAGTTCACCGACCTCACATAGTCCGGGCGCGGGTTCGGCACGGGCCGCGGCTGGTTCGCCACCGGGTTGTAGACGAGGTAGACCTGCCAGCGATCATGAGCAGACAGGTTATGGCCGGAAGCATGGACGATGTTGCAGTCGAAGAAGACGACCGTGCCGGGCTTGCCGATTATCGGGACGGGCTCCGGACTGCGCCGCATCAGGTCGATGAGGCGAGGCTTCGGCACGACGTAGAAGCGGTAGCCCGTCGCATCGTTGAACTCGGCCTCCAGGAGCCCTTCCCTATGGCTGCCCGGAATGAAGTAGAGGCAACCGTTGAGCTCCGTCGGCTCGTCGAGCATGATGAGCGCCGTGGTCAACCGGGCGGCCGGGATGCCATCACGCTGCCACGAGCCGTAATCCTGGTGCCACTGCCACACCGACCCGTCGATGGCGGTCTTCAGGTTGCACTTCGTGTGATGAATGTAGAGCGCCTGGTCCTCCAAGAGCTGGCGGGCCGGCTCGAGCAGGCGCGGCGAGCGCGCGGCGGCATGGAAGGTCGCCGAACGGGTCGGGCCGTCCGCCTCGTGAACCCGATAGATCGTCTTGGCGACGCCGCCAGTCTTCTCGCGGACCAGATGGTCGGTATCGATCAACTGGATACGCGCGAGCTCGGCCTTCATCGCAGCCACTTCGGCTTCCTCGAACAGCCCCGGAAGCATGATGAACCCGTCGCGGCGGTAGTCGTTCAACTGCGCATCGGTCAGTCGCATTGAGGGTCTCCTTACGCCGCTATGGTATGCCACTGGCATGCCAGCGCAAGAACAACCGCGTCGTTCGAGCGGTCATCCCCTGAGCCGGTACAGAATCTACGAGACGATCAGCGTGCCCCGGGCAAACTCGAACAACTGATCCGTCAGGGTGTCCGATGCCGCTGCCGCCGCGCCGTCGTCCCCGGAGGAGATCGCCCCCGCTAGGGCCGCATGCAAGGTCATCGTCTGCCGGGCGCGAGGATTGTCCTGATGGTGATAGAACCAGAATCGCCGGGACACCGAGTGCAGCGTGGCTACCGTGTTCGCGGCGATCTCGTTTCGCGCCGCCCGGGCGGTCAGCATATTGAGATCGCCATCCAACCTCAGGAAACCGC
>JAEWEW010000224.1 GCA_023389175.1 Pseudomonadota bacterium | reverse complement strand
ACGCGCGGGCAGCTCCTGCAGCGGTGGCGCCTGGTAGTTCGGCAGCGGCGGCAGGTGCGGCAGCTGCGCCCCTTCGCTGCGCGACCGGATGTAGTCGTACCGGTTGGCGGTCACGTCCCAGGCAGCCGAGGCGTCGCGGATGATGATCGGCCGCAGGAACACCAGCAGATTGGTCTTGCGCCGGGAGCGGTTGTCGTAGCGGAACAGCCGGCCCACCACCGGGATGTCCCCGAGCAGCGGCACCTTGCTGACGTTCCCTTCGACCGTGTCCTGGATCAGGCCGCCCAGCACCACGATCTGGCCGTCGTCCACCAGGACGTTGGATTCGATTGCCCGCCGGTTGGTGATGAGACCGGCCGACAGCGACGCGTCCTGGACGCTGGAGACCTCCTGGAAGATCTGCATCTTGACCGCGCCACCCTCGGAGACCTGCGGGCGCACCCGCAGCGTGGTGCCCACGTCCTGCCGCTCGATCGTCTGGAACGGGCTGGCCAGGCTGCCGCCGGTTGCGGTGTACTGGCCGGTGATGAAGGGCACGTTCTGGCCGATGATGATCCGGGCTTCCTCGTTGTCCAGCGTCAGCAGGTTCGGCGTCGCGCGGATGTTCCCGTCCAGCTCGGTCTCCAGCGCGCGGGCCAGCACGCCGAGGTTGATCGCATCGGCGCCGAGGATGCTCACGCCGTTGCGGATCAGGCCGATGTTGAGGCCCTGGGCGATGCTTCCGGTCACCGAGGCATCGATGATGTTGCGGCCGTCGCCGGTCAGCGGCGGCAGGTTGGTGCCGCCGATGACGCTGTTCCTGCCCGATGACGACGGGTTGAGGAACTGCCACTGGATGCCGAGCTCGGAGGCCTTCTCGGCGCTCACCTCGACGATCAGCGACTCGATGTAGACCTGCGCCCGGCGCGAATCGAGCTTGTCGATCACCGCGCGGATGTTGCGGTAGACCGGCTCCGGCGCGGTGATGATGAGCGAGTTGGTCGACGGATCGGCGGCGATCACCGCGCCGCCGGCAACCACCGTGACCGGCCCCAGCGCCGCCTCGCTCGTCTGCAGCGGCTGCTGCTGCTGCGTCATGCCCGGCTGCGTGCCACCCATGGGCTGCTGCTGGTTGGTGCCGCCGAAAAGCGTGTTCTGCGGATTCGGGTTGCGCGAGGGCGACATGGACGAGCCGCCGCTCGCCTGGTCGCCCGACAGCACCGCGCGCAGCACCTCCACCAGCTTCACCGCCTCGGCGTTGCGCAGGTAGACGACCCGCATGTTGGCCTGCTCGCCGCTGGCCGGCCGGTCCAGCTGCTCGATCAGCGAGCGGGCCAGGTGCATCTTCGCGACGCTGTTGGTGCGCAGCAGGACCGAATTGGTGCGCGGGTCGGCCATCACGGTCACCCGCTGGCCCGGATCCACCGCCGCACCCGGCTGGTTGCCGCCGCGGGCGGTTTCGTCGAGCAGGCGCGAGACCGCGACCGCGATGTCGGTGGCGATCGAGTTCTTGATCGGCACTACCTCCACCGGGTTGCCGGTTCGCGGATTGTCGAGGTTGGCGATGATCCGCGCGAGCCGGGTGACGTTCGCGGCGTAGTCGGTGATGATCAGCGAGTTGTTGTTCGGGAACGCGGTGATCGTGTTGTTCGGCGAGACCAGCGGCCGCAGGATCGGGATCATGTTGGTCGCCGACTCGTGGTTCAGCTGGAAGATCTGGGTGACGATCTCGTCTCCCTTGCGATCCAGGACGCGACCGGTCTCCACCGGGCCCGACTGCAGCTTGGCGTCGGCTTCCGGCACGACCTTCACGAGATTGCCGATGTCGACGATCGCGAAGCCCTGTTGGCGCAGGACCGTCTTGAGCAGCGTGTACGCCAGGTCCTTGTTGACCGGCCGCGGCGTCTCGAGCGAGATCTTGCCGCGCACCCGCGGGTCGATCACGAAGGTCTTGTTCAGCAGGTGGCCGAACGCGCCGACGACCGAGTCGATGTCGGCGTCCTTGAAGTTGAGGGTGATCGTCTCTTCCGACTGCGACTGGGCGACCGGAATCACCGCCGTCAGCGTCCACAGAACAATCAAACACTTGGCGAGTGATTTTAAGAGTCGGCGCAAACTACGCTCCTATCCTGATCATTGTACGAGCCCCCTCGCGGCGGCCGAGGAGGCCGAGCAGGGACTGCAGCCGCACCCGCTCCGCTTCGTCCGCCTGCGCATAGGCGGTGAAGCGCAAGCCGGCCTGGGGCGTCCAGGTTCCGTCTCCGGACAATCGCAGCGGCCCCTCGATCGAGCTCATCTGGATCCTCGATGATGCGCCGGTTCCGTCGATGACGATGCGGTAGGCCCCCAGCGGCCTGACAGGCGTCAGCGCCGAGGCGACATCCCGCAGCTCGAGTGTTGCCTGGCCGACGAAGCGCCCTTGATCGATGACGAAAGGCTGCCAGCGGACCGCGAGCGACGCGGTCGGCCGGACGGTGGTCCAGGGCGATCCGAGGCGGGCCAGGTTGACACTGGGCAGCTGCAGCGAGCCGCCGGTTCCCTGCAAACGCCGGGCGTTGCCGGTCAGCGTGACCGGCGTGGCCATGCTCTCGTGGCTCGCATTCGCCTGCAGGCGCCCGATCAGGAGCGGCAGCGGCGAGATCCGCCAGTGGATGGTCCCGGGGATCACCACGCCGGCCAGCGAGTCGACCCGCCGCGCGCCGCGACTGCGCCGTTCGCCCTCGGTGGCCATGTCCACCAGCACCACCCTGCCCCGGCCATTCCAGATCGATCCAGCCGCGTCGGCGAGCCGGACCCGCCCGTCCGTGGCGCGGTCGAGCCCCCAGTCGACCAGGGTGGCCGGCGCGGTCGCCAGTACCGTGGCCAGCGACACCACGAGGCCGAGCAGCGCGTAGAGCAGGATCCGGCCCGGGCTCCAGACGCGCTCGCCGCCGCGCGGCTTGCGCCGGCTAGCTGCCACGCCGGGGAACCTCGAGGGCCAGGCGTCCGCTGATGACCCCCGCGCCCTCGCGGGTGACGGAGAGGTCCACCACCCGCATGCGGGTTTCGCGCACGGCCGCATCGAGCCAGTAGAGCCACCGTTCGAAATCGGCCTGCCGGAAGCGGACCTCCACCAGCTCGCCGTTCAGCTCGAGCTGTGCAACCGAGCCGGACAGTCCGGCGTCGGCCAGCGTCTCCTCGACCCGGGTGCGGAGCTGCCCGGCGCTCTCGACGCCCTGGCGCGGGGCGCTGGCCGCCTGGCGCGCCTCTTCGGCAAGCTGGTCCATCTGGGCCAGGTCCGAGCGCAGCGCGGGCAGTTCGCGCGCGAGCTGCCGGCGCCCGTCCCATGCCGGCTCGAACGCGACCAGCCAGGTGAAGACGATCAGCAGGAAGCCGCCCGCCAGGACCAGCATGCGGCGGTCGCGCGGCGACAGCGCATTCCACTTGAGCAACAGCGACTCGATCATGCGCCCTGCACCGAAAGCGTCGCGGTGAGGTCGCGCTCGTTGTCGAAGGCCAGCCGCATCCCGAGCCGGGCACAGGCCTGGCGCAGCGCGTCCCGCGCGCTGCTTCCGGTCGCGACCGCGGGATTGAACCGGACCTTCACTGTACCGTCGCGATACTCCAGGGCGGCGATCGCGTCCAGGCCCTTCGGGCCGAGCGCCTGGGCGAGGCGCGTCACCATCGGCACGAAGTCGTCCGGCCCCGCGCGGCCACTCTGGGCCCGCAGCGCGGCGACGTTGCGCTTCATCTGCAGCACCGGATCGATCACCGCCTGCGTCCCGGGAAACGCGGAGCGGAACTTCTGTTCCATCGCCTGGCGGATGCCCTGCTTCTGCGCCCCCTGCAGGGCCCAGTGCAGGTTCAGGCCGACCAGCGCCGCCACCAGGCAGGCAGCCGCGAGCCCGACCGGCGCGCGCCAGACGCGCCAGTCGAACTGCGCCATGGCCGCCTTCATGCCCGAGGCGCGACCGAGCAGCAGGTCGATCGGCGCGCTGCGCACCAGCGGCAGGCGCGACATCTCGACCTCCATGCCGGCGGCCTTGGCGGCCTTCTGCACCGGCCGCTGCCATTCGCCCGACTCGAGGAACGCGCGCAGCTTCGCCGGGCGCTCGCCACCGGTGGTGACCATTCCGGCCTCGAGCACGGCGCCGATGGCTTCGGCACGAAACTCCGGCGCTTCGCCTGCGCTCCAGCCCACGCCGGAGGTCGCGCCGGTGCGCAGCGCGAGTGCCCCATGCGCGCAGGACAGCGACCAATGGTCTGCAATCAGCGGCAGCGCGAGTTGCGCCGGCCACAGGGCATCCACCCGCATCTGGCGACGCGCGAAGGCGCCGATCACGAACTCGACCCAATCGCGGTCGATGACGCCCACCAGGCGCTTGCCGTCACCGGTGACCGGTCCGGGTACCACCAGGCAACGGGTCACGTCCTGCAGCAGGAACTCCTCCACCACGTTGGGCAGCGCCTGCCGCAGCTTCGAGCCGGACAGCGGCGGAACCGCCACGTCCAGCAGCGTCACGTCGCGGGCATCGGCGATCAGCCACACCTGGCGCACCTGCTCCATCGAGTCGAGCGAGGCGCGCCGCACCCTCGGCTCGCCACCGATGTGCGCCAGCAATTGCGCCTCGGCTCCGAACGCGCGCTCGCCCGCGCTGCGCGGCGGCAGCCAGATCACTGCCTGGTGACGTTTCAGTTGCGGTGTTGCCATACGACCTGGACCGCGCCCCGTGGACCGATGCTGTCCCGACGGATGAGGGTCTCTGTTTGCGACTCGACGCGATCGTACCTGATCACGCCATTGACCAAGAAAAAGCGAGTGTTGATGTCGAGCAACAGCGAAGCCTTCTCGGACGAGCCCGTTGGAAGGCGCGGCCAGACCTCGCTCAGGTTGTTGAAGGGCCTCTGCTCGCGTTGGGAGACGAGGCTTCGCGCCGCGGACAGATCGGCCCCGGTCACCGCGGCGATCACCTCCGCCGAGGCGGTATTGACGTTGACCTTTGTCTTTACGTCCGGCAGGACTGTTACGTGCGGTTGCAAAGACGCCATGACCGGCTCGGTGAATCCCGGGATATCGCGCAGGTCCCCGAAACGCACCAGCGGTATCTCCAGCGGAGGCACCGGCTTCCCGTCGAGCACCTGTTGCTGGGAACGCAGCAGGCGGGCAATCAGCTGCTGGACGAGGGACTCCTGCAATCCCAGCAGCGACATCAGGCGCTGCATCGACTGCATATGCGGCACCGAAGGGGCGGCACCGTCCACGAGCGTGAGGACGTTGAACTTCGCCTGGGCATCGGTGACCGCGCCAGCGAGAAATGCGTTGCGTGCCCGATCGCCGATGTTGGCGCCACCGGTCACCGTCTCGTCCAGCTGCGTTTCCGCGACCGGCGTTCCCCAGACATCGCTCTGGTGGTCATACCGGTTGGTGTCGGCCCGGAGGATGACCTTGGCCCAGTCGAGCGCGGCCCGCTCGACCCAGCGGGTCTGCGAGATCGCCAGCCGGTTCTCGATCGATCGCACAGCGACGCTCTCACGATAGAACAGCCCGCTCACGACGACCGCCGCCAACGTGACGACCACCAGCGCGGTGACGATCGCGGCACCGCCCTGCCTCGCTCGACCGACGGAGGGCAGCGCACGGAATGAGCGTGGGGCTTGTCTCATCCTAGTCCTTCACCGAGAAAACGCGGATGAATCGCTGGCCGTCCGTCCGCTCGACGACGATCTCGACGCCGGTCAGCGTGAGCGCTTCCGCGCGTCGCCGGAACTCCTCGCGCGCCTGCTCGCGGCCCTGCGCCGAACCCGGGCTCCCGCCTTCGCCGGGGGGCGACATCCCGAGCTTCTCGGCTTCCTGCCTGAACTTGATGGCCTGGTCGTTGGCCCGGGCCACGTTGCTCGCGTCGAGCCAGCCCCGATTGTCGACCCAGCCGCGCAGCGTGATCGAGCGCACGCCGTGCAGGATCGGTTGCCACACGATCGACTGCACCGCGTTGCCGCCGACCGAGGACCGGCCGGTCTGGGCGCGGCCGTACTCGCTGAAGCCGCGCACCAGTTGCTGGTCGCGCACTTCGTAGACGACGCGCTGCACCCGGGTCGGCAGTCCGCTGCGGTTGACCTCGCGGATCAGGTGCAGCGACTGCCGGTTGTCTTCGCCCGAGACGCCGAAGAACAGCGACGGCTCCTGCAGGCGCAGCAGCTGCACCGGCCACGAGCGCAGCAGGTCCTCGTCCATCTGCGCGAAGGCGATGGTGATCGAGCGCAGCTCGTCCGATGCGGACACCAGCCGCTCGCGCGACTGCAGCACCGAATCCAGGCCGCGCCAGCTGAGCAACGCCAGCACCGCCATCAGCGCACAGGCGATCAGCAGCTCGATCAGCGTGAAGCCGCGCTGCTTCATCGCAGCGTCGTGGCGAAGCCGACCAGGCGGGCGAGCCGGCCACTGGTGCCGGTGCTGCCCAGGCCGCCGGGTCCGCCGCTGGCCTCGAACACCTGGATCTCGACCCGCCGGAAGTTGGGGTTCGGCGTGGCGAAGACATCCTCCTGGCAGACCAGCAGCAGGTCGCCCTGGCTGCAGTCGAAGGTTCTCCGTCCGGCCGCCGGATACTCATGCTGCACCCGGATCTGGGAGAGCCGGTTCTCCGCGCTCCACTGCGCCAGCGTGCGGCCGCGTAGGTCGCCTGCGCTCTGGGCGAGCGAGCCCACGGCGCGCAGCGACGCCATCAGTGCGATCGCGACGATCGTGAGCGCGACGAGGATCTCCACCAGCGTGAAGCCGCGCTTGGCGCTGGCGCCCCCGCCATCACGGGCGCGCCTGCGACTACCTTCTGACCACTTCAAAGTTGCCCAATCCATTCGCGGCGATCTCGGCGACCATACCGTCACGCGCGAGCTGCACCACGTAGGGCGCATCCACCAGGTCCCGGCCGAACTCCAGGAACTTGACGCCGTCGGCGCGGCGCACCCGCACCGCGGTTTCGGTCTCCCAGCGTCGCGGCCGCAGGTAGGTGTCGTCCTCGATCACGCGCCACTGGGAGTCCTTGAAGATGATGAACCGGTAGGTTTCCCCGTCCGATTCGAAGCGGATCGGCGCGCCGCGGATCTGCGCTTCCTCGCGTGCGAGCGCGAGAAGCTGCGCGAGGCGATCGGCGTCCGTCTGCAGCGCCCGCTCCGAACTGGGCGCGCCGCTCACCGCGACCACCGAGACGATCACCGCGGCGATCACCAGTGCCACCAGCAATTCGATCAGGGTGAAGCCCGCGGTGCGACCGCGACCCGACGAACGGCGACGACCGGAACCGGGGGTGAGGCGCTGGCCACACAGGCGCGCGCGCGCCACGCCGGAAACGAAGCGCCGCGACGGCGGGATCAGCAACGACCCGACGGGCAACGCGGCGAGGATGCGCTGGATCCTGTCGTCGCGGCCCCCGGGGCGCCGATCGTCACAGGTCCCAGTTGCCGATGTCCGAGTCTGGACCGGTACCGCCGGTCTGCCCGTCCGCTCCCAGCGAGAAGACATCGATCTCTCCGCGTACGCCAGGATTGAGATATTGGTACGGCTTGCCCCACGGATCCACCGGCACCTTGTCCAGGTAGGACTTCCAGTTGTTTGCCGGCGGGCCATCGGCGGGCCGGGTCACCAGCGCTTGCAGTCCCTGGTCGGTGGTGGGATAGCGGGAGTTGTCCAGCCGGTAGAGGCGCAGCTGCTGCATGATCTGCGCGATGTCTTGCCGCGCAGCGATAGCCCTCGCCTCGTCCGGACGAGTCATCACACGGGGCACCACCAATGCCGCCAGCACACCGAGGATCATGATGACGACCATGAGCTCGATCAGCGTGAAGCCGCGGCTGCGCAGGCGTCGTTTCGGGTGCAATTGCGGGGGCTGCATTGTCCTATTCAAGGAAATCCTTGGCTTTGAAAGGCAAGTATCATAACAGTTGGCTTTCTTCCACCAGGCGGCAAGTACATGCGGGGCCCTCTGACAGCCGCCCGGCTGTTGACGTTGTTTTTTTTCCTCTTGCTGGTCTCCATCTGCGCCTATTGGCTCGTGCAGATTCTCGCGCCACGGCCCGCGATCGCTCCGAGTGCCTCCATCGGGGATGCGTCGGCGCCGGCCAACCTCGAGCCGGCCACGAAGCTCTTCGGCTCGGCCGGCGGCATCGTCGCCGACACGCCGCAGCAGACCAACATCCAGGTATTCGGCGTCGCGGAGGCGGGCCCCAACGGGGTGGTCATCCTGTCGATCGACGGCAAGCCAGGCGTGCCCTACGCGGTGAACGAGACAATCGCTGACGGCGCCATGGTGAAGTCAGTGGGTCTCGACAAGGTCGTGATCGAGCAGCGTGGCCGCCTGATCGAACTGAAGACGCCGCAACGCGCCTCGCAGGACGTGCTCTCGAGCGGAGTCGGCAAACCGCGGACACCGTCGGAAGCGAGCACCGCCCCCCCGGTTGCAGCACGCCCGGCTCCGCCGGCGCCTCCTCCGCCAGCGGCGCCGGCCCAGCAGACGCAGGCACCGCAATCGCCGCAGGTGGCGGAGACGCTTCGCCAGCAGCAGATGCTTATGCAACAGCAACAGCAGCCCTACCAGGGGCAACCGCAGGCTGGACAGACTCCGGAAGGGCTGCAGCAGCAGATGCAGGGCAACGGCTCCGCACCAAGGTTCCACCCGCCGGCACCGGCGGCGCGCCGCCAGCCAGGCATTGCCGAGCCCGTGCCTGGAAACCAGTTGTTCCCGAACGGCCAGCCGTCGCAAGGCGGCTCCACTGCCGTCTCCGGCGAGCAGCAGGTCGCCCCGCTTCGTTGAGGCGACCGCGCGGGCGTGGGGAGCAGAACGAGCGATGAGACAGTACCTCGACCTGATGCGCCACGTCCGCGACCATGGCGTGGAGAAGGCGGACCGAACCGGCATCGGCACGCGCTCCGTCTTCGGTTGGCAGATACGATTCGACCTCTCCCAGGGCTTTCCGCTCGTCACCACGAAGAAGCTGCACCTGAAGTCGATCGTGCACGAGCTGCTCTGGTTCCTCCAGGGCGAGACCAACGTGGCGTACCTGCGCGAGAACGGCGTCAGCATCTGGGACGAGTGGGCCGATGCGGACGGGGAACTCGGGCCGGTCTATGGCGCCCAGTGGCGGTCGTGGCCGGCACGCGACGGCGGCGGCATCGACCAGATCACCGGCGTGATCGAGACGATCCGCACCAATCCGGACTCGCGCCGGCTGATCGTCTCGGCCTGGAATGTGTCGGAGCTCGACCGCATGGCGCTCGCGCCCTGCCACGCCCTCTTCCAGTTCTACGTGGCGCAGGGCCGGCTCTCCTGCCAGCTCTACCAGAGAAGCGCGGACATCTTCCTGGGGGTGCCGTTCAACATTGCCTCCTATGCGCTGCTGACGCACATGATCGCCCAGCAGTGCGACCTCGCCCCCGGCGACTTCGTCTGGACCGGCGGCGACTGCCACCTCTACGCCAACCACATGGTGCAGGTGGCGGAGCAGCTTTCGCGCGAACCGCGCAGCCTGCCGCGGCTTGTGATCGCGCGCAAGCCTGCCTCGATCTTCGACTATCGGTTCGACGACTTCGCGTTCGAGGGCTACGACCCGTACCCGGCGATCAAGGCCCCGGTCGCGGTGTGACCGGGGGAACCCGTCTCCCGCCGGAGCGGCTCACTTGAGCTTCACCCCCGCCGCCGCGATCACCTTGCTCCACTTCTCGGTCTCCGAGGCGAAGTAGGCGCGAGCCTCCGCGGGCGTGCCGGCCACCTTGTTGACGCCCATGGCCTTCAGCTTCTCGGTGGCCTCCGGGGTGGCAAGCGCGCTGCGGACGTCCGAGCCGATCCTTTCGATGAGATCGGACGGCGTGCCCGCCGGCGCAGCCAGCGTGAACCAGGAGCCCGCCGCGTAGCCCTTGACACCGCTTTCGTCGATCGTCGGCACGTCGGGGAGCTGGGGGTCCCGTTGCCGGCTGGTGACGGCAAGCGGGCGCAGCTTCCCGCTCTGGAAATGGGGCATGCCGGAGCCGATGTTCTCGAACATGACGTCGATCTGCCCACCGATCAGGTCGACCAGCGCGGGGCCGCTGCCCTTGTACGGCACGTGGGTCATCCTGACTCCCGCCTCCTGCTCGAACAGGGCCGTGACCATGAAGATCGAGGATCCCGGGCCCGCCGATGCATAGTCCAGCTTGCCTGGCTCCGCCTTGGCCGCGGCGAGAAAGTCGCCGAACGTGCGGAACGGAGAATTGGCTGGGACGGCCACCACGTTCGGGTTCTCTGCAAGGATCATGATCGGCTCGAGATCCCGGGTGGGATCGTAGTTGAGCTTCTCGTAGATGGAGGAGGCGGCGTGGATGCCGATCGTCCCGACGACCAGGGTGTAGCCGTCGGGCTGGGCCCGCGCCACCAGCTCGGCACCGACATGGCCGCTCGCGCCCGGCCGATTGTCAACCACCACCTTGTAGCCATGGACCTGCTGCAACCGCTCGGCGACCAGCCGCCCGAGGAGGTCGGTGATACCGCTCGGAGGAAACGGCACGACGAGCCGCACCGGCTTCTCGGGGTAGGCCTGCTGTGCGGCGGCGGAAGCCGGCAGCACGGCCAGCACGGCGGATGCCGTCAGGCCCCATAGCGTGGACCATAGCGTGGAACTCGCCAGTCTCGGCATCGTCTTCATGTCCCGTCTCCTCGAGGTGTCGTTGTTGGTCGCGACGTCGAGCCGGTTCCCCCGCTACGTCGAGCCGGCTCCGCTGCCGGTACCGGGTTCCGCCGTAACCGGCCATTCGGCCTTGCCGGTTCCGGTGCGCCGGATCTCTTCCAGCGCCTGCGCGAGCGTCCAGCAGGACCGCTCCTCGTAGGGCCGGTCCCATTGGTCGCAGTTGGCGCGATCGACGATCTGCACCGGAAGCTCGATATGCCGCGGTACCGTCTCGCCACGCAGATGTCGGACGGCGCATTCTGCCGCCAGGTAGGCCATGCGCATGGCGCTGAAGTCGGCCGACGCGAGCAGCTCGCCGCGCCGGATCGGCCCGATTGCCTCGGGAATCGCATTGACCCCGACGACCGCCGCGTTGCGGCCTGCCGCCCGAAGCGCCTCCAGCACGCCGAGCGCCATGATGTCGTTGGCGACGAGACAGGCGTCGACAGGCCCCGGGTAATCCGCCAGCCAGGCCGCGGTTCGCACACGGGCCGCGTCCCTGACGTAGTCGCCGGCAACCTCTCCGACCAGGCGAATGTCCTGGAAGCCGGCGGCCGCTTCATGGAAGCCCCGCAGCCGCTCCCTGCTGGTGAACGAATGGTCGTGCCCGCCGACCACGAGGACGTCGCCGCTGCCTTCCAGGTGCTCGAACAAGCGCATCGCGATCGCCCGGCCCAGGCTGAAGTCGTCGGCATTCACGAAGGAGACGACCGGCACGCACTCGATCGGCGTGACGAGGCCGACGATCGGGATGCCCGCCCGGTGGATCCGCAGGATTGCCTCGTCGACGGCGGTCGAATGCACCGGCGACAGGACGACGATGTCGGGCGCTTCGGCCAGCGCCTGGTCGATGAGCGCGATCTGCTCGCCAACGTGGTCCGGAATGTCCGGGACGTAGTGCAGCGTCCGTGCGCCGAAGGCGCTCGCCGCGCGATCGGCGCCGAGCCTCGCGGCGGTGTACGCCGGGTTGGTCCGGTTCTTCGTGAAAACCGCGATCTTCATCGGTCAGCTCGGTAACGAAGGCCGGCAGGCCGGCGCAGGATGGCGCTGCCCGCGCCGGCGCCTAGTCTAGAGTCGGGCGCACACGCGAGAAAGAACGGAGTTCCTATACCGCCCATAAGCCTCCGTTATCCGAGTCCGTATCTCGGTGTAGGATTCTCCCGACATGCCGGTCCTCACTCTCCTGGTGGCACGAGCGCTCAATGGCTCGATCGGCCACCGCAACAAGCTGCCGTGGCACCTGCCCGAGGATCTCGCGCACTTCAAGCGCACCACCATGGGCAAGACGATCATCATGGGCCGGCTCACCTGGGATTCGATCGGCCGGGTCCTGCCCGGCCGTCAGATGGTGGTGGTCACCCGCGGCAATCCGCCGCTTCCCGCCGGCGTGCGGCGCGCTGCGTCGCTGGCGGCGGCGATCGCGGACAACGCCCACGAGGACGAGCTCTTCGTGATCGGCGGCGCCCAGATCTTCGCAAGCGCCCTGCCGATCGCCGACCGGATCATCATGACCGAGGTGAATCTGTCCCCGCCCGGGGACACGTGGATGGACAAGCCGGATCCGACCGACTGGCGCGAAGTCTCCCGCCAGACCGCGACCAGCGTCAACGGAATCGGCTACTCCATCATTACCTATGCAAGGCGATCCCCGCCGGGCTCGCCTGACGACCCGCCCCACTCGGCCGAGGCACCCGCTGTAAGGCCCGCCTGACAGGCGGCATGCCACAGGGCGCTCGCCGCAGCGCCACATCCCACAGACCCGCACGGCAGCATGGTAAATTGCACCACGATCGTCCATGGACGACGAGACGACCGCCCGCGCAGGCGAGAGGATGACAAATGACGAGACGGTTCCGTGCCCGGCTGCGTGCCGGCGCCTGGCGAGTTGCGCTCGCCGTGGCGCTGGCCGCCGGCGTTGCGCTGGCGCCGGTCGGGGCAGGCGCCGTGACGCTGCGGTGGGCGGCCCAGAGCGACGTGATGACGCTCGATCCTCATTCCCAGAACCACACCACCACCAGCGGCATCCTGCAGCATGCCTACGAAGGGCTGGTGCGTTATGACCGCGACTTCCAGATCGAACCGGCGCTCGCCACCGGCTGGACGCTCAATTCGCCCACGGAGCTGCGCTTCAACCTGCGCAAGGGAGTGAAGTTCCACGACGGTTCGCCGTTCACCGCGGACGACGTCGTGTTCTCGTACGAGCGTGTTCGGGACTCGAACAGCTCCATGACCACCCACGTGAGCGGCATCAAGGACGTGAAGAAGGTCGACGACTTCACCGTGGATTTCATCCTCGAGCGGCCCATGCCGATCCTGCTGCGCAACCTGGTGGACGTGCGGATCATGAGTCGCGGTTGGGCGGCCAAGCACAAGTCGGAGCGGGCGCAGGACCTGAAGGCGCGCGAAGATACCTTTGCGTCCCGCAACGCCAATGGCACCGGCCCGTACATCATCCGCTCCTGGACCCCGGACCAGCGGGTGGTGATGACGCGGAACACCGAATGGTGGGACACCCCGTCGGGCAACGTCGACGAGGTGATCTACTCGCCGATCCGCCAGGACGAGACCCGCATCGCGGCCCTTCTCTCCGGCGAGGTGGACCTGGTGACCGATCCGCCGACGCACGACATCGCCCGCCTGCGCCAGAACAAGATGCTGAAGATCCTGGACGGCCCCGATACCCGCACCATCTTCGTCGGCCTCGACCAGGCGTCCGACGAGCTGCGCTACAGCTCCGTGCGCGAGAAGAACCCGTTCAAGGATGTTCGCGTGCGCAAGGCCCTCGCGCTCGCGGTCGACGCCGAGGCGATTCGCAAGAACACCATGCAGGGCCTGTCCATCCCGGCCGGCATCCTGGTCGCCCCCGGGATTAACGGCTGGAGCCGGGAGCTGGACCAGCGCGAGCCTCCGAACGTTGCGCAGGCCAAGGCACTGCTCGCGGAAGCCGGCTATCCCGAGGGCTTCGACTTCACGCTGGACTGCCCCAACAATCGCTACGTCAACGACGACGAGGTCTGCGAGGCACTGGTACAGATGTGGGAGCGGATCGGCGTCAAGGCCCGCCTGAACGCCATGCCGTTTGCCAACTTCATTCCCAAGATCGAGAAGCTCGACACCAGCGCTTACCTGCTCGGCTGGGGCGCCACCACCTACGACGCGCTCAACACGCTGCTGTCGCTGGTGCACACCAAGGGCAGCGGCTCGGACGGCAGCTACAACCTCGGCCGGTTCAGCGATCCGAAGATCGATGCGCTGATCGATGCCGCCAAGACCGAAACCGACATGGCCAAGCGCGACGGCATGCTGCGCGAGGCGCTACTGCTGGTGAAGCAGAACCACTACTACCTGCCGGTGCACCACCAG
>JAEWEW010000216.1 GCA_023389175.1 Pseudomonadota bacterium | reverse complement strand
GGACTCGGCTCGGTCAATCGCCAGCCGGTGCTGAAGGAGAAGGTGATGCGCTGGCTGACCCAGCGGGAGGAAGTGATCGCCTTCTGCCAGGCGCCGCCGTTCGCCGGCGGCAGCGGTGCGCTGCTCGTGCTGTTGCGCAGCCCGACGGCCTGAACCGGCTGAACCGACTTGGACATCCTCCCCGCCAACCTGGTGCAGCATGTGCCGGAGCTTGCGCTCGCCGCCGCGCTCGCCTGGGGCGCGGGCATCCGGCTCTACCTGGTGGTGTTCATCTTCGGGCTGGCTTCCTGGCTGGGGTACTGGGAGCTTCCCGAACACCTCGCCGTGCTCGCGCATCCGCTGGTGCTGTTCGCCTCCGGCTTCATGACGGCGGTGGAGCTGCTGGCCGACAAGCTGCCCCTGCTCGACACCGCCTGGGATGCGATGCACACCTTCATTCGCATCCCCGCCGGCGCGGCCCTGGCAGCCAGCGTCTTCGGCGACTCGGGCGCCGCGGTCGCGATGGCCGCGGCGCTCCTGGGCGGAACACTCACCGCGACGACCCATTTCTCCAAGGCCGGCACCCGCGCGACGGTGAACGCATCGCCCGAGCCGTTCAGCAACGTCGCGCTCTCGCTCGCCGAGGACGTGCTGGTCGCGGCAGGAAGCTGGCTCGCGGTGAACCTGCCGCTCCTGTTCCTCGGCATCCTCGCGGTCTTCCTGGTGGGCGCGCTGCTGATGCTGCGCTGGGTGATCCGCGGCGCGCGCCGGCTGCTGTCGCGGCCGGAGGAGGAAGCCGCACCGGGGACCACCGGGCCGCGGCGCCCCTAGCCGCCCTTCCGGATGCTCAGATCGCCGCCTCGTCGGTCTCGCCGGTGCGGATCCGGATGACCTGCTCCACGTTGGTCACGAAGATCTTGCCGTCACCGATGCGGCCGGTCTTCGCCGCCTTCACGATCGCGTCGATCGCGGCGTCGGTGGAGGAATCAGGCACCACCACCTCGACCTTCACCTTCGGCAGGAAGTCCACCACGTACTCCGCCCCGCGGTAGAGCTCGGTGTGGCCCTTCTGGCGGCCGAAGCCCTTGACCTCGGTCACCGTGAGGCCGGTGATGCCGACGCCGGCGAGCGCCTCCCGCACCTCGTCGAGCTTGAACGGCTTGATCACCGCCGTGATTCTCTTCATCGCATTCTCCCTTCAGGATCCTTGATGCAGGCGCCCGGTCGCGCGGCGCGGACCGGACCGGCCGATGGCCGATGATGCCCCGGAACCGCTCATTCGCGGAAGCCGGACGTTATCGGATAGCGCCAATCGCGGCCGAACGCGCGCTCGGTGACCCGGACGCCCACCGGCGCCTGGCGGCGCTTGTACTCACTGATGCGCACCAGGCGCACCACCTGCTCCACGGCGGCCCGCGGCAGGCCCGCGTCGACGATCACCTCCGCCGGCAGGTTGCGCTCCATGTACATGTGCACGATCTCGTCCAGGATCTCGTACGGCGGCAGCGAGTCCTGGTCGGTCTGGTCCGGCCGCAGCTCGGCGCTCGGCGCGCGGGTGATGATCCGCTGCGGGATGACCGGCGCGATGCCGTTGCGGTATTCGGCAAGCCGGTACACCAGCGTCTTGGCGATGTCCTTGATCACCGCGAAGCCGCCTGCCATGTCGCCGTAGAGCGTGCAGTAGCCGACCGCCATCTCGGACTTGTTTCCGGTCGTGAGGACGATCGCGCCCGACTTGTTGGAGAGCGCCATCAGCAGCGTGCCGCGGATGCGCGCCTGTATGTTTTCTTCGGTGGTGTCCTCGGGCAGGCCGCGGAACTCGTCGGCGAGCGTGCCGCGAAACGCGGCGAAGCAGTCCCCGATCGGCCATACGTCGTAGCGAACGCCGAGGCCGCGAGCCATCGCCTGCGCATCCGCGAGCGAGATGTCGGCGGTGTACGCGGATGGCATCATGACCGTGCGCACCCGGTCCGCACCGATCGCGTCCACGGCGATCGCAAGCGTGAGCGCGGAATCGATGCCGCCCGAGAGGCCGAGGATCACGCCGGGAAAGCCGTTCTTGCCCACGTAGTCACGCACGCCCACCACGAGGGCGCGGTAGACCTGCTCGAGCAGCTCGGGGTCCGGATCGATCCGTCCCCGGATACCGATACCCTCCGCGTCCCGCTCCACGTCGACCAGGAGCAGGTCCTCCTCGAACGCCCTTGCCTGCGCCCCCAGGTCACCGCGCGCATCGAGCGCGAAGCTCTGCCCGTCGAACACCAGCTCGTCCTGCCCGCCAACCAGGTTGCAGGCCACCAGCGCGAGTCCGGCGCGGCAGACGTTGTCGCGCGCGACGTCGAAGCGGCTCGCGCGCTTGTTCATGTGATAGGGCGAGGCGTTGAGCGCGAGCAGCACGTCGGCGCCGGCGGCCCGGGCCGCGGCGGGAGCGCGGTCGAACCAGAAGTCCTCGCAGATGGCCAGGCCGAACTTCACGCCATCCACCGGCAGCACCAGCGGCTCGCGGCCCGCGGAGAAGTAGCGGACCTCGTCGAAGACGGCGTAGTTCGGCAGCTCCTGCTTGAGGTACTCGCCGGCGAGCCGGCCGGCCTGGAACACGCCGGCGGCGTTGTAGCGGCGACCATCGCGTTGCAGCGGATAGCCCGCGACGACGAGGAGTTCCGGATATCGCGCGGACACCGCGGCGAGCCGCTGCAACGCTTCGCTCGCCTTTGCATAGAATGAGGCACGAAACAGCAGATCTTCCGGCGGATAGCCCGACACGGACAACTCGGGGGTCAGCAGTATCCTCGCCCCGGCTGCCGCCGCCCGCTCCACGGCCTGCTCGATGCGATCGAGGTTACCGCTGAAGTCGCCGACCGTCTGGTTGAGCTGGCCGCAGGCGATTCTTACCGGCATGATGAGTTCCGAATCAGACTCGGGCAAGGTTGACGCGGCGGATTATCGCACGCGGGTCATCGACGACCTACGCGTGCTGAAGGCAACCGACTGGGATCGGCTGCACCAGGCCGGAGCGCCCGGCGTCCGTACGCCGTTCATGGACTACCGCTTCCTGCGCGCGCTCGCGGACAGCCGCAGCGTCGGTGCCGACACCGGCTGGACGCCGCGCTTCCTGCTGCTCGAGCGGGCCGGCGAGACGGTCGCGGCCGCGCCGCTCTTCGAGAAGGATCACTCCTACGGCGAGTACGTGTTCGACTGGGCCTGGGCCGATGCCTACCACCGCCACGGATTGGCCTACTACCCGAAGGGCCTGGTCGCGGTGCCGTTCACTCCGGTGCCGGGGCCGCGGCTGCTCGCGCGCGACGCCGCGGCACGGTCGGCCCTCGCGCACGCCCTGGTGGCGACCGCGCGCCGGCGCGACTGGTCGTCCCTCCACGTGCTGTTCCCGGACGACGCGGACAGTGTCGCGCTGGCGGGCGAGTCATTGCTCGAGCGCAGCGGCGTGCAGTTCCACTGGCGCAACCCCGGCTACCGGGACTTCGAGGACTTCCTCGCGCATCTGGCGCAACCGAAGCGCAAGAAGATCCGCGCGGAGCGGCGCAAGGTCCGCGATGCCGGCATCCAGGTAGAGGCGATCGACGGGGCGGACATCTCCGAATCGAGATGGGACTTCTTCTATCGCTGCTACCGGACCACCTATGCGCTGCATCACTCGACGCCCTACCTCACGCGCGCCTTCTTCAGCCTCGTGGGCACGGCGATGCCCGAGCACCTGGTGATGTTCATCGCCGCCCGGGAGGGCAAGCCGGTGGCCGCCAGCCTGCTCTTCCATGACGCCGAAGCAGTCTACGGCCGCTACTGGGGCGCCATCGCCCATGTGCCCTGCCTGCATTTCGAGGCGAGCTACTACGCGCCGATGGAATGGGCGATCGAGCGGCAACTCGCGCGGTTCGAGGGCGGCGCGCAGGGCGAGCACAAGATGGCGCGCGGTTTCCTGCCGGTGCGCACGCGCTCGTTCCACTGGTTGGCGCATCCCGCGTTCTACCAGGCAGTCTCGAGCTATCTGGCGCGCGAAGCCGGGGGCATGGAAGAGTACCTGGACGAGCTGCGCGATCGCAGCCCGCTGCGTGACCCGGGACATCAGGCCTAGGGGCTGCTGCCCCGGGTGGGAACCCCGACAGTGTCCTAGCGGCCGTCCTGCGTCGCCGTGCCGCGGGCTTCCTCATCGAAGCGCGCGATGCCGACCACGATCTCGCGCTCGGCCTCGGCTTTCCCGCCCCAGCCGAGCACCTTCACCCACTTGCCGAGCTCGAGGTCCTTGTAGTGCTCGAAGAAATGCTGGATCTGCGCGAGCAGCTCCGGCTGCATGTCCGTGGCCTCGCGCCAATGCTTGTAGAGTGGCAGCACCTTGTCGATCGGGACGGCGAGCAGCTTCGAATCGTCGCCCGCCTCGTCCCGCATCTGCAGCACGCCGAGCGCGCGGCAGCGGATCACCGCGCCGACCGTGACCGGCACCGGCGTGACCACCAGGACGTCCACCGGATCGCCGTCGCCCGCGATGGTGCGAGGGATGTAGCCGTAATTGCACGGGTAGTGCATGGCCGTCATCATGAACCGGTCCACGAAGACCGCGCCGGTCTCCTTGTCGACCTCGTACTTGATCGGATCCGCGTTCATCGGGATCTCGACGATCACGTTGAACTCAGCGGGAGCGTCGCGACCCGGGCCGACTCTATCCAGATTCATGCAATCATTATAAATGTCGCTCGCCGCCGCCGGCCGAGGACATCCGGGCAAGCAAGGAAGGAATCCCATGGACTACGTCGCTCGCGAGCACCAGCACTTCATCGGCAACCGCGCGGAGCCGCCGGCGAGCAAGGATGCGGTCGAGGTCATCGATCCGTCCACCGGCCGCCGCCTCGGCTCGATCGCCCGCGGCAACGCGAAGGACATCGATCGCGCGGTCGCCGCGGCCCGCACCGCGTTCGACCGGACCTGGTACCGGACGCCGGCGGTGACCCGCGGCCGGCTGCTGCAGCGCTGGTCGGAGCTGGTCTCGAGGCATGCCGAGGAGCTCGCCATGCTGGAGTGCCTCGACACCGGCAAGCCGCTGCGCCAGGCACGCGCGGACGCAGGCGCGCTCGCCCGCTATTTCGAGTTCTATGCGGGCGCGGCGGACAAGCTGCACGGCCAGACCATCCCCTACCAGGACGGCTACACGGTCCTCACCATCCGCGAGCCGCACGGCGTCACCGGACACATCGTGCCGTGGAACTATCCGATGCAGATCTTCGGACGCTCGGTGGGCGCCTCGCTCGCGGCGGGAAATGCCTGCGTGGTGAAGCCGGCCGAGGATGCCTGTCTCTCGCTGCTGCGCGCGGCGGAACTGGCGGCGGAGGCAGGCCTGCCGGAAGGCGTGCTCAACATCGTCACCGGCCTCGGGCCGGAAGCCGGGGCCGCGCTCGCAGCCCATCCGGGCATCGACCACATCTCGTTCACCGGGTCGCCCGCGACCGGCACCATGGTGGCGCAGGCCGCGGCGGCACACCACTGCCCGGTGACGCTGGAGCTCGGCGGCAAGTCGCCCCAGGTGGTCTTCGCGGACGCGGACCTCGATGCGGCGTTGCCGGTGCTGGTGAACGCGATCATCCAGAACGGCGGCCAGACCTGCTCGGCCGGCAGCCGCATCCTGGTGGAGCAGGCGATCGCCCCCGAGGTGACGCGGCAGCTGGCGGACAAGTTCGGCGCGCTGGTCGCCGGCCCCGGACCGCGTGACCTCGATCTCGGTCCGCTGATCTCGGCGAGGCAGCAGCAGCGCGTCGCGCGCCTGCTGGAGGACGCGTTCGCCGACGGCGTGCGCCCGCGCGCCGAGGGCCGCATCGCCGACGACGCGCCGCCCGAGGGCTTCTACCAGAAGCCGCTCCTGCTGGCGGAGCTGCCCGCGGGTCATCGCCTGCTCAGCGAGGAGATCTTCGGCCCGGTCCTGGTGGTGCAGCCCTTCGCCGACGAGGAGGACGCGGTGCGCATTGCCAACGGCACGCCCTACGGCCTGGTCGCCGGCGTCTGGACGCGGGACGGTGCGCGGCAGATGCGCATGGCCCGCCGCATCCGCAGTGGGCAGGTGTTCATCAACAACTACGGCGCCGGCGGCGGCGTCGAGCTTCCCTTCGGCGGCGTCAAGCAGAGCGGCTACGGCCGAGAGAAGGGGTTCGAGGCGCTCTACGGTTTCACCACGTTGAAGACGGTGGCGATCCAGCACGGCTGAAGCCGCGGCCGGCGAGCCCGGCTGCAGCGCCGCAGCCGCTCCGGTTCACCGACGCCGCCGACCTCAGTCCTTGCGGGTCACCAGGCCGAAGTTTTCGGCCTCGCCGGGATCGGGATCCACCGAGGGAGCGCCGTCCGGCCGCATCGGCAACGCGACAGGCGTGCTTCCCGCGCCCGGTGTCGGCCCAGGAGTCGCCCCAGGGATCGCCACAGTACCCGCGACAGGGCTCGCCGCCGAGGAGGCGGCCGGCGTGCCGGTCACCGGCGTGGCCCGCAGCCGGTCGGCCTCCGCAGGGCCACCGGGACGGGTCGACACCGCACCCGTGCCC
>JAEWEW010000208.1 GCA_023389175.1 Pseudomonadota bacterium | reverse complement strand
GTGCTGCTGCAGGGCGAATCCGGCACCGGCCGCAAGACCCTCGCGCGGATGCTGTCGCAGCCGCGCAGGCCCGGCAGCGGCCACGGCGACCACCATGGCAACGGGCTGCTGCCGCCGACCCTGCCCTGCAGCGGCGGCACCCGCATCAGCGACATTGACGACCTGTTCGATCGCGTCCGCACCGCCTCCCCGACGATCAGCAACCCGGCGCTCGGGCCGGTGGTGATCCTGGAGGGAATCGACGAGCTCAGTCCCGAGACCCAGGCCGCGCTGCTGCGCCGGCTGCTGGAGGGCGAGACGGTCTGGCGCGAGCGCAACGCGTTGCCTCGCACCATCAGCATCGCCACCGAGCACCTGGGCAGCCGGATCGCCGAGGGGCAGTTCCGCCGCGACCTCTATGACCGCATTGCCGAGGTGCATTTGTGCCTGCCGGCCCTGCGCAACCGCAGCGACGATTGCGTCGAGCTGGCCGAATGGTTCCTGCAGCGCTACCAGCAGACCCTGGGCCGTCATCGGCTGCGGCTGTCGGACGAGGCGATCGATGCGATCCGTGACCACGACTGGCCCGGCAACATCGCAGAGTTGAGCAACGCCGTCAAACAGGCGGTCATCACCGCCGAAGGGCCCAGCATCCGCGCGGGCGACCTTGGCCTGTCGTCCTGCAGCACCGCGCGGCTGGTGAGCCTGCGACAGGCACGCGAGGAGGCGGAGCGGGACGTGGTGCAGCGTGCATTGAAGCGGGTCAACGGCAATATCGCCCGGGCATCGGAAATGCTCGGGATCAGTCGACCCACCCTATACGATTTGTTGAACAAACTGGGGATGCGCTAGACTGCCGAAGGCTGGCAGCCGCTTGGCGGGAGGTGCCTGCCGGCGGTCGGGAGTACCTTGCGTGGCGCTCGCCACAGATTCCGTGGCTCCGGAGGTCGGCCTCACCCGGCCCAGGCCCGCCCCGAGGTGTTGAACCGGATCTCGGGCGCCCGGCCTTCCGTTGAGAGGTAAGCAATTGGCAGTTTCCCTTCCCCCGATGCACTGCAAGACCGACGCCCCGGCGGTGTCGGCCGCGGCGGCGCAGCGCGCGGGGAGAGTCGGCGCCCATGCCGGACTTGCGCTGGGCACTGCCATCGTCATCGGCCTGCTCGCCTGGCCGGCCCCCGCACAGGCGCAGATCGGCGCCCCCATCGGCGCTCCCACCGGGCTTCCCAACGGGGTGCCCGCCGGCGCTTCCGGCTACGGCGGCAACGGCGGCGGTCTGGTCGCGCCGCCGGTCAACAACTGGTCCGCCAGCGATGCCGGCCGCGGCGCCTTCGGCGGCCGCTTCGGCAATGGCCTGGGCAGCCGCAACTGGAACGCGCGAGCCGCGCAGCAGGAAATCCCCCTGCCGCCGGCGCAACCGGCGCACCAGCCGCCGCCGGCGACCGCCGGCAATCCCCGGGATCCGCGCCAGGAGTCCTGGGGCCGTGACCGTGGAACCGCCGCCGCCCGGCGCGACGACGAGCCGCCCGCGCCGGTTACCCGCCAGCTCGCGGCGGTGGAGCACAACTCGATCGAAGCGCTGCGCGACCTGGTCCAGAAGGGGCAGATGCACGAGACCGGCCTCGGCGTACCGAGGAACCTGGGCCGGGCGTTCGATCTCTATTGCGAGGCGGCGCGGGGCGGCTATCCCGACGCGCTGGTGCGGATGGGCTGGATGTTCGCCGAAGGCAATGGCGTCGAGAAGAACCTGGATGCCGCCGCCACCCTGTTCAAGCGGGCTGCCCGCTTCGGCAGCGGCGTCGGCAACGAGCTCGCGGAGCGTTTCCGCGGCACCGGCCGCGAGCTGCTGCCGGTCTGCCTGAAAGGCACCCTGGTGGAGCGCGGCACCGCGGAGCGACCGGCAACGGCGGCGGAGCTTTCGGCCATGGCGCCGCGAATCGGCTCGCCGCTCGCCATGAACCCGCTGGTGGGCGCCGAGCGCAGCAAGTTCGTGAGCATGGTGCTCGCCGAGGCCCGGGCCTACAAGCTGGATCCCCGCCTGGTGCTGGCGGTGATGGCCACCGAGTCCGGATTCGATCCCAATGCCAAGTCGCCCAAGAACGCACTGGGGCTGATGCAGCTGATCCCGGACACGGCGGCGCGATTCAACGTGAAGGACATCCTGGATCCGGTGGAGAACATCCGCGGCGGCATGGCCTACCTGCGCTGGCTGCTCGCCTACTACCGCGGCGACGTCACGCTGACGCTTGCCGCCTACAACGCCGGCGAAGGCGCGGTGGACAAGCACAACGGCGTGCCGCCGTTCACCGAGACCGTCGCCTACGTGCAGCGCATCCGCGCGCTCTACCCCTTCGACCGCCATCCCTACGACGCGACCGTGAGCAACGTCTACTCGCGGGCTTCGGTGCCCGCGAGCGGGGAAACGCAAGCCGTGGCCGCCAACGAGAGCACGCTCGCGCGCAACTGATCGCGCGTCAGCCGCTGCAAAGCGCCGGATGCTGCGCCGGCGCGGGAAAGGCCCGGTCCGATCCGATCCGCAGGAAGCCGTTCGCAAACGATACGGGTGATCGGCCGCTTGCTTCATTCCCGGCGTCATTGCCGGCGGCGGGCTGGCGGCCTGGCTGGGCCGTTGGCCGGCCGGGCTGCGACATCGGCTGATCGGGAAACTGCCGGTCCACATCGTCAGGCCCGGTCGGCATGGGCGCCGCCGGCGCGCCGGTCGATCCAGACGCCACCTCGGTACCTCGCGAGCTGGTGAGCCCTGAAAGGCGCGCCGTGGACATCATGCGCACGGTGGCCGAGGCGACGAGCGGGATGCGGCCCGCCGCCGTGCCGTCGCCATCCCGAGCCTGGTAGAAGCCGCAGGCCCAGTGGGGCGCGACTGATGGCGCCCCGGGCAACGGCAGCTTCACCAGGCCAAGACGACCGGATGAGCCAACGGACAAGCCCGGGCCACCTCCCGGGCCACCTCCTGGGCGGCCTCCCGGCACCGCCGCCTCTACCGGGCACCCATGCCACCAGGAGAGCGTGCGCAGCACGAGGCGCCCCACCACCGGGACTGCGAGGCGAAGGCCATAGGCAAGCTCAAGGCGTAGCAGGTTGGCATCCGCCAAGGACTGGCCGGACCGCCGGCCGATCGGCTCGCCGAGACGATCGCCCGCGGCTCCGGACACCGGCTGCATGCGTACCCGCCGGTTGTCCAGGTTGTCGTTCGGTATCTCGATCATGCCGGGCATGCGCTCGCCCCGCTCGTCACGGGCCGCCTCCGCCCAGTCGTCGAAGCTCTCGAGCGTGGGCGAGCGCTGGCGCAGCACGATCCAGCCGGATGCGAGGCCGAGGTCGACATGCCGGCGCGCGCGTGCTTCGGCGGCAACCAGGCCTTCGAAGTCCTCGGCTCCATAGAGGTACGGCGCGAGGCCGGCAGCCAACCCGCCCAGGATGGCATCGCCCGAGGCGTGCGCGACGGCACCCTGCCGCGCCGCCGTCGCCAATGCATGCTCCAGCGCGTGGCGGGCCTGGTACACCAGGCAGAACTGCACCACGCCCAGCCCGAGCAGGAGGACGATCGGCAAGGCGAGCAGCAGCTCCACCGCGGTGGCGCCAGCGGCATGCGTGCGCCGTGCACCTCCGGCACGCCGCGTGCGCGGCGGCCGTCCCGGTACACGCGTGCGCTCAGCGGCGGCGATCGGGCTCATCCTTCCGATGTCCCTGCGCCGCCTGCTCACCGGACCTGCTGCCATGTCTGCCGGGCTCGCCGACGAGATACTCCACGTGCGCCTGCGGGTGCCGCGGGCGCCGTGGCCGCGCCTTGCGAAGCGGCCGCGCCGGCGTCCCGTCGGCAGCATCCCGGTGGAGGCTCGCCCGGGCCTTCCTGACACGATGGCGGCGCGGCTCTCCGACGTGCCGGTCCACGGTGGTTGCCGCGGCAGGTGGCGCCGGAGATGCGGCTTGCGCGGTGACGGCCGCCGCACCTCCGTCGCCCGAAGTCGGTGCCGAGGCGAGGCACTGCCATGCGGCGAGCGTCAACGCAATGCCGCATCCTGCGATCACCGGCCCCACGGCAGGAGACGATGGCGCGTCGCCTGTCCGGCCGCCTCTGCGGCCGTCGCATCGAGCGCGGCCGAAGATGTCCTCGACGAGGATGAACTGCAGCCGTCGTCCCGGCACCAGCCGCAACCGCGCGCATTCACCCCGCTGCAGCTCCAAGACATGGGCGGCGGCATGGCAGCTCGAGATCCGCCATGGCGCCAGCACGGCGCAGGCCAGCACCCGTCCTTCGCCATCCAGATACACCAGGTCCAGCGGGCGCCGCAGTCCGAAGCCGTGCACCCTGCGCACGCCCGCGAGCAGCAGGCCCGTGCCTGGCGCAGGTGGCGGATGCCAGAGCAGCCCCCGCGCGCGGGCGACGAGGCCTGCGGCGATACGCACGCGAATCGTCGCGGCCGCTTCAGCCGAGGATGCCTTCATTGACCAGCCTTGACACGACCGGAAAGAACACGATGAGGAAGGTGCATGGAAAGATGCAGGTCATGAGGGGGAAGAGCATCTTCACCGGTGCCTTCATCGCGAGCTCCTCGGCGCGCAGGAATCGCTCGGTACGGCGCTGCTCCGCCTGCGCGCGCAGGATCGGTCCGAGGCTCGTTCCCTGCCGCTCCGCGGTGAGGACCGCCGAGACCCAGCTCGACATCGCGGGCAGCCGCGTGCGTTCGGCGAGGGTGCGCAATGCATCGGCGCGGGTGCGTCCGGCGCGCACGTCGCGCAGCACCCGCTGCAGTTCCTCGCCCATCGGGCCCGGCGGGCCGCTGTCGGCCGCATGCTGCAACGCGCCGGTCAGGTTCGCGCCACCCTCGATCGCCAGCGTGATGACGTCCAGGTAGAACGGCAACGCCGTCTCGATCCGGCGCGCCCGCCGGTCGGCGCGATCACGCAGCCAGCTCCAGGGCATGGCGGCGCCCGCTCCGGCGGCGAGCAGGAGGAACGTCGGCCGAGGCCATCCGAGCGGCGCATGTGCGACCAGAAGTGCCGCCGTGAAAGCCATCGCCCCCACCACCATGCCGGCGGCGAACTGATCCACGGTCAACGCATACTCGAGCCCGGCACGGCGCAGACGCTCCAGCAGGCGCATCCGAATCGACCGGGAGAGCAGCGGCCCGATCCACGCCGCTACCGGCCGCGTGCACCAGCCGGTGTAGCGCCACCATGGCGGCGGCGGATCGCGCCAAGAGCGATCCTCCGCCGGCACCGCGGCAATCAACCGGCCGAACCAGCCGGCGAGGAGCAGGAACGCCGCAATCAGCGCCAGCGCCGCCAGGAGCAGCTGCAACCCGCCGGGCTGCGCGAGCCAGGCCTGGATCGCATCCATCAGATGTCGATCGCCATGATGCGGCGAATGAACAGCATGCCGGCAACCTCCAGCACCACGATGACGGCGCAGACCGTCCACCCCTGCCAGCTGGCGATGAGCGGCGCCATGTCCTGCGGCTCCATCGCGAACAGTGCGGCGGCGACGGCCAATGGCAGCAGGCTCATCACCCAGCCCTGCAGGCGGCCCTGCGCGGTCAGGGCAAGGATCTTGCCCTCCAGGGTGAGCTTGCGCCGGATGGTGTCGGCGAGGCGCTCCAGCGTCTCGGCGAGGTTGCCGCCACTGTCGCCGGCGATCCGTACCGCCGCGGTGAAGAGCCGCAGGTCGTCGCCGCCCATGCGCCGCTCCAAGGTGCGGAGCGCCTGGTCCAGCGTCACGCCGAGGCGCTGCTCGCGCAGCACGAGATCGAACTCCTGCCCGCACGGCGGCGGCAACTCCGCTGCCATCTGGCGCAGCGCGAGCGGCAGGCTGGCCCCGGATCGGATCGCGCCCGCGATCAGCATGAGCGCATCCGGCAACTGCTGCGCGAAGCGCTGGCGGCGCCGGCGCCCGAGCCGCGCCAGCACGATTCCCGGCAGCATGGGCAGCAGCGCAACCGCCGTCGCCACCAGAAGCCAGGAGCCGGTGAGGAGCCAGACCGTCGCGCTCGCGACGACGGCGAGCATCAGGTTCGCCTGGAAGAGGCGGCCCGCGTCGACGAAGAGCAGCAGGTCGTTCATCCTGCGGCCGACGTTCGACTCGAACCGATGCTGGTAGCGTCGCCCGGCACGCGCGCCGCCGAGCGCGAGCGCGAAGAGCGCGAGGCCCACGGCAAGCAGCAGCGCAGATCCGGCGGCCAGCAGCCGGGCGTCGGGCAAGGTGATGCCAGCGAACAGGCTTGCGGCGGCCTCGGTCATGCCGCCGTCCTCGTGTCGTTGCGGAAGATTCCGAAATCCAGCGCCACGCCGCGAGCTGCGAGCTCCTCGTAGAAGGCCGGCACCGCGCCGCAGGCGGCATGAGTGCCATGGATTGCGTCGGCGCCGCTCGAGGACTGCACGAAGCGGAAGAGCTCCTGCGTCTGGACCCTGCCGGATTCGATCCCGGTCACTTCCGTCACCGAAGTGATGCGGCGGGTGCCGTCCCGGAATCGCGACTGGTGCACGATGAGATCGACCGCGCTGGCGATCTGCTCCCGGATGGCCGCCACCGGCAGGTCGACGCCGGCCATCAGCGTCATCACCTCCAGGCGCGACAGCGCGTCCCGCGGCGTATTGGCGTGCAGCGTGGTGAGCGATCCCTCGTGGCCGGTGTTCATCGCCTGCAGCATGTCCAGCGCCTCGGCGCCGCGGCATTCGCCGACGATGATGCGGTCCGGGCGCATGCGGAGCGCATTGCGGACCAGGTCCCGAATGGTGACCGAGCCGCGGCCCTCGGCATTGGGCGGGCGGGATTCCAGCGATACCAGGTGCTCATGCCGCAGCTTGAGCTCCGCCGCATCCTCGATGGTCACCAGTCGCTCCGCTTCCGGGATCAGGTTCGACAGGACGTTGAGCAGCGTCGTCTTGCCGGATCCGGTGCCGCCGGACACCACGATGCTCCGGCGTTCCTCGACGCAGACGTGGAGGAACGCCATCATCGCGGCCGACGCACTGCCGAGCGCCACCAGGCTCTGCGGCGAAAGCACGGCGCGATTGAAGCGACGGATCGTCAGGGTGGGGCCCTTGAGCGCGACCGGCGGAATGATGGCGTTGACCCGCGAACCGTCCGGAAGGCGGGCGTCCACCAGCGGCGAGGCTTCGTCGATGCGGCGACCGAGCGGTGCGACGATCCGGTCGATCACATTGCGGATCGCGACGTCGTCGGAGAAGGCGGCATCCACCCGTTCCAGCCGGCCGCGGCGTTCGACGAACACATCCACCGCGCCGTTGACCATGATCTCGGTCACCTCGACGTCGGCCATCAGCGGCTCGAGCGGTCCCAGCCCGATCGCCTCGTCGAGCGTATCGCGCACCAGCGTCGCGCGGTCGATGCCTGCCGGCAACGCCTCGAGATCCGCGACGATTCCCTCCACCGCCTGCTGCACCTCCGCGCGGAGCTGCTCGGCGGAGAACTGCGAAAGGTTGCTGCGGCGAAGGTCGATCAGCTCCAGCAGCCGCCGATGGACGAGCCGGCGCCAGGGCAAGGCGGCAAGCCGCTCCGGCAGGCGCGGCGTCCCCGCGGCCTCCGGTGCCGCGGCAACGTCGCTCTGCGGGCCGTGATCCGAGCCGGCAGCCGGGACCGTGGAGGCACCCAGGTCTCCCGGGCGCAGCGACAGGTCGGACGGGAGCGGTACCGCGCCGTGACGCGATCCGGCCGGCAATCGCAGCGCCTCGCCATACACCCGCAGCCGGTAGCCCGCGATCATGATCTGGTCGCGCTCCGAGAGCGGGCCGTACTCCACCACCCGGTCGCCGTTGACCAGCGTCCCGCCGAGGGTGCCGAGATCCACCAGCTTGAGGCTGCGGCCGACGCGATGGATCTCCGCATGGATCCGGCCCACCCGCCATCCGGCGAGCGCGATCTCGGCATCACGCGCCTTGCCGATTCGGCAGGGGAAGCGCTCCACCGCCACGGTGCGCAGCGGCTTGCCGTCCTCCTCGATCATCACCTCCAGCATCCGCGGTCCTCCTTGCGGCAATCGCCTCAACGTGAATCGCTGCCCGGACGTCCCTGGCGCAAACGGCCCTGCAGCGTGTCGAAGCGGCGGTTCATGTCGATGCCCTGCTCCGTGTCATAGGTGGTGCCGCTCTCGTGCAGTCGCGGGGTGATCAGCACGATCAGCTCGGTCTCCCGATTCTGGAAACGGCGGGAGCGGAAGAGCTTCCCGAGGATGGGCAGGTCCCCGAGGCCCGGGATGCGATCGACTGAACCCGACACCTCGTTGCTCAGCATCCCGGCGATCACCAGGGTTTCGCCTTCCCGCAGGTTCACCTCGGTGGCCGCGCTCTGCTTGCGCAGCCCCGGCACGTCACGTACCGTCACCTCCGGGTTGATCGAGGAGATCTCGGCATGGAGGCTCGCCGAGATGACGCCTGCTTCGTTGACCGTCGGCGACACCTCGAACCGGACGCCGTATTCCTTGAACTGAACCGATGCCGAGCCGTTCGCGCCGATGACCGGGATCGGAAGCTCGCCACCGGCCACGAACCGCGCGCTGCCGCCGGAGCGACACGATAGGCGCGGCTCCGCGAGCACGGCGGCATCGCCGTTCTGCACCAGCAGGTCTACCATCGATGTCATCGCGGTGGCGAGCGAGGCGGCGGTGGCGAACGGCGCAATCCGCGGCCTCACGGCGAAGCCGGCATCGGCAGCCGCGCCGCCGGGCAGGAATGCGCTGCTGCGCTTGAAGTCGCCGATCAGGCCGAAGGTCGGGCCGTCCAGCGCGAAAGGCGTGCCGTCACCGGACTGCCAGCGAACGCCGAGCCGATCGAGCGCATTGCGACCGATCTCTATCATGCGCACCTCCATGTCCACCATCCGCTCATAGCCGCCGCGGCTGACCAGGTCGAGCGCCTGCGGATAGCGCTTGAGGATTTCCCGGCTGCGCAGGGCATCCTGCTCGGTGGGGCTGCTGCCGTCGACCACGACCTGCTCGCCCACCGCATGAGCCCGGACACCGGAGCTGTGGTTAAGCAGGCGATTGATCTCGGCTGCGGTGCGCCGCGCGTCGGTCGCAGTCACGTTGACGAGATAGCGTCGCTCGATTCCGTTGCGCCCCCAAAGGTGCAGCGTGCTCTGCCCGGCGGCCTCGGGCAGCAGCAGGATCTGCCGCTGGTCGAGCGCGGTGACCTGCATCACGCGCCCGTTGCCCACGGCGATACGGCGAATGTTCGGCTCTTCCAGCACCAGGGCCTGGCCGACGGCGAGCTCGAGCACTACCGTCGGTTCCTGCCCGGCCAACGGCTCACAGGCGAGCAGGCCGAGCGCGAGGCAGGCGCCGCCACCGGCCGCGAGAGGGCTCCCGCGCGGATCACCGCGACGCCTTGGTCTCATTGCCCCGGCTCCTTGCCTGCCTCTGCCCGCGCCTGTGCCATGCCCTCCGCGGCCGCCCCGGTGCCGTCCGGCACACGTCCGATGCCACCGATGATGACCTGCGGTCCTTCCCTGGCTGCGAGCGCGGGCGCCACGCCGAGCAACTGGCGCAGGTCCATCGCGCGGCGGGCCATGCGCGCGGGGTCATCCGGGTTGCGCAGCACCGCCGTCAGCTTGCCGGTCCGCTGCGCCACCACCAGCCTCTGCGCCTGCTCCGGAGCCACCTCCACGGTGACCGTGGAATAGCTGCGCGCCGTGCCGCGTTCATCCACGCCGGCCCGGACCTGACGGCCGGTTGCGAGCACCAGCAGGCCCTGGAAGAGCGGCACGGTGGTTTCGCCGCCCTGCCCGCGCGCGCCGTCGCGCTCCGGCAGGCGGGCGGAGAAGAGCAGGTCGATGCGGTCTCCGGGCTGCAGCATGCCGGAGATGGAGTTGACTTCGTCCACCGCGATGGTGAGCGCGCGGATGCCGGGCTTCACCCTTTGGGAGAAGCTCATGTGGTCGCCGCCGACGATGGCAGACGCGAGCAGCTGCTCGCCGGCCCGCAGGGCGGCCGCCAGCCGCAGGCCGCTCACCGCGTCGAATCGCTCCGGATGCACCGCGCTGCTCGAGACGAACTCCTCCGGAATCTCACGCACCGCCATCGTGCCGGCATCGATCACATCGCCCTTGGCAAGATCCTGCCGCGCGACCACCACGGCTACCGTGCGCGGCGGGACCGGGGCGAGCCGAGCCCGTTCCGCCTCCAGCTGATGCGCGAGCCACGAGCGACCGGCCTGTACCGCCACGGCGCCGCAGGCGAGCGCGGCCACCAGCAGTACGGCGTTGCGGTGCTCGGACAGCAGCGAGCGAAGGCGGGCGATCATGGCAGCGACAGCGCGAAGGTGAAGCGGCCGTAGGCCCCCTGAATGCTGCGCACCAGCTGCTCGAGTGGACTGTCCTCCCCCAGCACCAGCACCAGGCCGACCAGCGTGAACAGCACGGTGTACTCCACCAGCGAATGGCCGCGTTGCAGGCGCCTCATGGCGAGCGCTTCCCCCAATGCAGCACGACCGCGCGCCGGCCGTCCAGCTCGCTCACCGTGACGGCCACTTCCTCGCTGCCGCGCTGCAGGATGAAGGCTTCGCCGTGTCCGCGAAAGGCGGGAAGCGTCCGGGACGGGCCTTCAAAGCCCGCGCCCTCCAGGGCCGCGACCAGCTGGCCGACTGCCGACGACAGTGCGGACGCGGTGACGGCCACCAGCGTGGTGGTCTGCCTGCCGCCGTCCTGGTGCGTGACCCGTTGCAGCACATGGCTGCCCGCGGGCAGGGTGTCTTCCAGCCAGGCGGCCGGCCGCGCGCTGCCGGAGCCTGCGCCCTGCCACCGCGAGCGCCGTCCCTCGCTGCCGCCGCGAGGCGCGGCCCGCACCTCCAGCACTTCCACCGCAGCGTCGATCGCCTGCACCAGCGTCAGCCAACCATCGCGGATGTCGCGCCGGATCGGTGCCGGTCGATCCGACCAGGCCGCCTCCACGGCGCTGATCACGGCCTCCGGCGACCGGGTGTCCTCGAATCGGTTCAGATCCAGGCGGCTGCCACCGACCAGCGCGCCGGCTAGCAGGACCTGCTCCCGCAGGCCGGCGGGCGCGGCTTCGAGTCCGCGCGGCCCGGCTGCCGCGGCCGGCCAGGCACTGGACCCGGCAGCGGCGATCACGACCGCGGCATGCACGACGGTGCGTGCAATCATGGCTCCCCCAATCGATCGGCCGGGACGACATCCACGTCGATCTGGTGATACCGGAAGAGCGAACCTCGAGGTTCTACCGGAGCGAGCAACGGGCCGGTGATCAACTCGCGGACCGGCGTGTAGAGCGAGTCGATCAGTCCCTCCGCCCCCTCGCCGCCATCGCCCAGGCTTCCGGAAGGCGCAAGGCCCGCCGCCACCGCAAGCTGCCCGGCCGAAGATCCGAGCCCTGGAAGGCGACGACCCTGGTCCACCCGGGACTCGAACGACCTCGGCTCCGCGCCCTTTCCCGAGGAGGCGTTCCAGGCATCGACCAGGATCGCGGCCTGCGCGGAGAGAGCCAGCTGCAGCCCCGCCGGCCGCACCAGCCATTGCGCGAGGGTGCGCCCGGGCGAGACCGACGCCTGCACGCTTGCGGTTGCCAGGCCGGCTTCCGCCACCAGGCCGAACGCGCCGGGACCGGCGGGCAGCAGGCCGGTGTTCCAGCGGGCAACCGCTCCCGCGATGGCATCGGACGATGCGGTGGACATGTCCAGGCGCACGTCGTCGAAGCGGGCGAGGAGCGGCGCGCCGCGTTGGTCAACCCAGAACCGGTTGCGGTCGCCGGCTGCGCCCGGATCCTGCGGTGCGTCGTTGCTGAGCAGGTCCCTGCCGTGGCTCGCGAAGTGGCGACGACGCAGCTCCCCGGCGGCGGCCGCCTCGGCCGCGGGGCCATCGCAATTGTCCGGGCGTATGCTGCATTCGAAGGCAGCGGTGCGCGCCGCCGAGATCGCGGCGTGCCGGATGTCCTGATACTTGGCGATCAGCGGAACCGCGAGCAAGAACGGGAGCAGCGCGGCCGCGAGCACGGTGGCCTCGACCAGCGCCTGGCCGCGCTGGCTCGCAGCGCGAGCGCCGCGGCACCGGTCCGCCGACGAAGGAATTCCGGAGGACGCGCTCTCCGGGCCAAGGCCGCCTTGGCCGCACGGCGGCTGGATCGGTTGCGTACGCATGGTGACCTCAATGGAAGTAGGCCGCTGCGGCCTCGCGCCATGGCGCCGGCACGGGAGCGAGCCGGGCCTGCCAGTACGGGCTGTAGAGACTGGCGTACTCGGTCCGATCCGGCGTCTGGGGTGGACGACGGAAGTAGACCTCCGCCGCGGAAATCGCGCCCATCGGCGCGGACGCACGATCGCTGAACCGGTCCCGCGGCAGCACGCGGCCGGATGCGAAGCCGCTCGCCTGGGCCGTCCCGATCGCCGCCGGCGACTGGATCCATCCGACCACCGCTACCTTCATCAGCGGAAAACGGTCGTTTGCCAGCACGACCGGGTTTCGGTCGAAGTCCAGCTCCCGGACCGAGGCGATGCCGCCGTAGGCCTCGCTCAC
>JAEWEW010000187.1 GCA_023389175.1 Pseudomonadota bacterium | reverse complement strand
TGCTAGGCCTGAGGGCGATGGGCGCGCGCGTGGACTACCTGGTGCCCAACCGCTTCGAGAACGGCTACGGGCTCACGCCGGAGGTCGCGGACCTCGCCGCGGCGCATCCACGCCTCGGCCGGCCGGCGGCGCTGGTGACGGTGGACAACGGCATCGCCTCGATCGCGGGCGTCGAGAGGGCCCGCGCGCTCGGCATGAAGGTGCTGGTGACGGACCACCATCTTCCCGGCGACCGGTTGCCGCAAGCGGAGGTGATCGTCAATCCGAACCAGCCCGGCTGCGGCTTCCCGAGCAAGTGCATCGCCGGCGTGGGCGTGATGTTCTATCTCCTCACGGCGCTGCGGGCGCTGCGTCGGGATCTCGGCCGCTTCGGCACGGCCGGACAGCGGCCGGAACCACCGCTCGCGCCGCTGCTGGACCTGGTCGCGCTCGGCACCGTCGCGGATGTCGTTCCGCTCGATCGCAACAACCGGATCCTGGTTGCCGCCGGCCTGCAGCGGATCCGCGCGGGGCGCTGCCGTCCCGGCATCGCGGCGCTGCTGCAGGTTGCCCGGCGCGCCGCCCGCACCGTGGGCGCGGCCGACCTCGGCTTCGCGGTGGGTCCTCGGCTCAATGCCGCGGGCCGCCTCGCGGACATGTCGCTCGGGGTGGAATGCCTGCTTGCCGAGGACTTCGGCCATGCAATGGCGCTCGCGGAGGAGCTCGACCGCATCAACCAGGAACGGCGTGGCATCGAGCAGGAGATGCGCGACCAGGCGCTGGGACGCCTGGCCGATGTCGATCCCGCGCGTCGCGCGCTGGTGGTGCACGATCCGGCCTGGCACCACGGCGTGATCGGGCTGGTCGCCTCCCGGGTGAAGGATTTGCACCATCGGCCCTGCATCGCGCTCGCCCCGCAGGACAGCGAGGTGCTGCGCGGCAGCGGCCGCTCGATCGCGGGCGTGCATCTGCGCGACGCGCTGGATCTGGTGGACAAGCGTCATCCCGGCATGCTGCTCAAGTTCGGCGGCCATGCGATGGCCGCGGGGCTCTCGCTGCGGCGCGCCGACCTGCCCGCCTTCGAGGCGGCGCTCGAGGCGGCAGTCGCGACGCTCGCCGATCCGGAAGCCTTCGTGCCAGGACTGCTCACCGACGGCCCGCTCGAGGCGGAGGAGATGTGCCTCGCCGCGATCGAGCAGCTCGAATCCCAGATCTGGGGGCAGGGTTTCGCGCAACCGCTCTTCGCCGGCCGCTTCAACATACTTGGGCAACGGCTGATCAAGGAGCGCCACCTGAAGCTCGATCTCGCGCTGGAATCGGATCCGAGGCGGCGGATCAAGGCGATGTTCTTCGGACGCGCCGAGGCGCTGCCCGCCCGCGCGGTCCTGGCCTTCCGCCTGCAGCGCGACGACTACATGGACACCGTCGGCGTCTGCCTGCATGTCGAGCACCTGCTGAACGACATGGCCGCGCTGGTGACGCCGGTCGGCATGCCGGCGCCGGCGCGATGATCGCGCTTCGCGCGGTCGCACGCTGCCTGCTGCTGGTCGCCGCCCTCGCCTCCGAAACGGTGGCAGCGCAACTGGTCGCCGATCTCGCCGCGGCCGCCGGTCCGGGTGAGGATGTCCACACCCGGCTGGTCGATACGCGGCTCGATCCGCCGGACGGCGACGGCTTCACACCGGTGCGCTTCGCGCCCGGGCCTGCGCCCGGCATCGAGCTGCGGGCCGGAGCAGGCGGGGCAGGCGGCGTAGGCGCGGCCTGGAATTGGGCCGGCGCGACCGCGCTGCGCATGCACCTGCAGAATGCGATGCCATGGCCGGTCACCGTGCAGCTGCGCGTCACCGACAGCGCCGGCGGCAGCCTCGAGGCGACCCTCGGCCTGCCGCCGGGCGGCCCGCTCACGCTCTCGCTGCCGCTCGCCGCGACGAGCCCGAGGCGCTGGGGGATGACCGCCGGACCGCCGATCCCGTGGCTGCAGGACAAGGCCCCGGTCGCGACCGCCCTCTCGGTCACCGGCAACGTCGACCGGGCGCGGATCGAGGCGATCCGCATCGGCATGCCGGCGCCCGCGGCGGAGCAGACGCTGCGCATCGGCAAGGTGTTCCTCGAGCCGAAGGCGGACCTGGAGCGGCTCGCCTACGACGGCATCGTCGATGCCTTCGGCCAGTACCAGCGCGGCGACTGGCCGCAGAAGTACCGCCCGCCCGCAGGCGTCGATCCGGACGAAGGCTTTCGCCGGTTCGCCCAGGCCGAGGAGGAATCGAGCAGCGACGCCGCCCGCTCGGCCGCCTCGGATGCGGATACGCTCGATCGCTTCGGCGGACTGCAAGGCACGCTGCGGCTCCCGGCCACCGGCCGGTTCCGCACCGCGAAGGTCCGCGCGGCCGAAGGCACCGAGCGCTGGGTACTGGTGACGCCGGAGGGCAACCCGTTCTTCTCGCTCGGCGTCAACGCGATACAGATGTCGAACAGCGAGACCTTCGTCGAGGGCCGCGAGTTCATGTTCACCGGCCTGCCCGCGGCCGGCAGCCCGCTCGCGCGCTTCGCGGGACGGCGCGACAGCACGGACGCGCTGCCGGCAAGCGCAGGCGCGCAGCGCGGCCGCGGCTTCGCCCGCGGCGCGACTTTCGACTTCTACCGGGCGAACCTCTACCGCCGCGATGGTGCCGACTTCCCGGCGCGATGGGTGGAGCGCACCACCGGCCGGCTGCAGCGCTGGGGCTTCAATACCGTGGGCGCATGGAGCGACCCCGCCGTGCGGGTCGCTCCCCCGGCCCGCGATGCCGTGCCACGCCTGCCCTATACACGCATCCTGCACGTGGACGGCGACTTCGACCGCCTCTCGGACGGTCGGGATTGGTGGCACGGCATCCCGGATCCGTTCGATCCGCGCTTCGCCCAGGCGCTCGACCGGACCGTCCGGGACGGCACCGCCGGCTCGCGCGACGATCCGTGGCTCATCGGCTATTTCATCGACAACGAGCTCGGCTGGGGCGACGGCGCGGCGCAGGATCCGGCGGTCCGGTATGCGCTCGCGCTGTCGGCCCTGCGCGGCGATGCCCGCGACGGCGGCGGCCATGCCAAGCAGGCGTTCATCGCGCTGCTGCGCGCCCGGCATGGCGGCTCGATCGAGCGGCTCTCGGAGCGCTGGGCTCGCCGCTTCGGCGCCTGGGCGGAGCTGGAAGCGCCGCTCGCGCAGGATCGGCTGCCCGATGCGGCGCTGCCCGCGGTCGCGGCGGACTTCTCCGCCTTCCTGTCGCTGCATGCCGAGCGATACTTCCGGCAGGTGGCCGAGGCGATAGCGCGTCATGCCCCCGGCCAGCTCTACCTCGGAGCGCGCTTCGCGAGCCGCAATCCCGAGGCGCTCGCCGCCTGCGCGCGGTGGTGCGATGTCGTGAGCTTCAACCTCTACCTGCCGCACATCGGCGTCGGCTTCGAGGCGCAGGCCTTCAGCCGCCTGGAAAAGCCGGCGCTGCTGACCGAGTTCCACTTCGGCTCCAGCGACCGGGGCCCGTTCTGGCACGGCGTGATGCCGGTGGCAAGCGAAGCGGACCGCGGGCCGGCCTACGCGCGCATGCTCGATTCGGTGCTGGCCAACCCGGCGTTCGTCGGCGCCCACTGGTTCCAGTACCTCGACCAGCCGGTGACCGGACGCTGGCTCGACGGCGAGAACGGCCATCTCGGCCTGGTCGCGATCACCGACATTCCGTGGGGCGGCTTCGTGTCGCAGGTGGCGGCCGCCAATCGGTCGGTGCGCGACAGGCTCCGCGAGCAGCTGGGGAGGCCGAGGTAAAATCACCGGTTCGTTTCGACCGGCCTCTCGAGGTCGCCCGCGATACCGCGCTCCAGCCCCTCCACGC
>JAEWEW010000118.1 GCA_023389175.1 Pseudomonadota bacterium | reverse complement strand
TCCCAATCCGGGCAACCCCAACCGTCCCGACAACCCGGGCAATCCCAATCCGGGCAACCCCAACCGTCCCGACAACCCGGGCAATCCCAATCCGGGCAACCCGAACCGTCCGGACAACCCGGGCAATCCGAATCGTCCCGGCGGCGCAGGAGACGTGGCCTCCTTCCAACCTGCCGCGCGTTCCCCGGAAGTCGATCATGTCATCGCCTGAATCGCGCGCGGCGACAGCGAGCGGTCCGCAGGCCGGCCTTACCGTGGTGGTCACCACCTCCGGCTTTCGCGAAAGCCTGGGTCCGCGTGCCGCCGTCGCCGCGATCGCCGAAGGCGTGCATGCGGCGAGCCCCGGCACGCGAGTGCTGCCGGTGCCGGTGATCGACGGCGGCGTGTTCGCCGAGGAGGTCACGCGGCTCTGGTCGGGCGCCATCGCGACGGTCACCGTGCCGGACGAGCACGGGATTCCGATGCTGACGCGGCTCGGGCTTGCGGGGCCTGCGACCGAACGCATCGCGGTGATCGGCGTCGACGAGGCCCGTGACCCGCGCCGGGCCTCGCGCGACCGGCGCGATCCGTCGCGGGCCAGCAGCCGCGGCGTCGGCCAGCTGATCCGGGCAGCGCTCGACCGGGGCGCGCGCCGTGTGGTGATCGGCTGCGGCGACAGCGGGCCGAACGACGGCGGCATCGGCATGGCGACCGAGCTCGGCATCCGGTTCCTGGATGCTGACCGGATGGAGATCGTCGAAGCCGGTGGCCTGCAGCGGCTTGCGACCACCGACATGTCACACCGCGATCCACGCCTGGACGACGTCTCGATCGAGGTGGTGGTCGATCCCTGCAACCACCTGCTCGGCGAAAGCGGCGCGGCGCAGCTGTTCGCCGCGCGCACCGGCGCCGCACCAGGGCAGGTGCGACGGCTCGAGATCGGCTTCGCTCGCTACGCCGAGGTGATCCGCCATCTCTCGGGCAGGGACGTGACCCGGCTTGCGGGCGGCGGCGCCGGAGGCGGCCTGGCGGCGGGACTCGCCACCTTCGTCGGCGGCCGGTTGACGCCGAGGCTCGAGTTCCTGCGCCATGGCCTTCGCCTGGAGCGGCATCTCGAGATGGCGGACATGGCGATCACGGCCGCCGACGGGGAATCCACCCGGGACAGCGCAGCCGAGGTGCCGGCCTGGCTGGTCTGGCGAGCGCGCGCGCTCGGCCTGCCGGTCGTCACCCTCGCCCCACCCGGCGCGCCCGGCAGGGCGGCGGACCAGCCGACGCCAGCGCCCGCTTCGGGCGGCGACTGCGCCGAGGACGCCTGGCAGCGGACCCGCGAATGGCTGCGCCACGCAAGCGGCCGCGCGATCCGCGCCGCGATCGAGCAGCTCTCGCCGACGGCTCCGCTGCAGTCATCCAAGCCTGGGACGACCTGAGCGGATTCGGGCTGCGCCGGATCCGCGAGCGGCTCAGACGCGAGGATAATGGCGGTCGACCACACCGGGATCAGCCGCGCCGCCCATCAGCCGCGCTTCTTCCGCGAAGTTGACGGCGCGGATCGAGCAGCCGCTCGCGGCGCCGCAGGCCGCGGCGCGCGGCCGCGTCCGCCGGCCGCCGTGCCGAACCGCAGGAAGCGGGGCGTTGCGCGAAGCGGCCTGACCGGCGATTCCGGCGCCCTCCGATCGCGAGCGGCGCCCGGCTACGGCAGCAGCGCCTGCCGGATCGCCTCCCAGCAATCCCGGTCGGCGGCGTACAGGATGCCGCCGTCGCGCCGCAACGGGTCGTAGGCCGCGCCGTCGTGATGCGCCACATAGCCGCCTGCCTCGCGGTGCAGGACCACGCAGGGCACGTGATCCCATGGCGTGAGCTTGTGGTACAGAACGAAGTCGTAACGCCCGCCGGCCACTGCGCGGCACTCCTGGCCGGAGCACCGGTAGGCGGCGGTCCCGGCGAAGCGGGTAAGCCGCCTGGCGAACGCCGCGCGATCCGCGTTCGGCATGTGTGCCCACAGTCCGCAGCCTTCCATCGCCTCGACCGGCTTCGGGAGCGCGACCCGCATCCGCTCGCGCGTGCCGTCGCGATGCCGCAGCCAGGCACCTTCTCCCTCTCGAGCCATCGCCCAGTCGCGCACCACCGGGTCGCACACGATCCCGGCAACCGGCCGGCCCTTCTCCACGAATCCCACCATCACGGCGAAGACCGAGAGCCCCGCGGCGAAGTTGCGCGTGCCGTCCACCGGATCGATGGTGATCGCCGATTCCGCCCGGGCCAGCGCGTCGAGGAGCGACGGATCCTCCGACACCGCCTCCTCGCCCACCACCAGCGCCTGCGGAAAGCGCAGCCGCAGCTCCCGGGTGAGCACGCGCTCCGCCGCCTCGTCGGCCACCGTGACCAGGTCCAGCGCCGACGTCTTGCTGCGGATATCCTGCAGGCCCAGCCGCCGGAACCAGGGAAGGATCTCGGCATCCGCGACCTGCAGCAGCAGGTCGGCGGTCTCGTCGAGCTGGGATTGTGTCGGGATCATGCGCGATTCGCGGGGGCAACGGGTGACGGGAGCGGCGCACAGCGCGCAGCGGAGGCCCCATTTTCTCATTGCCGCAGAGTTGCGTATCCTTGCCCGCAGTAGCCCATGACAATTCACGACAGGAGACACGCCGTGGATCAATCGAATCCCGTCGATCGCGAAGAACACGGACAGTCGCAAACCAGCCCGGCCCGCACCGCAGTTTCCCGACGGCGGGCGCTGCTGCGCTTCGCCGCGGCCCTGCCGCTCGTGCAGTTCGCCGTTCCGGCGGCCCGCGCGCAGGCGTTTCCGTCCCGCCCGCTGCGGCTGATCGTGCCGTTTCCCGCGGGCGGCGGCACCGACGTGATGAGCCGCCTCGCCGCCGACGTGCTGGGCCCCAAGCTCGGCCAGCAGGTGGTGGTGATGAACAAGGCGGGCGCCGCCGGCGGCATCGCCTCGGAGTTCGTGGCCAACGAGCCGGCCGACGGCTATACCGTCCTGGTGGCCGGCCAGGGCCAGCTTTTCATCAACAAGGCGCTGGGGCGCAAGCTCTCCTACGATCCCGACAACGGATTCGCCTTCGTCGGCATGCTCGGCGCGTTCCCGAACCTGCTGGTCACCAATCCGGACGTGATACCGGCGAAGTCGCTCGCGGAGTTCCTGGAGGCGGCCAAGGCGAAACCGGGCGAGCTGACCTATGGCTCCAACGGCGTCGGCTCGCTGTCGCACCTGACCACCGAGGTGCTCGCGGCCGCCGCCGCCGTCAAGTTCCTGCACGTGCCGTACCAGGGCGCAGCGCCGCAGCTGGCCGACCTGCTCTCGGGCCGCATCGGCTTCTCCGTCGTCGGGCCGCAAGGCGTCCTGCCGCAGGTCAAGGAGGGCAAGCTGCGCGTGCTTGCGGTTACCACCGGCACGCGCTACGCGGCCCTGCCCTCGACACCCACCCTGGTGGAGTCCGGCTTCCCCGAGCTCGACATTCCGGTGTGGTTCGGCGCCTTCGTTCGCGCGGACACGCCGGCGGCCGAGCTCGAGAAGCTGCGCGGCGCGCTGGCCGAGGCGACCGCGTCGCCGGAGTACAAGGCCGGCCTGGAGAAGCAGGCGGCCCAGCCGATGGAGGTGCCGGTGCAGTCGGCGGCCTCGCGCTTCGCGGCCGAGCGGCGCATGTGGATCGACGCCGTGGAGCGCACCGGTGCCAAGGGATAGGGGACATGACACAGGCGGCAGACTGGCAGCGCTGGCTCGGCCATGTCGCCGACCTGGCCGCGGCGATCGACCTGCACGCCGGCCGGCCCGCGCCGCCCGCGGTGGACGCGCATGCGCGACTGGTCCTGCTCGACACGCTCGGCTGCGCGATCGCGGGCCGCGCGGCCACCGAGGTGGTCGCGCTGGAGACCGAGGCCGCCCGTCGGGAACCCGGTGACTTTCGCTTCCCCGGGGGTCCGGGGCTCGGACTGCGGCCAGCCGTCCAGCTTCTCGCCATCGCGCCCACCTGGCACGAGGCCTGCGAGGGCCATGCCCACGCCCACGGTCGGCCCGGCATCGCCACCATCGCCACGCTGCTGCCGCTCGCGATCGCGCGAGGCGCCTTGCTGGGTGAGCTCGTCGACGCGCTCGTGCTCGGCTACGAGATCGGCGCCCGCGCGGGCGGCTGGCTGCGGATCAATCCCGGGCTGCATGTCGATGGCAATTGGCCGGCGCTCGGCGTGGCCGCGGCCGCGGCCCGACTGATCGGACTGGACGCGCCGACCTGCATGCGCGCGGTCGACATCGCCGCCTGCCAACTGCCTTCGAGCCTGTACCTGCCGATCCGAAGCGGCCGCAGCGTGCGCAATACCTACCTGGCGCACAGCGCGACGCTGGGGCTCGATGCGGCGCTCGCCGCGCAGGCCGGCTTCGATGCGCCGCCCGACGCCCTCGCCTGCTACGCCGAAGGGCACTGCCGCGCGGTGGCCGATCCGCTGCCGGCGCCCGACGCCGATCTCATCCTCGACGCCTACCTCAAGCCGTTCGCCGCCGTGCGGCATGTGCACTATGGGGCGATCGCGGCGCAGCGAATCCGCGCCCGGCTCGGCGGCGAGACCGCCGGCATCCGCCGCATCGTCCTCGCGGTCTACGAGGAGGCCACGGTGTACTGCGACAATCCCCGCCCCACCACGCTGCTCGCGGCGCAGTTCAGCCTCACGTTCGGCGTCGCCGCCATGCTGCGCACCGGCGCGATCGACGCCGCCACCTACCACCCCTCCGTTTTCGAGGATGCCGAGCTGCGTCGCCTCGAGTCGCTGGTGGAGGTGCGCATCGACGACCGCCTTACCCGGCTGCGGCAGCGCGGCGCGCAGCTTGCGGTCACCACAGAAACGGAAACGCTCAGTGAATGCGTCGCGGGCGACGACCCTGCGTTGCTGCCGACCTTGGCGCAGGCCCGCGAGAAGTTCGTCCGCAACCTCGCGGGGGTGGTGCACGCCCGACGGGCACGCGAGTTCTTCGACGACCTTCTCGCGGCGCAGCGCCGGGATGCCGTGCCCGACCTGTGGCTGCGCCTCAGCGCCGAATGACCTCGCCCATGTCGTTCCAGACGTCCTGCCGGACGATCAGCCCGTCCGCCACCTCGAAGCGGTCGATGAAGCGGATGCCGTCGAAGCCGGTGCCGTCGTTCCAGGTCCCGTGCAGGGTTCCGGAGCAGTAGACGACCGCGCCCAGGTCGGTCCAGGCCTCGTCGATCCGCTCGAAGGTCTTCGCGACGCTGCGGTAGCGCCCTGCCGAGCGCTCGACCAGCTCCTCCAGCCGCGTCATCTCCCGGCCACCGGGAAAGCACATGACGAAGCCGGGCGCGAGAAAGCGGCGCGCCTGCGCCAGGTCGCGTGCCTCCATCGCGCGCAGGAACGCTACGGCGATCTCGCCCGCCACCGGCCGATGCCCCGCGCCGGATGAGAGCACCTCGCCGGCACGCTGGTAGGTGCTCGCATGCGAGACGCAGACGGTGGTTCCCTCGGCCGGCGCGGCGATCACCGATCGGGTGGCGGTGGCGAGGCGGGACACCAGCCGCGCCTCGACCTCGGACGGGTAACCTGGCAGCAGCGTGGCGTTGACGATGGGCATGGCGACTCCTCGGGGATCCGCGGCTGACCGCAGGGCCACGAGGGTAGCCCACATCCGGGGTGCCTACAATTGCAGGTCCTTCGCCCACCGAGGATCGTGACGTGCGCGCCCTCTCCGACTTCCCCGTCGCCCGCAAGTGGCCCCCCCGGCACCCGGACCGACTGCAACTCTACTCGGTGCCCACGCCCAACGGCGTCAAGGTCTCGATCATGCTGGAGGAAACCGGACTGCCGTACGAGCCGCACCGGGTCAGCTTCGAGCGGGGCGAGCAGCGCTCCCCCGAATTTCTCGCACTGAACCCGAACGGCAAGATTCCGGCCATCGTGGACCCGCAGGGACCGGGCGGCAAGCCGCTGGGGCTCTTCGAGTCGGGCGCGATCCTGGTCTATCTCGCCGGCAAGACCGGCCGCTTCCTTCCCTCCGACGAAGCCGCCCGCTTTCACACGCTGCAGTGGCTGATGTTCCAGATGGGCGGCATCGGGCCGATGTTCGGCCAGGTGGGCTTCTTCCACAGGTTCGCCGGCAAGGACTTCGAGGACAAGCGCCCCCGGGACCGGTACGTGGCCGAGGCGCGGCGACTGCTCGGCGTGCTGGAGGCACGGCTTCGCGACAGCACCTGGCTGGCGGGCGACGAGTACACCATCGCGGACATCGCCACCTTTCCCTGGGTGCGCAACCTGGTCGGCTTCTATGAAGCCGGCCCCCTGGTGGGCATCGACGACTTCCCATCCGTCCAGAAGGCGCTGGGCGCGTTCCTCGCGCGCCCGGCGGTGAGCAGGGGCTTGACGATTCCGGCGACTTCGTCAGACTGAGGCGCGGTACGCCGGCACGCGGTGTGTCGCGACCTTCGGGAAACCGGCATGGATCTGCAACTCTGGCTCGTCTACCTGGCCGCGGCCATCGGCCTGTCGCTGACCCCGGGACCGAACGGCCTCCTGGTGCTCACCCATGGCATGCGCTTCGGCTGGCGTCGCACCTTGCCGACCGCGCTCGGCGGCGTTGCGGGCTTCATGGCGCTGGTGGCCGCCTCGATCGCGGGGCTCGGCGCGCTGCTGGCCACCTCGGAGCGCGCGTTCGAGATCGCGAAGTGGATCGGCGCCGCCTACCTGGTGTACCTCGGGATCCGCACCTGGCGGGCACCGCCGCCGCTGGCACGCCAGGAAGCGGGCGATGCGCGCGCAGCCCTGCCCGACGATGAACGCCGCTCCTGGCGCGGACGATTCACCGAAGGGTTGATGGTCGCCGTCTCCAACCCGAAGGCGCTTATCTTCTTCGCCGCCTTCCTGCCGCAGTTCATGCAGCCCGGCACGCCGCTGTGGCTGCAGTTCGTGATCCTGGGCGGCACCTTCGGGGTGGTGGAGCTCGCCTACGAGCTGGCGGTCGCGAGCGCGGCCCAGCAGGTCGCTCCCTGGCTCGGCCGCCACGGGCGCTGGTTCAACCGCATCACCGGCGCGACCTTCGTCGGCATCGGCAGCCTGCTCGCGCTGGCAAGGCGCTGAGCTTTCCTCCATCGCTGCGGCCGGACAGCCCGCGAGGCCGCGCCGGCCGGACGCCCCCGGCCGGCAGGCCGGGCCTCCGTGGGAACGTGAGTTGCCGCCCTGGTCGCTTACCGCCTTCCCGCCCGGAGGAAACCGATGAGCTTGAACATCCTGGACAACCGGGGCTCACCCCTGGACAAGCAGCGCTTCACCTGGCGCGACATGGTGCGCAAGCCGATCAGCAAGCTGGACGACGATGCCTACACGCGCGTTCGCGTCATCCTGATGAACGGCATCGAGATGGAGGCGCTGCGCTTGCAGCCGGGGACCTCGAAGGCGATGCAACGGCCGGGCCCGATCTGACCGGCATCCGATGAGCGAGCTTGCCGTCGCCGACCGCATCGAGGTGCTGGTGCTGGTGGACAATGTCACCGACAACCTGTCGACGGTACCGCGCTTCGTCGAGAACGAGCTGCCGCGGCTCACCCGGCGCGGACTGCGGCTCTGGTCGGGCCAGTGCATGTGCTGCGCGGCGCACGGATTCTCCTGCGCCGTCACTGCCTGGCATGGCGACGTCTCGCGAACCCTGCTCTTCGACGCCGGACCGGACGACCGCGTCTTCGAGCGCAACGTCGACCGGCTCGGCTTCGACCTGGCGACGGTGGACGGCATCGTGCTGTCGCACGGACACTGGGACCACGCCGGCGGGCTGCTGCGGGCGCTGGAGATGGTGCAGCTGGCGAATGGCGGCCGGGCCGTCCCGACCTACATGCATCCGGGGATGTACCGCAGCCGCGCGATCAAGTCGTCGGCGAGCCACGAGATGCTGCCCTTCGCCGACGTGCCGGGGCCGGACGAGCTGGCGCGCCAGGGCGCCGAGGTGATCCATGCGACCGGGCCGCAACTGGTCCTGGACGACCTGTTCCTGGTGAGCGGCGAGATTCCCCGTATGACGGCGTTCGAGACCGGCCTGCCCGGACACTACCGACGCACGGAGGACGGCTCCGACTGGGAGCCCGACTTCCAGATCATGGACGAGCGCTTCGTCGCGGTGCGGGTGGCTGCGGGCATCGTCGTGCTGACCGCCTGCTCGCATGCCGGCGTCGTCAACGTGATGACGCATGCTCGGGACATCTCTCCCGGCGTGCCGATTCACGGTGTCATCGGCGGCTTCCACCTTGCCGGCGGCAACGAACGGATCATTCCGGACACCGTCGACTCGCTCGGCCAGTTCGACCTCGGCTTGATCGCACCGGCGCACTGCACCGGCTGGCGCGCGACCGGCGCGCTCGCGGCGGCCTTCGGCGACGCTGTCGTTCCTTCGGCGGTCGGCCGCTGCTACCGGTTCTGAGGCGAGCGCGCCCGCGCACCCGGGCGTCGGCACCGGATCCCTCCAGCGCCGCGCTCAGTGGCAGTCCGGGACGTCCTGCTCCAGGTACACCTCGAACGCGATGTTGCGCACCGCGTTCCTCACCAGCCCGTCGGCGAAGTCCTCCGACGCCCACGCGCCGGCAATCGCCCGGACCCGGCGAACCGCTTCAGCGTCGTCCTGCGGCACCAGCACCGCAAGCGTGCTGCGCGGGCGTGGCGGCAACCGACGCGAGAACTTCTTCCACTCCGGGAACTTGATCAGCTCCTGCAGCATCACGCTGTCGTGGACCATGGCGTCGCACTCGCCGATGCGCAAGGCGACGAGCGCATCGGTCGGCGACGGATGGACGATCTCGACCGCGCCATAGCGCCCGGCGAGGTCGCCGACGTGGTTGCCACCCTCCGCGACGCAGACCTTGCGATCGCGCAGCTGCTCCCAGCGGCGGATGGTACTGTCGGTCCGCATGATGGCCATCGGGGCAGCCCGGTAGTCGAGCGCGATCGCGGCGTACTCGTCGGGCACCGCGCGCAGGTCCGCCACCGTCGTGATCCGCAGGTCGGCAGGCCGCGCCTGGCCGCCGGCACCGGCGGCCGCCGGCCCTTGGACCGAACCCGGGCCGACCACGTCAAGCGGCCGGCCGAGCCGCTTGGCGAGGTCTTGGGCAAGCGCCGTGTCGATCGTGGCCGGCGAGCGGAACTTGGCGCCGGCCTGGTATTCCGGCACGACGAAATCGAGCGACACGACGAGCCCGGCCGCGGCCACCGGCGCGGCGGCGTCGCCCGGCGTCGCCTTCGCGGCCTGCGCGACGCCCGTGAGGCAGAGCGTCGAGGCAGCCGGCAGGAGCAGCGCCATCGCGAGGCGCGGCAGCCCGCGGGCGCTTGCGCCTTGCGAGGCCCTGGTCGCCGGTTGCATCGTCAGGGTATCCATCTCCCCGTCCATCCTTTCCTTCAGACGTACTGGTAGCGCAGCACCCGGTGCCGGAGGCTTTCGAGCAGCACCTGGTCGATCAGCGGCGCGAGGATCGCGATCGCGAGGATGCTGGTCATCACGCCCACCATGTCTGCGGTCTCGCCGGCGTAGGACAGCGAGCGCCCCAGGCCCTTGCCGAACCCGATCAGCATCTCCGCGGAGATCAGCGCGCGCCAGGCGTTGCCGAAGGCGAGCTGCGCGCCGGTGATCAGCTCCGGCATCACGGCAGGCAGGTAGACCCGCTTCAGCAGGTCGCCCCGCGAGGCGCCCATCACCCGTGCCGCGGAGACGTGGACCTTCTCCACGCTCTCGGTCGCGTTCATCACCGAGAGCGCCGCCGGGAAGAACGCCGCGATCGCGACGACGACGATGATCGGAACGTTCCCGAACCCCATGAGGATCAGGAAGATCGGCACCCAGGCAATCGACGGGATCGACTGCAGGATGATGATGGCGAACTTCAGCACCTCGCGGAAGAAGAAGAGCACCGCCCCCACCAGTCCGAAGACCACGCCGAAGATCAGTGCCGCGCCGTAGCCCGTGCCGAGCCGCATCAGGCTGCCGCCCAGCGCCGCGCGGAAGTCCTCGGACTGGATTTCGTCCCACAGCCGCACGAAGACGGTGTGCACGTCCGGCATGAGGAAATCCGGCAGCGACCAGGCGGCAACCTGCCAGAGCAGCAGGATGAAGACGACGGACAGGGCCATCGCCGTCTTCTTGCGAACGCCTCCGAGGCGGGATTGACTGCTCATCGACACGCGGTCCCTACAGCTTGCGATCCCGCTGCCAGCTCAGGTCGAGGATCGACTTGACGTCGAACGGCGAGCCGTCGCGCGTCTTGAGCGCGCCCTGGCCCTGCATGATGGAGGCGATCTCCTGCATGCGGGCGAGATCCTTCTCCGTGAGCGCGGCGTTGAATTCCTGGGTCTTGATGGCCTCGGTGATCACCGCCTCCCGCGCCACCTCCGCACCGTCCATCCGCTTCAACGACGGCTCGGCGATGAACTGGCTGGCGATGTACCGCGCGGCTTCCTGCGGCCGCTGCTCCAGCATCTCGATCGCATCCTTCTGGGCATCCAGCGTCTTCCAGAGATCGTCCTTGCGCTTCTTGATGATGTCTCCGGAGGTGATCACCACCATGCAGGGGAACGGCCAGACCTCGCCGATCTCGTAAATCTGCTTCACCGGCGCGATCGCCTTGGCGATGCTCGCCTGCGGCTCGAAGAGGAAGGCGCCATCCACCCGCTTCGCCACCAGCGACTGCACCGCCACCTGCGGGCTCACGCCCATGACGTTCACCTGCGAGGGTGTCAGTCCGGCCTGCTGGAACACGACGCCACGCAGGACGGTGTCGGCGGTGCTGCCTTCCTTCTGCGAGGCGATCGTCCGTCCCTTGAGATCCGCGATCTTCTCGATGCCGGTCTCCTCGCGCACGATCATCGCGTGATAGCCCGTCTGCGCGCCGCCGACCACCTTGAGATCCGCCCCGCGGGACGCCCAGGCAATGGCGTTGGTGAAGCCGAGCACGCCCGAATCGAGCTGTCCCCCGACGATGGCCTTGATCAGGTCGGTGCCCGACTGGAACTCGACCAGCTCCACGTTCACGCCCCGCTTCTTGTAGAGCCCCGCCTCGTGGGCGAGGATCGCCTGGGCGTCATCCATGACGCGCAGGTAGCCCACCTTGAACTTGTCCTGCGCCACGGCCGGGGCCGCGAGCGCGAGCGCCGTCAGCGCGGCGGCCAGGGTTGCAGCTGCTTTCATGCTCTTGCTCCTTCGAGTTGCAGTAGGTTGTCGGCATGCTCGGCGTTGATCCCGAGCAGCCGCAGGATCTCGCTTCGCATTTCGGCGAAGCCGGACAGGTCGTGGGTCTTCTCCTGGTGCCCCAGGCTGAACTCCTTCAGCACGGTGGCCGGGCGCGGGCTGAACACCAGGATGTGATCGGCGAGGAACAGCGCTTCGTCCACGTCGTGGGTGACCAGCAGGACCGTGGGCGCATGCTCGCGGATCAGGTCGCGCAGCGCATCCTGGAGCGTGAGGCGCGTGAGCGCATCCAGCGCGCCGAACGGCTCGTCCAGCAGCAAGGCCTTGGGCTCCGAGATGAAGGCGCGCGCGAGCGCCGCGCGTTGCCGCATGCCACCCGAGACCTGGTGCGGGTAGTAGTCCTCGAACCCTTCGAGCGACACCTTGCCGAGCCAGGCCACCGCCTTCTCCCGGGCAGCGCGCTTGTCCACCTTCTGGAACTCGAGCGCGAGCGCCACGTTCTGCGCGAGCGTCAGCCAGGGAAAGAGCGCATTCTCCTGGAACATCAGCGTGCGTTCCGGATGCGGTCCCTGGACCGGCCGGCCATCGCCCAGGATGGTGCCGCTGCTGGGCTGCTCCAGCCCGGCAGCGAGGTGAAGGAGGGTCGACTTGCCGCAGCCGGACGGCCCGACCAGCGCGACCAGCTCGCCGCGGGCGAACTCGTGGGTGAAGTCGTCGATGACCCGCAGGTCACCGAATCTCTTGGCGACGGACTTGAACGTGAGCTTCATGAGGTGGGACGGCCGGTCCCGACCGGGGAAGCTATGCGGTCCATCCGCGCCTGCTTGCGCAGGCCCGCCACGGCATTGGGACTGAGTCAGAAGCTAGTGTGGGGCTCGCTTCTCCTTCATACAAAGACGAGTTTGGTCTTTGTTAGTAACCCGGAGTTATTAAGCCGCGCCACGACCCGGGGGTGCACGACCTCTGCCGGATGGGCCGCGTTCGCGGCGCGCTCCAGGCTGGCATACTCCGCAACCTGATATTCCCCGTCCCCGTCCCGGTCACGCCCATGCCTTCGCACCGCCTCGGCTTCCTCATCCCTCCGGGCAACCCGACCACCGAACCGGAGGTGATCCGGATGACGCCGCCCGGGGTGACGGTGCACTTCACCCGGATGGTGGCCCGCGGCGAGCCGGGAAGCCTGGACGGTCAGGAGGAGCGCAACCGTTCGCAGATCGCCCACCTGCCCGAGAACGTGGAGTTGCTCGCCCTGGTCAAGCCGGCGGTGATCGTGCTCGCCCACACCGCCACCAGCTACACGCTCGGCCGGGACGGGGAACGGGAGCTGAAGGAGCGGATCGAGCGAGCGAGCGGGATCCCGTTCATCACCGCCTTCGGCAGCGTCGTGGAGGCGCTTGGCCACCTCGGCGCGAAGCGGGTGGCCTTCGGCACGCCCTACGGTGAAGCCGCCACGCTGCAGTGCAAGCGCAACCTGGAGGTTTACGGCTTCGAGGTGACGGGCTACGGCCGGCTCGAGGGCGTGGGCAACATCTACGACGAGACCGCCGAGCGCGCGGCCGGGCTCGCGCACGACGTCGATACGCCCGATGCGGATGCGGTGTTCCTGAGCGGCGTCGGCATGCCGACCATCGACGTGCTCGACCGGCTCGAGCGCGATCTCGGCAAGCCGGTCATCTCCAGTGCCTGCGCGATGATGTGGAACGCCCTGCGCGTCGCCGGCCTGCGGAGCCCGGTGCACGGCTTCGGCAGCCTCCTCTCTGGCCGCCCGCTGACGGCGAGCCGGCCTTCGGCCTGAATGGCCCCCACCACTCCAAAGGAGACGCCCATGCCGCTGGCATCCCGGATCACCAGGGCCGCAGCGCTGACGCTGATCGCAGCCCTCGCGCTGGCCCCGTTCACCGCATCCGCGCAGTCCGACCGGTTGCCGGACGGTCCCATCCGCATCGTCGTGCCCTTCACCGCCGGCGGCAACGTCGACATCGTCGCGCGCATCGTCGCGCAGGCACTGGCCGACGACCTGAAGGCCAGCGTCATCGTCGAGAACAAGCCGGGAGCCAACGCGATCATCGGGGCGGAGTCGGTGGCCCGTTCGCCGGCCGACGGCCGCACGCTGCTCTTCGGCACCGCGGAGACCCATGCCATCAATCCGCACATCTACCGCAAGCTCGCCTACGACCCGTTGAAGGACTTCGTCACCGTCGGCGTGGTCGACAGCTTTCCGTTCGCGCTGGTGAGCAGTCCGACGGTGCCGGCGGCGTCCCTCGGCGATTTCGTGCGCTACGCCAAGGACCATGGCGCAGACATGAACTACGCGACCTGGGGTGTCGGCAGCACCTCGCAGATCGCCTTCGAGCAGCTCAAGCAGGTGGCCGGCTTCCAGGCGGTGCATGTGCCCTTCAAGGGCGCGGCGCCGGCGATCACCGCGGTGGCGGGCGGCGAGGTCCAGGCCTTCATGGTGCCGCTGTCGGTGGCCCGCCCGCAGGCGCAAGCGGGCCGCGTCCGCATCCTCGCCGTCACCAGCGAGTCGCGCGACGAGTCGGCGCCCGACGTCCCGACGGCGAGGGAGCAGGGCGTTCCGGTCGTCATCGGCGGCTGGCACGTCCTCGCGGCGCCTCGCGGTACGCCTGCCGCGACGGTGAAACGGCTGAACCAGGCCCTCAACGCGGCCACCGGCGCGCCGGCGGTCCGGGAACGGCTGCTCAAGCAGGGCGTCCAGCCCGCGAGCTCGACACCGGAAGCGGCGCAGGCCATGGTGGAAGCCGAATGGCGGCGCTGGGGCGACGTAGCGAAGGCTGCGGCCATCAGCGCGGATTGAGTGGGGTATATAGTCGCGTTTTCCAGTGACGAAGCGAATCGCTGAAGGCCGGACATGACCTCGATCGCCTCCCCCCGCTCCCGACTCGGCCGGCTTGCTGCCGCGCTGGCACTCGCCTGCGGCTTCGGCGCCGCCCAGGCGCAGCAGGTCGTCTACCAGGACCTGCGGCCGGTCCGGCTCTTCATCGGCGGTGGACTGACCGCGGGCGGGGATCGCCTCGCGACTGCCCAGTACTACCATGGCAGCGACTACTCCCTGCACGCCGGCGGCCTGGTCCAGTTCCACGGCGGCATCGAGTTCCAGGTGTCGCCGCTCGCCTCGGTCGCCCTCTCGGTGGGCTACCACATCGATGCGATCGACGACTTCTGGGGCTCCACCCGCTTCACCCGGGTCCCGGTGGAGCTGCTCGGCCACTTCCGGGTCCATCCCAGCTGGCGTCTGGGCGGCGGCGTGCGCTGGGCAGTCAACCCCAAGCTCACCAGCGAGGGCTACGCACCGGTGGTGGACGAGGATTTCGACACCGCGGTCGGGCCGGTGATCGAGGCGGAGTACCTCTTCAACCCGAGCCTCGGCCTCAAGGTGCGCGGCGTCTTCGAGCAGTACCGGTCCAAGGCCGGCCTGCCCAGCGTGAACGGCAACCACATCGGCGTGGTGCTGAATTTCTACTTCTAGCCGCTCGCGAGACTCCGCCGGTCGGTCAGGGCTACAGGCAATCGCAAGCGCTGGCTGGGCCCGCGATTTGCCAACACTAGAGGGAAGGCTCAAGGCTTGATGTTGCAACGCACCAAGCTTCTTGCTAGTATCTCGACTGTCTCCTCCACCTCCTCCTTTGGTGGATTAGCCCGCGCCCCAACCGGCGCGGGCTTTTTTCTTGTCGGCCGCTTTTTGCCGTGGGCCGCCTTCCTGTCGGTCGCAAGATAGCGCAGGCGGCCGAACCGAGGTCGATCCTGCCGCCCGCCCGCGTCAGCGCGTCGGAGAACTTGCCTGCACCGCCTTCGCCAGCGTGGTCATCAGGTCCGTGGGGAAGGGAAAGACGATGGTCGAGCTGTTCTGCGAGCCGATCTGGGAAAGGGTTCCCAGGTAGCGCAGCTGCATCGCCTCGGGCAGTTGGGAAAGGGTCTGTGCCGCCTCCAGCAGCTTCTGCGCCGCCTGCTGCTCGCCCTCGGCGCTGATCACCTTGGCGCGCCGCTCGCGCTCCGCCTCCGCCTGGCGGGCGATGACCCGGATCATGCTCTCGTCGATGTCGATATGCTTGATCTCGACATTGGCCACCTTGATGCCCCAGGCATCGGTCTGCCGATCCAGGATCTCCTGGATGTCCTGATTCAGTTTGTCTCGTTCAGACAACATTTCGTCCAGATCGTGCTTGCCAAGCACCGAGCGAAGCGTGGTCTGGGCGAGCTGGCTGGTGGCAGCCGCGTAGTTCTCCACCTGGATCACCGACCGCTCCGGCTCGACGACCCGGAAGTAGACCACCGCGTTCACCTTGACCGAGACGTTGTCGCGCGAGATCACGTCCTGCGACGGCACGTCCAAAACGAAGGTCCGCTGGTCCACCCGCACCATCTGCTGGACGTAGGGGATCAGGAGGATCAGCCCCGGCCCCTTCACGCCGGTGAAGCGGCCGAGAGTGAACATGACCGCGCGCTCGTACTCGCGCAGGATGCGCACCGAGGCCGCCAGGACCAGGGCGACGATCAGGATGAGGGGGGCGAGGAAATAGAGGGTGCTCATGCGCTTGGATCTCCATCCGGTGGAGCGGCGCCGTCGGGCTCGACGGCGAGGGTGAGGCCGTCGAGGCCGGTGACGCGGACCCGCTGGCCAGGCTGCAGCGGACGGTCCGCGACGGCGTTCCAGCGTTCGCCGAGCAGGAAGACATGGCCGCGGTGGCCGCTCCAGTCGGACACCTCGGCGCGCTCGCCGAGCATGGCCTCGCGACCGGCGGTCACCCTGTGCCGCATCGAGGTCATCGCCATGCGCGCCACCAGCAGGCCGAGCCCCAGGCCGGCCACCGCGAGCCCTCCGATCACGGGCCAGTAGATCACGAAGCCGGGCACCTCCTCCGTATCGATCAGGACGGCCGCGCCGATCACGAACGCGACAACGCCGCCGATGCCGAGCGCGCCGAACGACGGCACGAAGGCCTCGGCGACCAGCAGCGTCATGCCGAGCACCAGCAGCGCGGCGCCGGCATAGTTGAGCGGCAGGGCCGCAAGGGCGTAGAGGCCGAGCACCAGGCAGATCGCGCCGATTGTGCCAGGGTAGAGCGAGCCGGGGCTCATGAACTCGAAGAGCAGGCCGTAGATCCCGATCATCATCAGGATCAGCGCGACGTTCGGATTGGTGATGATGCCGAGGGCCCGGGTGCGCCAGTCGGGATCGTAGGCGACCTGGCGCAGGTCTCGCGTGTCCAGGGGCAGCTCGCGGCCCTCGATCGTCACCATGCGGCCATGGGCCTGGCGCAACAGATCGGCCTCGTCGCCCGCGACGATGTCCACCACGTTCTGCCGCAGCGCCGCGGTGGCGGACAGGCTCTCGGCATCGCGCACTGCCCGCTCGGCCCAGTCGGCGTTGCGGCCGCGCAGCTCGGCAAGCGATCGGATGTACGCGACCGCGTCGTTCACCATCTTGGATTCCATCGCGCTGGCGGGCTCGCGGCGCTCGCGCCGGCCCTCGCCGCGGCTGTCACCGTCCTGCCGGTCGGCTGCGCGGTCGCCGGAAGGCTTGCCGCGGACGCCGCCGCCATTCCGGTCCGGGTCACCCTGCCCGTCCCGGCCGCGATCGTCGCGCCCGCCCTCGGGGCCGCGACCCGGCTGCGGCAGCCCGCCGATGCTCACCGGCGTCGCGGCGCCGAGGTTGGTTCCCGGCGCCATGGCGGCGACATGGCTTGCATACAGGATGTAGGTTCCTGCGCTCGCGGCGCGGGCCCCGCTCGGCGCGACGTAGCCGAGCACCGGCACCTGCGAGGCGAGGATGTCGCGGACGATGTCGCGCATGGACTGGTCGAGGCCGCCCGGCGTGTCCATGCGCAGCAGCACTGCCGGGGCGCCGCGCGATTCCGCCTCGTCGAGCCCGCGCTTCAGGTAGTCCGCGGTCGCCGGGCCGATGACGCCCTCGACGGTGAGCACGACGGCGGCGCGCTCGCCCGGCTGCTGCGCAACCGGCGAGCCGGCCAGCCATGCCAGGAGGAGCGCCGGCAGGAGCAACGCAACCGCCAGGCGAAGCTCGCCGGGCCAGCGCGCGGTCGAATTCGACTGCCGTCCGGGATTCGTTCGTGTCATGGACGTCCGTCACCGTTCTGCACCGTCCCCGCTGCGTCGTCCGCGAGGGCGGTATCAGCCATGGTAGAGCGCCGGACTGCGCCCCGGGGCGCATGACCCTGCATCGTCCTCGCATGGCCGCTGCCGCCGGGCGGGCTGCATGGGAAGATTCCGGCTGCACCGATCCGATTTCCGTGGAGCACCCATGGCCGCGAGCAGCCCAACTTCCAATGCCGGCGCCGAATCGATTCCCACGCCGCAGGCGGACACCGTCGCCGCCTACGAAGCCACCCATTATTTCGCCCATGCCGCCGAGCGCGTGCTCCTGCGGGTCGGTGATCCGCCGGAGAAGCATGCCGGCTTTCTCGACGCGGTCGGCGCCCGGTCGGCCACCATCCTCACCGCGTGGAACCCGCTCGGCGAGGAGCAGCCGGAGCCGGAGAACCGCCGGGCGCAGGAAGCGCTGCTGAGCGCCATCCGGGCGCGCGCCCTGCGCTGGCTGAATGCGACCGGCGAGGACCCGAGCGGAAGCTGGCAGCCCGAGCCGGGTTTCTGCGTGCTCGACGTCCCGGACACGATCCTGGACGAGTGGCTGGTGATCTTCCGGCAGAACGCGGCCGTGCGCGCCGCGCGCGGCGAGCCGTGCCGGCTGGTGTGGCACCCGGCGATCCGGTCGCGGCCCGACGCGCCGCGCTAGGAGGCTGTCATGCCGGGCCCGCGCGGCGGGCATGGGTGATGCTGCCTCGACGTTTCCCCTACCTCGACGGAGACGCCCCATGCTGCGCACGTTCAGGCGGATCCAGACCGCAAAGATCAACGCCACCGACGACCAGATCGGTCGCATCGAGGATGTCTACTTCGACGACGAGGCCTGGACCATCCGCTACCTGGTGGTGGACACCGGCAACTGGCTGCCGGGCCGCAAGGTGCTGATCTCGCCCTATGCGATCAAGACGCCGATCACCGAGGGTGACATGATCGACGTCAAGCTCACCCGAAAGCAGGTGCAGGACAGCCCGCCGGTGGACACGCACCAGCCGGTCTCGCGCCGCCACGAGCGCGAGCACCTGACCTACTACGGCTATCCCAGCTACTGGGGCATGGGCGGCGTCTGGGGCCCGATCGACTATCCGCTCTTTCCCTACGTGGAGGAGCTGCAGCAGGAGGCCCGGCGGGCCGAGGCCGCGAGCGCGCGCGAGGCCGATGCCGTGGCAGGCGCTGCCGACGCCGGCAGCGACGACGAGGACAGCCGACTGCGCAGCGCCGCCCGGGTCACCGGCTACGACATCCAGGCGAGCGACGGCAGCATCGGCCACGTCCAGGACTTCGTCTTCGACGACGAAACCTGGTCGATCCGCTACCTGGTGATCGATACCGTCAACTGGTGGCCGGGCGGGCGCAAGGTCCTGGTGTCGACCCGCTGGATCGACCGCATCGACTGGGCAGAGCGCGCGGTCTACACCTCGCTCAGCCGCGAGGCGGTGAAGCGCAGCCCCGAATACGACGAGCACGCGCTGCTCGACCGCCAGTACGAGAAGGTGCTGCACGAGGCGCACCAGCGCGCGGGGTACTGGGAGTGACCGCGACGGTCGGCGACCACATCCTGGAGCGGTTGCGCGAATGGGGCGTGCGGCGGGTCTTCGGCTATCCCGGTGACGGCATCAACGGCCTGATCGGCGCCTTCGACCGTGCCGGCGACACCATGCAGTTCGTGCAGGCGCGCCACGAGGAGCTCGCCGCCTTCATGGCGTGCGCGCATGCCAAGTTCACCGGGGAGCCCGGCGTCTGCCTTGCCACCTCCGGGCCCGGCGCGATCCACCTGTTGAACGGCCTCTACGACGCCCGGATGGACCACCAGCCGGTGGTCGCCGTGGTAGGGCAGCAGGCACGCGCGGCACTCGGCAGCGAGTTCCAGCAGGAGGTGGACCTGCACTCGCTCTTCAAGGACGTGGCCGCGGAGTTCGTCCAGACCATCTCGGTGCCGGCGCAGGTCCGGCACGTGGTGGACCGAGCGATGCGCATCGCGCTCGAGCAGCGCACCGTGACCTGCATCATCGTGCCCAACGACGTGCAGGAGCTCGAGGCCGTGAAGTCGCCGCCGCGCGAGCACGGGATGATGCATTCGGGCATCGGCAGCTCCGTGCGCGCATTGCGGCCGGCGGACGAGGACCTCGCCGCGGCGGCGGACATCCTCAACGCCGGCAGGCGCGTGGCGATCCTGGCGGGTGCCGGGGCCCTGCATGCCACCGACGAGCTGATCGAGGTCGCCGAGCTTCTCGGCGCGGGCATCGCCAAGGCATTGCTCGGCAAGGCGGCGGTGCCGGACGAACTGCCCTTCGTCACCGGCTCGATCGGCATGCTGGGGACCCAGCCGAGCTGGCAGATGATGGACCGCTGCGACACGCTGCTGATGGTGGGATCGAGCTTTCCCTATACCGAGTACCTGCCCAAGGAGGGCCAGGCGCGCGGCGTGCAGATCGACGTCGACGGTCGCCGGCTCGGGCTGCGCTATCCGATGGAGGCGAACATCGTCGGCGACAGCAAGGCAACCTTGCGGGCCCTGCTGCCGCGCCTCGCGCGCAAGACCGATCGAAGCTGGCGAAGCGACATCGAGGCGAGCGTCGAGCGATGGTGGCGGGTGCTGGAGGCGCGGGCGATGAACGAGGCGGACCCGGTCAATCCGCAGCGCGTCTTCCGGGAGTTGTCCTCGCGCCTTCCCGACCGCTGCATCCTCGCCTGCGACTCGGGATCGGCCGCCGCCTGGTATGCCCGCGACCTCAAGCTGCGGCGCGGCATGATGGGATCGCTCTCCGGCGGCCTCGCGACCATGGGCTCGGCGCTGCCGTACGCGATCGCCGCCAAGCATGCCTATCCGGATCGTTGCGCGATCGCCCTGGTCGGCGACGGCGCGCTGCAGATGATCGGCATCAACGCGCTGATCAGCATCGCCGCGCAATGGCGCCGCTGGAAGGATCCGCGGCTGGTCGTCATGGTGCTCGACAATCGCGACCTCAACATGGTGACCTGGGAGCAGCGCGCCCTGGGCGGGGATCCCAAGTTCGAGGATTCACAGGTGCTGCCCGCCTTTCCCCATGCCGACTACGCCCGCATGCTGGGCCTCGGCGGCATCCGGGTGGACCATCCCGACCAGGTCGGGCCGGCCTGGGACCAGGCCCTGGCCGCGGACCGCCCCACGCTGCTGCAGATGGTGACCGATCCGAACGTCCCGCCCCTGCCGCCCAAGCCCGGCGGCAAGCAGGCCCGCAACTACCTGGCCGCGCTCGCCAAGCGCGATCCCGATGCTCGGGCAACGGTCATCGCGACGGCGAAGGAATGGTGGGACGGGATGTTCCCGCCGAGGGGCGGGCCGAAGTAGCCCGGGTGCGCCTGGCTGGCTTGCTAGACTTGACCCGGGGCCGCAGCCTTCGGGCGGCCATGGAATCAAGGCAAGGCATGACCTACTGCATCGGCATCCGGCTCGACGCCGGCATGGTGTTCCTCTCGGACTCCCGTACCAACGCGGGGCTTGACCGGATCAGCACCTTCCGCAAGATGATGATCTACGAGCGGCCCGGCGACCGGTTCATGGCGCTGCTCACCGCGGGCAACCTGTCGGTGGCGCAATCGGTGCGGGAAATCCTCCAGACCGAGGCGATCGATGCAGGCACCGCCGAGCCGCTCACCATCTGGAACGCGGCCAGCATGTACGATGCGGCGCGCGTGCTCGGCAGCGCGGTTCGCAGGGTGCAGCAGCAGGACGGGCCGTCGCTGGCCGCAGCCGGCGTGGAGTTCAACGCGACGATGATCTTCGGCGGCCAGATCGGCCAGGAGGCGACGCGGCTGTTCCTGGTCTATTCGGCCGGCAACTTCATCGAGGCCACCCGCGAGACCTGCTTCTTCCAGGCCGGCGAGAGCAAGTACGGCAAGCCGATCCTCGACCGCATGCTGACGCCATCGACCTCGCTCGCCGAGGCCGCCAAGTGCGCGCTCGTCTCGATGGATTCGACGATCAAGTCGAACCTCAGCGTCGGACTGCCGCTGGACCTGCTCGTCTACGAGAGCAACCGGCTCAGCTCCGACAAGCATGTCTGCATCGACGAGCGCAATCCCTACTTCCAGTCGATCCGCACCGGCTGGGGCGAGCGGCTCAAGCAGGCGTTCGAGTCGATCGACGACCCGCAGTGGAACGGCGGCCAGGCGGCGCATCCACTGCGCAGCCCGTCGCGCTACGAGCCGCTGCGCAAGATCGGCCACCCCGGGGAGAAGGTGGTTTGAGCGGGGCTTTCCCGGCCGACACAGCGGTTCACGGTCTGCACGAGCGATTGCGCAGCGCTACCCGGCTCCCTCATCAGCGGCTGGAGGCCGCGCTCGGCCTGGTGACGCCCGGTGTCGACGAAGCCCATGTGGTGCGCCTGCTCGAGCGCTTCCACGGCTTCCACGCGGCCTGGGAACCGGCGCTCGAAGGCAGGCTGCCGGACGACATTCGCGTGCCGCGCCTCAAGATGCCGCTCCTGCGCAACGACCTGGCACGGCTCGGGGTCACGACGCAGCGGCTGCGCGAGCTGCCGCTCTGCATGGCCGCCCGCGGGCTTTGCGGCAGCGAGGGCGAGGCCGCCGGCGCGCTCTATGTCCTCGAGGGCTCGACGCTCGGCGGCCAGGTGATCAGCCGCGCGCTGCAGGGCACGCCCTGGCTGGGCGGGCGGGCGCTGCGCTACTGGAACGCCTACGGCCCGGACACCGGTCGCCGCTGGCGTGAGACCCTCGCGTACCTGGAAGCGCTGCCGCTCGACGCGGGCGAGCAGGCAGTGGCCTCGGCCGTCGCCACCTTCGTCCTGCTTCACGCGTGGCTCGTCGCGCCATGCCCCTCGCACCGGACCGCCGCGCCATGAAGCCCTCGGATCCCGCGACCACTGCCGCCATCGACCTGGACGCCTGCGCCAGCGAGCCGATCCACATCCCCGGCGCGATCCAGCCGTACGGCTGCCTGCTCGCCTTCGATCCCGGCTCGCGGGTGGTGCTGCAGGCAAGCGCCAACGCCGGCATGTTCCTCGGCGTCGACCTGGCCGCGCTGCTCGGGAGCCCGCTCGACTCGGTGCTGCCGGCCGGCGCCCTGCCGCCGATCCGCGCGGCACTGGCTGGCAGCGGCAACCTCGCAGGCATCGACTTGGAGGTGCAGGGGCGCCGACTGGAAGGCAGCCTGCACCAGCATGACGGCATGGCTATCCTGGAGGTCGAGGCCGCGGAGGACGAGGTCGCGGCAACCACCTCTTCCCTGCTGGATCGCGGCCTGAGGCGGCTGTCCCATCTGGACGACCTGCAGTCCCTGCTCTCGGCGACGGTCGAGGTGGTCCGGGACCTGACCGGATTCGACCGGGTGGTCGCCTACCGCTTCGACGACGACGACCACGGCGAGGTTCTTGCCGAGGCGCGCAGCAACGAGGTCGACCGCTATCTCGGCCTGCATTTCCCGGAGTCGGACATTCCGCGCCAGGCGCGCGAGCTCTATCGGCGCAACTGGATCCGGGTCATCCCCGACGCGCGCTACCAGCCGGTACCGCTGGTCTCGGCGCCACCGGCGAGCGACCGGCCGCTCGACCTGTCGCACGCGCTGCTGCGCAGCGTCTCGCCGGTCCATCTGGAATACCTCGCCAACATGGGGCTGCAGGCCTCGATGAGCGTCTCGCTGGTGGTCGAGGGGCGGCTGTGGGGGCTGGTGAGCTGCGGCCATCGCGCGCCGCTCGCCATTGCGTCTCGTCTGCGTGGCGCCTGCGAGACCATCGGCCGGTTCGTCTCGCTGCAGGTCGGCGCGCTGCAGGCGCTCGAGCACGGACGGCAGAAGGCCGCGCGCGCCGGCGCGATGCAGACGCTCGTTGCCGGGCTGGCACGAGCCGCGGAGTCCAGCCTGTCGGGACTGCCGCAGGAGGAGGCCGCGCTGCTCGCGCTGACCGAGGCCGAGGGTGCGGCGGTCGTGGTGGGCGATTCCGCCGTCACGATCGGCCTCGCGCCCGACCCCGCCACGGTGCTCGAGCTGTCGCACTGGGTCTCGGAGCGGACCGGCGCGACCGGCCTCTGGGCCACGCGCGAGCTCTCGCTCGAGGATGCCCGCTGGGAACGCTGCGCCGCGGCCGCGAGCGGCGTCCTTGCCGTCGTGCTGCCCTCGCCGCTGCACGGCTGCGTGCTCTGGTTCCGCCCCGAGCTGGTACACACGGTGCATTGGGGCGGCAATCCGAACGAACCGGTTGCAGCCGTCGGCCGGGAGCCGTCGCCGTCGGCCGCCGCGGTGCCCCGGCCGATCCTGGGTCTTCATCCGCGGCAGTCGTTCGAGCTCTGGAAGGAAGTGGTGCGAAGTCGTTCGCGGCAATGGGGTCGCGTGGATCTCGACTGCGCGGCGGAGCTGCGCCGTTCGGCGATCGAGCAGGACCTGTCCCGGCAGGTGCTCCGCGCCGAGGCCGCGGTCCATGCGCGTGACGAGCTGGTCGCCATCGTCGCACACGACCTGCGCACGCCGATGTCGGTCGTGGTGATGCAGGCGGCAATCATCCAGCGACTGCTGCTCGAAATGGATTCGACCGGGGACACCGCGCGGCGGCTGCGGGCGACCGCACAGGTGGTCCAGCGGGCGGGCGAGCGAATGGCTTCGCTGTTGAACGACCTGCTCGACCTTGCCCGCATCGAAGCCGGCCGCTTCGACGTGACGCCGGTGCGCACCGCCGTCGCCCAGGTCCTGGAGGAGACGCACGAGCTGCTCCACCCGCTTTGCGAGTCCAATCGGCAGGCGCTGGTCATGGACGGCGCGCCCGACCTGGCCATTCGCGCGGATCCCGAACGCCTCTTCCAGGTGCTGTCCAACCTGATCACCAATGCCTCGAAGTTCGCACCGGAGCATTCGGACATCCGGGTGCAGGCGGTCGGCACGGGCGACGGGTTCTGCGAGTTCTCGGTCACCGACCGCGGCGTCGGCATCCCGCCGGAGAAGCAGTTGCGGATTTTCGATCGCTACTGGAAGGAAAAGTCCGGTCGCGGCGGCGCCGGCCTGGGGCTCTACATCGCCCGCGGGATCGTGGAAGCCCACGGCGGCACCCTGCGGGTCGAGAGTCGCGTCGGCGAGGGCACCACCATGCGCTTCACCATCCCGCTCGCCTGAGCGCGCGACGCCGCTGCCGCTGCCGCGGCGCTCATTCCAGGAACAGCGCGGGATCCACCATTGCCCGGTTGAGGCTGACCGACCAGTGCAGGTGCGGCCCGGTCACACGCCCGGTGGCGCCCACCGTGCCGATCCGCTCCCCGGCCGCCACCGTCTGGCCATTGCGCACCGCGATCGAGTCCAGATGGCAATACATGGTCAGCAGGCCGCTGCCGTGGTCGAGCCAGACGGTGTTGCCGTTGAAGAAGTAGTCGCCGGTATCGATCACCCGCGCCGGCGCCGGCGCGATGACCGGGGCGCCGGTCGGCGCGGCGATGTCCATGCCGCTGTGCGGACTGCGCGGCTTGTCGTTGAAGAACCGGCGCAACCCGAACGAGCTCGACCGCGGGCCTGCTACCGGCTGCAGCATCCGGAGGGTGGCCGGCACGGCGTCGCTGATGGTCGCGGACACCGTCGCCAGATGCTTGCGCTCGCGCTCGTACCGCGCAAGGTTCTCCGGCGAGAGCTCGACCTTGCCGGGCGCGACCTTCAGCCGTTGCTCCGCATACTTGTGGTCGTCGATCCGGAACGGCACGCGGGTCTTCGCGCCATCCCGGGTCACCTCCACGTGGGCCATGCCGGGCCTCGCCGAGAGCGGAATGCCGACGAGCGCGGTCCACCCGGCAGGCGAGTCGACCACCAGCGCGGGAACATCGTCGAAGCGCACCGCCGGCGCCTTGTTGCCGCCACCGAGGTCGATCCGGGCGATGCCACCCGGCACCGGCCGCACCTGCGGCAACACCGGGGAAGCCGCCGCGGAGGCCGCCGCGGACGTCGCGGCAGGGCCGCCCGGCGCCGCCCCCACCGGCGCGGCCACGACGGCCAGCGCGGCGGCGGCGCCTGTGCAGACGAACCGGTGCAACCACCGTGCGGATCGGCTCCGGTGCCGGCCGGCGCTCGCGGCGACGCCGCTCTTCTTCCCCATCGTTCCTCCTCGAAAGCATTGCGGCCCGCGGACCGCATCGGGTACGTATCGTGCAGCAGGCGCCGCCGACCTGTGCTCCAATGGGCCGCACGGCGCCGTATGCCGCCGCTTCGCGCACCACACGCCTTCAAGGAACGCCATGGCTGCCGGAAGCCTGCTCGCACTGCTCGATGATATCGCCAGCGTCCTCGACGACGTCTCGGTGCTCACGAAGGTCGCCGCCAAGAAGACCGCCGGCGTGCTCGGCGACGACCTCGCGCTCAACGCCCAGCAGGTGTCCGGCATCACGCCCCGCAAGGAGCTGCCGGTGGTGTGGGCGGTGTTCAAGGGGTCGGCGCTCAACAAGCTGATCCTGGTGCCGGCGGCACTGGCGATCAGCGCGGTCGCGCCGTGGCTGGTGACGCCGCTCCTGATGCTCGGCGGCCTGTACCTCTGCTACGAAGGCGTCGAGAAGCTCGCCCATCGGATGTTCCATTCCGGCGCCCCCCATGCACATGCCGCGGTGGCCGCGGCGGAGGCACCGGCCGGCGACCCCCCGCGGCCAGTGGCCCATGCGGGCGCATCGGATCAGTTCGGTGCCAGCGAACGGGAGAAGATCCGGGGCGCGATCCGCACGGACTTCATTCTCTCGGCGGAGATCGTCGCGATCACGCTCGGCACGGTGGCGGCGCAACCGCTGCTCACCCAGCTCGGCGTGATGGCCGGCATTGCCGCGCTGATGACGATCGGCGTCTACGGCCTGGTGGCCGGCATCGTGAAGCTCGATGATCTCGGCCTGCACCTGAGCGAGCGCCGGGGCGCCGGCACCTGGCCAGCGATGTTGCGCAAGGCCGGCCTCGGGATCCTGGCGGCCGCGCCCTGGCTGATGAAGACGCTGTCGGTGGTCGGGACCGCGGCGATGTTCCTGGTGGGGGGCGGCATCCTGACCCACGGCATCGCGTCGGCGCATCACTGGATCGAGGATGCCAGCGCCGACGTGGCAGCGCTGCCGGGCGTGGGCGCGCTCCTGGGGCCGATCACGCCGATGCTGCTGAACGCGGTCGCGGGCATCATCGCCGGCGTGATCGCGCTTGCGCTGGTCACCGTCGCAAGCAAGGCGGTGGGCGCGTGGCGCAGCCGGGGCAGCGACGCCGTGACCTGACGGCTCCGCGCCGTTGCGGCTCAGCGCCCCCGGACCAGCTCCAGCAGGCGCGAGGTGTCCACCGACCGGGCCTGCGCCTCGATCTGCGGGGCATAGCGCGCCTGCAGCTGCTTCGCTTCTTCCACCAGCGACGCGAAGGTCGCCTTCAAGGTCGCGGCGTCCATCGTCCGGCCCCCCGCGTAGTAGCGCCTCGCCACCTGGCCAATGGCCCAGGTGGTGGCGAACGAGAATGCGGCGCCGGTCGCGCCGCGGGCAAGGCCGCCCAGCAGCTTGCCGCCGAACAGGCCGCCGATCAGCCGGCGGCCGATGTCCTCCACGTACTGCCCGGTGACGCCGGCCCCCATGGTGACGAGCAGGTCCTTCACCGCGCCGCGGTCGAGCTGCTGGCCATGGGCCTTGCCGATGCCGTAGACCAGCTTCATCTGGAGCGGAATGATCGCCATGGACGCAAGGCCCTGCGGCAGCAGCTCGAGCGCGCCGTTGAGGATGGCAGCCTCGAGGATCGCCTTGTCGAGTGCCTGCTGGTCGGGCGCCGCGGCGGCGGTGCCCGCGGCCGGCGGAGTGATCGCCCGGGTGCTGCTGTCGCCGGTTCCGATGAAGACCTTGCCGCTTGCCACCTCCGCGGCGGCCTTTGCCTCCGGGTCCACCGCCTCGTCGGCTTCAGCGGTGTCGCCGTCGGTGCTCACCGTCCCGCCGGCAACGTCGCGGCCCACGCCGCTGCCGGCGGAATCGAGCGGCATTCCCGCGAGCGCATCCGCGCCGGCCTCCAGCGCCTCCAGCGCCTCGCCGGAGAGCCCGAGCGCAGGGGCAAGGCGGGCGAGGAAGGCCTCCTCCACGTCGTTGCGCTGGCCATCCGCCTGGATCACGCCGAGCGCGCACTCGTAGGCGAGCTGCTTCAGCTCGCGGCTGGAGAGCTGCCCGGCAGCGGTCTCCAGGGTGGTCTTGCCGAGCAGCACGTCCCGGTGCAGCGCCACCATCGGCAACTGTCCCTCCAGGGCGGCGACCACGCGGTCGATCTCCTTCCGCTCGTCGGCGCCCTTGTCCCCGTCGGCATAGGCGGCGAGCAGGGCGATCGCCGCGATGGCATGGCGTTCCGTTTCGGTCATGGTGAATCCGTGAGTCTGTCGCGCGAGCGAAGGAAGGCTCATCTTACGGCAGGCCGCCCGCGCATCCCCCACGACATCGTGGGCATTGCGGCAGGCGGCGCCGATGCCCCGGGCGCCCGGCCCCGGGGGTCCGGGCGGCTACTCCGCCGGGGGAGGCTGCGGCTCGCGCCGGCGCGCGAACGGATAGGCGCTGCCGGTGGCGCCGGGGCGGGCCGGGATGCGCAGCGACAGCAGCATCGCGACCGCCAGCACCGTCACGGTGACGCCGAGCGACCACGCGATCGGGATCTTGTACACGTCGATCAGCAGCATCTTGACGCCGATGAACACCAGCACGATCGCGAGGCCATAGGAGAGGAGGTGGAAGCGCTCGTGCATGCCGGCCAGCAGGAAGTACATCGCGCGCAGCCCGAGGATCGCGAAGACGTTCGAGGTGAGGACGATGAACGGATCGCGCGTGATCGCGAAGATCGCCGGTATCGAGTCGACCGCGAAGACGAGATCGACGATGCCGATCAGCAGGATGACCACCAGGAGCGGCGTCGCCATGCGCACCCCGTCGACCCGGGTGAAGAATCGCTCGCCGTCGTAGTCCGGGGCGATCTTGATCCGACGCCGCATCCAGAGCAGCGCCGGGTTCGCGTCGAGATCCGGCTCCTCGCCGGCGGCCCACCACATCTTGATGCCGGTGAAGACGAGGAACGCGCCGAACAGGTACATGACCCAGTGGAACTGCGCGATCAGCCAGGCGCCGATCAGGATCATCACCGCCCGCAGCACCAGCGCGCCGATGATGCCGATCATCAGCACGCGGCGCTGGAACTCCGCCGGCACCGCGAAGTAGGTGAACAGCATCAGGAACACGAAGATGTTGTCGACGGCGAGCGCCTTCTCGACCACATAGCCGGTGATGAACTCGAGCGCCTTGGCGTCGGCCAGCCCGCTGACCGCGGCGTCGGCCGAGGTCCCGCCGAGCTGCCACCAGAGCCAGCCGACGAAGGCGAAGGAGACGGCCACCCAGACCAGCGACCAGATCGCGGCATCGCGCAGGGAGACCGTCCTGGCGCCACGGCGCTCGAGCACGACGAAATCGACCACGAGCGCGGCGATGACGAAGACGGTGAACAGGGACCACAACAGCGGCGTGCCGACTGAGAGCATGCGAAGACCTTATTACACCGGCGTGGCAGGCGCCGGCTGACGGATTGTCGGAGGCCCTCGCGAGTCTCGCCGGACCGGGAATGGATCGACCCGGGGTTGCGGCACCGGATGACGGTCGCTTGCCGATGCGACCGCCAACGTATTGACGATGCCGCGGCGCGGATGGGTTCGCGCCGGCTACTCCCTTGCGGAGGAACGCGGATTCCAGCAGGCGCCCACGGCGCCGTCAAGGAAAATCCGAGGCGGCGCAGGGTCAATCGACCGGGATCAGCACCGGGTCGTCCTCGGGGTCCTTGCCGTGGTAGGCTACGCGGATCGCCTCGTCCTCCGCGTCGTCCCAGGCCCGGGCGGCGTGGCGGTCGAACCGCCGCTCGCGGTTGGAGCGGGACATGACGGCCTTGTAGGCCTCCTCCGGGGTGACGTTGCGACTGGCGAGCAGCGCGAGGGCCGCCTCGCAGCCTGCCGCGACGTCCTCCGCGCTCGCCTGGGTGTCCGCGATTCCGAGCTTCATCTGGATCCTCCGTGCCTGCGGGCGGTCCCCGCAACTACCGCTTGCCGATCACTGGCGCTCGCCGATCTGCTGCCGCCACATGGCGTAGTAGAGACCCTTGCGCTCCACCAGCATGGCGTGGTCCCCGCTCTCCACGATCCGGCCCTTCTCCAGGACGTGGATGGTGTCCGCATGCATGATAGTGGAGAGGCGGTGCGCGATGAGAATGGTGATCTGTCGCCTCAGGGACGAGACCCGCCGCATGGTCTCCGTGATCTGCTCCTCGGTGATCGAATCCAGCGCGGAGGTGGCCTCGTCGAAGATCAGCAGGCGCGGCTGGCGCACCAGCGCGCGGGCGATGGACAGGCGCTGCTTCTCCCCGCCGGAGAGCTTCATGCCCATCTCGCCGATCGTCGCGGAGAGACCGAGCGGGGTCGCCTCGAGCAGGTTCACGCAGGAAGCGCGGGTCATCGCCTCGACGATCTCCTCGTCGGTGACGTCGGGCTTCACGAACTGCATGTTCTCGCGGATGGTGCCGGCGAAGAGGTGCGTCTCCTGCGTGACGAAGCCGATCTGGCGGCGCACCTCGTTGTAGCGCAGGTCCAGGGTGGAGATGTCGTTGTAGAGCACCTCGCCGGATTGCGGGCGGTACAGGCCGACCAGCAGCTTCACCAGCGTGGACTTGCCGGAACCCGACGGCCCGACGAAGGCGACAGTGTCGCCGAGCTCGGCCGCGAATGCCACGCCGTCGAGCGCGTTCTGCGGCGCGCCCTTGTGACGGAACACCACGTCGACGAAGCGCAGGCGCTCAACCGGCCCCACAGGCACCGGCGACTGCGGGCGCCGCTCGATCGGCTTGCGCAGCAGCGCCTCGAAGCTCTGCAGCGATCCGTCGGCTTCCCGGTAGGCGAGGATGATGTTGCCGAGCTCCTGCAGCGGCGTGAAGATCGCCATCGAGATGAACTGCATGGCGATCAGCTCGCCCGTGGTGAGCACGTCGTGGAAGATGAGCCAGAGAAGCGTGAACAGGATGGAGTGCCGCAGCAGGCTGAGCGCCACGCCCTGCAGGAAGGAGAGCACCCGCATCCGCTTCACCTTGGCCATCTCGAGGCCGAAGACATGCTCGGTCTGCGACTGCAGCCGGCGGATCTCCGGAAACGTGAGGCCGAGGCTCTTGATCAGCTCGATGTTGCGCAGCGACTCGGTGACGAAGCCGGCATTGCGGGCCGTCTCGCGCACGATGGAGCGCTGCTGCGCCTTGATCTCGCGGCTCAGCAGCCCGGTGAGCCCGCCGAGCAGCAGCACGCCCACGAAGAACACCGGCACCAGCGCCCAGTGCTTTGTGACGGAGTACCAGGCAAGGAAGCAGACCCCGACCACCGAGGCGAACAGGATGTTGATGAACGCGTTGATGAAGCGCTCGGTGTCGGAGCGGACCTTGAGCAGCGTCGAGAGGGTCTCGCCGCTGCGCAGGTCCTCGAACTCCTGGTAGGTGAGCCGCAGCGTCTGGCGCAGCCCGTCGTTGAAGATGCGCGTCCCGAACTTCTGCACCACCAGCCGCGTCAAATACTCCTGGACCGCCTTGGCGAGCCGCGAGACGATCGCGACCGCTATCGCGAGCGCGAGCAGTCCGAGCGCCCCGGTCACCAGCTCGTCGGGGCTGCGCCCCTCGCGGTTGTTCGCGTAGCGGTCGATGATCCAGCCGAAGATGATCGGATCGACCAGCGCGAGAACCTGGGCGACCCCGGCGAGCAGGAGCGAGAGCGCGATCAGGCCGCGATGCGGCGCGAGGTACCTCCAGAGTATCCGCATCGCAGTCCCCTCCGTTCAGCCGCACCCGGCGCGGCGTGCAGTCGATGGGCCGGCGCGGCTCTCTGCTGCGGCGGCAACGCCCGCGCTGGCCGGGTCAGCGCCGGATGGCGAGCAGCTTCGCCAGGTCTTCGCCCTGCATCACGCGGATGCGGTTCTCCGTTCCGTAGCGGGCGGCCTGCTCGGTCACCTGGCCGGTGACCACATAGACGATCTCGTCGGCCTCGCGCTGGTCGCGGGCCGCAACCAGCTCGCGCAGCGGCTCGATGCCGGTACGGCCCGCCTTCCAGCGCTTGGCCTTGACCAGCGTCTTGCGGCCGTCGCGGCGCATCTCGAAGTCGGCACCGGCGGCCTCGATGCGCGCCACCTCGTAGCCGTCGCGCCGGAAGGCCGCCTCCAGTCGATCCGCGAACTCCTTCCAGCTCATCGCACCCACCGCCGCGACGGTGCTGGCCACGCGCGCCGCGCTCGGCCGCTGCAGTTGCCGCCAGAGCGTGATCCCGGCGATCACCGCGAAGGGCAGCGCCGCCACTGCCCCGAAGATGAAGTACTGCTGCGGCAGCGCGACTCGCGACAGCAGCACGATGCCCACGGCGACGGCGGCGCTGATCCACCACGACGAGCGCAGCAGGATCGCGAACAGGGAGTTCTCCGCCATCTCGAACTTCAAGCGTCCACCTCGCAAACGGTCTGCGGCCACGCCGCCGGGTAGCCGGCCTTCGGCCGACGCGCATTGTGGCATGATCGGCCAACCGAGCTCAGCCGCGCCTTGATGCACTCCGCCGCCTCCCTCGCCATGCCGCCGCTCGACGCCGCCCTGCTTCCTGCCGGGGTGCGCTCCCGCTTCGTTCGCGACGTGAACGGACTCGACCTGCACCTGCTGGAAGCCGGCGATGCGATCGGGGCCGCAGGCAGGGCGGACGAGCCCGGCCGCACGCGCTGCGTCCTGCTGCTGCACGGCTTTCCCGAGCTCGCCTACAGCTGGCGCAAGGTCATGCCGGCGCTGTCGGATGCCGGCTACCACGTGATCGCGCCGGACCAGCGCGGCTATGGCCGCACCACCGGCTGGGATTCGCGCTACGACGGCGACCTCGGTTCCTACCGCCTGGTGAACCTGGTGCGCGACGCGATTGGCCTGGTCGCGGCGCTGGGCTACCGATCGGTCGACGCGGTGGTGGGTCACGACTTCGGCTCCTTCGTCGCCGCATGGTGTGCGCTGCTGCGCCCGGACGTGTTCCGCGCCGCCGTGCTGATGAGCGCGCCCTTCGCCGGACCGCCGCCGCTGCCGTTCGACACCGCGCAGGGCAAGCGCGCGGTGCCCGAGGAGGACATCCACGCTGCGCTCGCCGGACTTCCGCGTCCGCGCAAGCACTACCAGTGGTACTACGCCGGCCCCGACGCCGCCCGGGACATGGACCGTCCACCTCAGGGCCTGCACGACTTCCTGCGGGCCTACTACCACCACAAGAGCGGCGACTGGCCGGGCAACCGTCCCTTCGAGCTCGCGGCATGGCGCGCCGACGAGCTGCAGAAGCTGCCGACCTACTACATCATGGACCTGGCGGAGGACATGCCGCGGACCGTGGCGCACGAGATGCCGACGCCCGAGGCGATCGCGGCCAATCGCTGGCTGCCGGACACGGAGCTTCGGGTCTACAGCGGCGAGTTCGCGCGCACCGGCTTCCAGGGCGCACTGCAGTGGTATCGCAACCTGACGGAGGCACGCATGCGCGCCGAGCTGCAGCTCTGGTCGGGACGGACGTTAGACGTGCCCTCATGCTTCATCGCGGGCGAGCGCGACTGGGGCATCCACCAGCGCCCCGGGGACCTCGCGCGCATGCAGCGCGAGGCCTGCACCCGGATGAGCGGGGTGCACCTGGTGCCCGGCGCCGGGCACTGGGTGCAGCAGGAGCACCCGGACGAAGTCAATCGCCTGCTGCTCGCGTTCCTGGCGGCGCAACGACCACCAGCTCGCGATGGCCGGTAGCGGGGTCCGGCTGGCGGTCGAAGCGCCAGCCGCCGAGCAGCAGCACCTGCACCTCGGCGGTGGTTGCCTGGCGAGGATGGCCTGCAACGCCTTGCGCAGATCGGCGCCGGGCTCGAGGCGCACCGGCAGCGGCGTGCACGAGACGGCGGCGGCGTCCGCCTGCCTGTCGCCCATGGCATCTCCTCCCCCTGGCTACAATCCCGGGGACGACGATACTACGGACGAGACGCAAGCGCGGACCCATGAATGACGAGATCGTGATCATCGGCGGTGGCCACTCCGGCGCACAGCTCTGCGCCGGCCTCGCCGAGGCCGGTTGGGGCAACCGGGTGACGCTGGTCTGCGGCGAGGACCTGTTGCCCTATCACCGGCCGCCGCTCTCGAAGGCGTTCCACAAGACCCCGGACGAGACGGCGCAGCTCCATCGCGCCGAGGCCTGGTATGCCGAGGCCGGGGTGACCGTGCTGCGCGGCGATCCGGCCACCGCGATCGACCGCGAGCGGCGGATCGTCACGCTGCGCAGCGGCTCGCTGCTGCCCTACGGCCGCCTGGTGCTCGCCACCGGCAGCCGGGCACGGCTGCTCGCGGACCTGCCGGCCGGCCTTGCCAATGTCGCGACCCTGCGCAGCGCGGCGGACGCGCAAGCCTTGCGCGAGAAGCTGGCGGAATTCAAGGCGCTGACCGTAGTAGGTGGCGGTTTCATCGGCCTGGAGTTCGCGGCCACCGCCCGGTCGCTCGGCAAGGCGGTGACCGTGGTGGAGAGCGCGCCGCGCCTGCTCGCCCGCGCGGTATCGCCGGACATCTCCCGCCATGTGCTGCAGCTGCACCGAGACGCCGGCATCGACGTGCACGTGGAGGCGAAGATCGCGGGCTTCGAGCTCGTGGATGCCGGGCCCGCGCGCCGCCTCGCGTCGATCGATCTCGACGGCCGGCGCCACCCGGTCGACTTCCTGCTGCTCGGCATCGGCGCGGAGCCGGAGACCTTCCTCGCGGAATCGGCCGGGCTCGCGTGCGACAACGGCATCGTGGTGGACGAGTACATGGTGACCAGCGACCCGGCGATCCTCGCCGTGGGCGACTGCACCAACTTCCCGGACCACACGAGCGGCCGACGGCTGCGCCTGGAATCGGTCCAGAACGCGAACGACCAGGCACGCACCGCCGTCGCCACCCTCACCGGCTCGCCGCGACCGCACCGGGCGGTCGCCTGGTTCTGGTCCGAGCAAGGCACCATGCGGCTGCAGATGGCGGGCCTGCTGCCGACCGACTCGCAGTCACACCGGCGTCCCGGCGCGAAGCCGGACTCGTTCTCCATCTTCCACTACGTCGACGGCACCCTGCACTGCGTCGAGTCGGTCAACGCGCCGATGGACCACATGATGGCGCGCAAGCTGCTGGAAGCGGGCGTGAGCCCGGACCCGGCGAAGGTCTGCGACGCGAAGGTCGCGCTGAAGACGTTGCTTCCCTAGCGCCGGCCAACATCGAGTGCATTGCCCGTTGCGCGAACTCGAGTCGGCAGGCGTCTGCGCGACCGCCACGCCGCCACCGCGCGGGCTCAGCGGCTCGAGCGGCGAAAGCGAGCCAGGCGCCGTCGCAGCCGCCCGATCACGGATGCCAGCCAGCCGCTGCGCGCCGGCGTGTACGGTTCCTCGGCGAGCTGCTTGGCCGGGGCCTCGGCCGGCTCCTCGCCCGGTGCCTCGCTGAAGCGCTGCGCGAGCCGCTCGGCGAATTCGGCGGTGCGCTCCGTGGCCCGCATCTCGAACAGCTGGTCCACGATCGGCTTGAGCGGACCGGTCCCGGCCACCTCGAAGGCGCTGCGCAGTTCCGTGCCGGAAGCCGCTTCGTTCAGCTCGACATCGATCGCCATGCTCAGGTGCTCGGCTCGTGCGACGGCATGCAGCCGGCGTGGCGCATCCTCCGATTCGATCTTCGCCTGCAGGGTCACGATCATCGGGATCAACCCGACCTTCTCTCTCACCACCAGCGTGGCGTTGCAGCTGTCGACGACATCGACCTGCTCGACTCCCGGGATGCAGGCGCAAAGCGACTCGAAATCGCGCAGGAAGCGCCAGAGCTCGCGGGGGCTCGCGTTCACGGTGAAGCTCGCCTCGCGCCTCGGCATCAGGGCCACCACCTCTGGAGCTTGCAGTCCTCGGCAATGACGCCAGCGGCGTTGTAGCCCGCTCCGGCATGCACGCCGCCCCCCGGATGGCAATAGCCGCCGGCCATGTACATCCCCTCGATCGGCGCCCGATAGTGCGACCAGCCGGCGAACGGCCGGAAATACCCCATCTGATCCGGAGTCATGTCGCCGATCACGTCGACCCCGTTGACGACGTTCTCGTTGTGGCGCTCGGTATCGGTCGGGTCCTGGATGGTCATCTTCAGGATCTTGTCCGGGGTCATGTTGGGCGCGTACCTGCGCCACAGGCCGAGGCAGTGTTCGGCGTACTCCTCGCGCACGCCTGCCCAGCCCCGCGGACCGTCCGGCGCGACTCCATACGGGGCGTACTGCCAGATGAGCACGCTGTGCCTGCCCGCAGGGGCCTGCGACGGGTCGAAGAGCGTCGGCACCGTGATCTGCAGCATTTCCCGGCGGGGCGGCTTTCCTGCGGCGATCTCCTGGTAGGCCTCCACCTGATCGTTCGGGGAGGCACCGAACATCTCCTGGCTGAAGGCGAGATCGACATGCGGGTTGTCCGCGTGTGCGCGATACCGCGGCGGTTCGGTCACCGCCAGGTGCAGGCACAGGAGCGAGCGGCCGTGGGCATGGTAGTTCTTCACCCGCGTGACGAAGGGCGCCGGCAGATGCTCCTCACCGACCAGCTCGAGAAAGCTCTGCCTCGGCTCCACGTTGGTGACGACGCCCTTCCTTGCCTCGAGGCGCGTGCCGTCGGCCAGCTCGACGCCCGTCGCGCGGTTGCCTCGCAGGATGACCTTTCGGACGCGAGAGCCGGTCTTCACGATCCCGCCGTTCGCCTCCAGGACTCTCCGCAGGCCCTCCGCGAGCTGCTGTGAGCCGCCCACGCAGATGGGCGCCTCCCCCCTCAGGATTCGGAACAAGCAGATCCAGCCCTGTCCGAACGCGTCCGGAGGAAAGCCGAGCACCGTCATCCGGGCAAGAAAATGCACCTTCACCGCCTCGTTCTCGAACAGTTCGTCGAGCAGCTGTACCGGCGTATAGGCCTGCCACTGCATCAACGCCCTGCCCTCCTCGCTCTTCTCCAGCTCGGCCGTCTGCAGCGAAGGCGGCAGCGGAGGCGAATACATCAGCGGCAGATAGGTCGCGGCAATGAACTCGTCGTAGTCCCGGACGAGCTGCGCGAAGGTCTTCGCGTCGCGAGCCGAGAAGCGCGCGATCTCGGCCGCCATCTGCGCGCTGTCGCGATACATGACGAGGCAGCGCTGGTCCGGAAAGATCGTGCCGCGCAGATGGTCCGGATAGACGTAGCGGACGCCGTGCCGCTCGAGCTCGAGATCGCGATACACCGGGCTCGTGGGAATGTGCGTGTGGACCGCCGAGCAGATGTTGTGCTTGAAGCCCGGCAGCGTTGCTTCCGCGGTGTGGCAACTGCCGCCGACTCGCTCGTTGGTCTCCAGGACGAGCACGCTCGCCCCGGCGCGTGCCAGGTAGGCCGCACACGTCAGGCCGTTGTGGCCCGAACCGATGACGATGAAATCGTAAGACACTTCTCCTCCTGTCGGTCTTCGAAGCCGAGTATGTCAGCGATCCGCCCCTGCAGGCGCATATCTTGCAGGCGCCCGGAACCCCCAACCGGAGCTGACCCGATGCTCGAGAAGTTGCCCGGAGTCGTCGGCCATGCGCTGCGGGATCGCCGCGCAGGGCTGGACAAGGTGCTCTTCAATCGTTTCGACCTGCGCAGCGGCACCGGCTCGATCCGAGTGACCAGCCTTGCCTTCGCGGACCACGCGCCGATCCCGGTCGGCTACACGGCCGATGGCGACGGCGTCTCGCCGCCGCTCGAGTGGAGCGGCATCCCGGCGGGCGCCGGGTCGGTCCTGCTGGTGGTGGAAGACGCGGATTCGCCGACGCCGCAACCGCTGGTGCATGCGATCGTGACCGGACTCCCCCCGCAGGATGGCGGCCTCGGCGCCGGCGCGATCGATCGCGGCCGGATCACCGACTCCGAGGATGGCGGCGGTCCCGAGGCAACGGTCGGGCGCAACTCCTTCCTCGACACCGGCTGGTTGCCGCCGGACCCGCCGCCGGGACACGGTCCCCACCGCTATGTGTTCCAGGTATTCGCCCTCGCCGACAGCGGCCGGTCGGATCTGCAACCCGGCCCGGCGCCCGGACGCGAGGCGGTGAGCCGGCTGATCGCGGAGCATGCGGTCGCAAGCGGCATCCTGGTCGGCGTCTACGAGCGGCCCGACGGCACGGTGAAGGCCGGCGACGCCGAGCGCGCCCGCGCCGAGGCCACGGTGTCTCCGGCCGGACCCGACGGGCTCGCCGGAGGCTGACGCTTCGCGGCGTCCTCTCGCGGCGTCCCTCCTGCGGCGTCGTTCGCGGCACCTTTCGACGCTCCACTGCCGCCATCGGACGCTTCGTCGCAAGCCGCTCGGCAACGCCGGCGCCGGGCCACAGACTTTCCTCCATGCCGCAACCCGGGAATCCGCCGGGCCGGCCCATTCCCAGGAGGAACTCATGATCCGACGACCGCACCGCATTGCCACCGCGCCGCGACTGCCCGCGCTCGCGGCCGCCTTCGCCTTCGCCGTCGGCGCCGCCGCGCCGCTGCTCGCGACAGGCGCCGAGCTCGACATCACCGTCGAGAACGTGAAGGGCGCCGACGGCGCCTTGCGAGTGGGCCTCTACGCCTCCGAGGCGGACTACCGCAAGACGGCAGTGCGTCAGCTGCAGGCGATACCGGCGGCCGGCCAGGTCGCGATCCGCTTCGCCGATCTTCCCCCCGGCGAGTACGCGGTCGCGATGTATCACGACCGCAACGGCAACGGCAAGCTCGACAGCAACCTGGTCGGCATCCCCACGGAGCCGTATGGTTTCTCGGGCGAGCGCGCGGCCATCGGTGCGCCCGGATGGCGCGAGGCGCGGATCCGCGTCGAGCCGGAGGGCGCGGCAATCTCCGTGCGCCTGAGCGACTGAAGGAGAGCGCCATGAAAACGACCGACATGAGACCAGGTGGGATCCTGTCCATCGCGCGGCGCCAGGCGCTCGGCGGCGCGACGGCGCTCGCCGGCCTGCCGGCGC
>JAEWEW010000110.1 GCA_023389175.1 Pseudomonadota bacterium | reverse complement strand
AGCGATAGTCAGCTTCCGTCTTAATGATCTTCAGTTCCATCAGTATCTTTTCGAGTATTCGGGGCGGGCGTGCGGCGGGGCGCCTGCGGGAGCGCCGGATCGGGCGTCGTGACGGCGGGTATCGGCGAGCGAAAGCGAGACGATAGCGACCTCCGGAGCGGCCGTTCAGGCCGCGACTAGGTCGCGGCCCGCCAGCAGGGCGTCCGGCCCGGGGACCGGCGCGTCAGCGCCGGCGCTCCCGTTGAAGCCCCGCCGCGCACCCGCCACCCCCGCCCGCCGCGAGCACGCAAGACCATCTACGGTGCCCGAGAAGCGATCGCGTCGTGCCGGCTGTCCACGCCTTCGACCACGTTGACCACGTACTCCGCGATGTTCTTCGCGTGGTCCCCCACCCGCTCCAGCGACTGCACCACCAGCACCAGGTCCATCGCGGTGCCGATGGTGGCCGGGGCGCTGGCCATGTTGGCGAGCAGGTCGGCAACGATGGCGTCGCGCTGGCCGTCGAGGTTGCGGTCGCGCTCGCTGAGAGCCTGCGCAATGCGGGTGTCCTGGCGCACGAAGGCGTCGAGCGCGAGGCGCAGCATGTCGCAGGCTTCGGCCGCCATCGCGCTGATCGGCTGCACCGGCAGCGGCAGCGACTTGCCACCGAGCCGCCTGACCTTGAGGGCCACCTTCTTCGCTTCGTCGCCGACGCGCTCGAGGTCGTTGATCATGTGCAGGATGGCGATGATCTCGCGCAGGTCGATCGCGATCGGCTGCCGCTTGGCGATCACCCGGTTGCACATCAGGTCGGTCTGCACGTGCAGCCGGTTGACCACTTCCTCGTCGGACAGCACCTCGGCGACCAGGGCGAGGTCCATGAGGCGGATGCCGTCCACCGCCCGCTGCACCTGGCGCTCGACCAGGCCGCCCATCTTCAGCACGTTGCTGCGCAAGTGATCGATGTCGGCGTCGAAGGATCTGGCGGTATGTTCGCCAATCATGGTGCGGCCCGTGCCCGGGTTCAGAAGGCCTGCAATCAGCGAATGCCGAGTGCGCGAATAGTGTAGACCTTAACGACCGCCCGCAAGCGCGCTGTTGTCTTTGCGCAGGTGCGGGCCGTCGTGGTCGCGGTGGTCATCGCGGTCGTCGCCGCGGTCGTCGGCGCCGCCACCCGGATGCTCGCCCGGCAACGGCCGGCGGAAGGCCATCAGCAGGTCGCCGAAGGGCGAGCGCGGGATGCGCTCGCGCTTGCCGACCGGGAAGAGTCCGTGCCGCTCCATCACGGCGGTCCACTCGTCGGCGGCGCGGAAGGCGCGCGGATGCGCCTGGCTCGCCTCCCAGGTTTCGCCGGCACAGAGGAATGCGAGCGTGACGGCGAGCGAAGCCTCGAGACCCGCATGCGCGGTCTCGACGTCATGCTCGAGCAGCAGCAGCAGCCCGCCCGGCCGGACCACGGTCGCGAGGCGGGCAAGGCAGGGGTCCACCTGCGCGGAAGGCAGCCCGCACAGGCCGCCGTAGAGGGTGACCACGTCGGCGCTGGAGGCCTCGCCGGCCGCTTCGCCGTTCCAGACGAGCGCATCGCCGACGGCAGCGCGCGCCGGAACGCGCGATTCCAGCCACCCGGCCCCGCCCTCGGCGAACTGGCAGCCGAAGTCGTCGAGCTGGCGCGCCGCCGCCACCTTCACGTGGCGGCGCAGCGCCTCGACATGCCTGCCCCGGGTCGCCACCTCGAGCAGTCCCTGGACCTGCCTGCCGTCGAAGCCGTGCATGTCCTCGAGCCGCTCGCGGGTGAAGCGGGCGAGCCGCCGGTGCAGGGCGAGCTGCCAGTCGCCCTGGCGCATGGTGAGGCCGGCCAGCGCGGAGTTGCGCCACTTGAGCAGCGTGCCGCGCATGTTGCGGTAGATCAGCTCGTCCTCGGCGGAGCGCTGGGCCATCCGCTCCAGCAGGCCGAGCATTCGCGGCGCATGGCCGCGCGGGCCGCACTCGTCCAGCAGGCGATACACCGCGTCGCGCGAGTTCATCTGCGCGAAGGCCGTGCGAAACTCGGACACCTCGCCCGGCTCGGCCGACTCGGGCACCGGGTCGCCGTCGAGATAGCGGGTCCAGAGGCCGTTGCCGAAGCGGTTGTCCGGGTCGTACTTGCGCTTGGCGAGCAGCAGCTCCTGCCGACGCGGGAACGCCTGGGCGAACTGCTCCGCGGTCGCGTGCATGTGGTAGGCGGGATTGAAGCTGCCGGCTCCCTCCAGTGCCGCATCGACCAGCTCGCGGCTCCACACCGCGTAGTCGGCCTTGAGGGTGTCGCCCGGCCGCGACCGCACGGCAAGCAGGAAGGCGAAGGCGTCGCGCACCGCGAGGCTGAGGTAGCTGTCCTGGCAGGCACCGTAGTGCCGGATGGAGAGATGCACCGCCGGCGCCTTGTAGCGCGCGACGACGTCGCGCAGCCGCCCGAGGAAGGTGGTGGCGTACGCCGGGCTCACGACGTACTCCTGCAGCTCCAGCGACGGGTCCTCGTGGATCCGCGGGTCGAACTCCACCAGGTCGTGGCTCGCCTCGTAGTTGCGCCAGTGGACCGCCTTGCGGCCGTAGCGCAGCGGCTCGACGAACAGCTCCTCGCGCATGCGGCCGAACCAGGAGGTCGGCCGCGACCAGTCGAACACCTTGCGCAGCGGATCCTCGACCCCCGCGAGGTTGAGCGGCTGGTCGTTGGTGCAGCGCTCCTGCGAGCTCACCCAGGTACGGGTGCGCAGCCGGCGCATGGCCGGCATGTAGAACTCGGCCGAATGGAACACGGCGCCCGGGTCGGTCGCGATCCGTGCCTTGAAGTAGTCGACATACTGGTCCGCGGGCAGGCGCACGGACTTGCGCAGCACCGGCGTGTTCTGGGTGAGCTCCAGCTCGACCTCCACCACCACGGCGACGCCGCCGAAGCCGCCCACGACCGCGGCGAACAGATCCGGCTTGTCGTCGCGGCTGGTCTCGACCAGGCTGCCGTCGGCAAGCACCACGCTCAGGCGGCGGATGGTGGAGGCGATCGGGCCGATGCCGACATAGTGCCCATGCGCATTGCTTGCCACCGAGCCGCCCACGCTGAAGTTCGCGAACTGCGGCATCACCTTGACGGCGAAGCCATGCGGCTGGATGAAGCGCAGCAGCTCGTGCCAGCGGATGCCCGCCTGCACCCGAAGCAGTCCGGACATCGGCTCGAACCGGATCACCCGGTTGAGGCGCGACATGTCGATGTGCAGCGCGCCGTCGAGGGCGAACTGGCTGTCCGGGCTGTAGCGGGCGCTGCTCACGGACAGGCGACCGGTGCTGCGGCGGATGGCGTCGCTCACCTCTGCGGCGGTCTCCGGAACCACGGTGGCCCAGACGTCGACGGACGCGGTCTGCGACGCGTTGCTGATGCTCGTCCCGGTTCTGCCTGACGCCATGATCATGCCGGACCGCCGCCTTCGCGGGGATCCCAATGTCCCGATGCACGGAATCTAGCGGCTGCTGCGCCGGCCGCAGCGCCCTTCCGATGGTCGGTCGGCGCGGTCCGATCGGCCGGACGGACGACCGCGCCGCTAGCGGCCGATCAGGTCCAGGAACTCCTTGCGCAGGCTCGAGTCGCGCAGGAAGGACCCGCGCATGACCGAGGTGATCATCACGCTCGCGTCCTTGACGCCGCGCCAGTGCATGCAGAAGTGGTCCGCCTTCATGACGACGGCCAGGCCGTCGGGCGCGAGCTTGGACTCCAGCTCGTCGGCGAGCGTCTTCACCGCCTCCTCCTGGATCTGGGGACGGCTCATGATCCAGTCAGCCAGCCGCGCATACTTGGACAGCCCGATCAGGTTGGACTCGGCATTGGGCAGCACGCCCACCCAGATCCGGCCCATGATCGGGCAGAGATGATGCGAGCAGGCGGAGCGGGCGGTGATCGGTCCGATCACGATCAGCTCGTTCAGCTTCTCCACGTTGGGAAACTCGGTCATCGGCGGCGGAGCATCGTAGCGGCCGGCGAACACCTCGTTCACGTACATCTTGGCCACCCGCCGCGCGGTGTCCTGGGTGTTGTGGTCCGACTCGGTGTCGATCACGAGGGCACGCAGCAACCCCTCCACCTGCGTCTCGACCTCGCGGCGCAGCTGCGCCCGCTCCTCGTCGGAGTGGATGAACTCCGCGATGTTGTCGTTGGCATGGAAGCGCCGCCCGGCCGCCTTGATGCGGTCGCGGATCACCTCCGAGATGGGCCGGCCTTCGTCGCTGGCCGCCTTGCCTATCGCCGTCACCTTGCTCTTCATCCGTTGCCCTCGTTGCGTTCCGGCGCAGGCGAATCGCGCCCGACCGGCGCCTTCCCGGCGGCCGGCACCGACCTGCGCGCGGCCGCTCGCCGCTCGATCTCGTCGGCGATCGCCTCCAGATGCCGCTTCAGCGAATGATGCACCGCATAGATCCCCAGCATGGCCGGCAGCTCGAAATCCGGCACGAAGCGCCCGCGGTACTCGATCAGCGTCCGCTCGCCCCGATGCGACACCGCATAGGTGCCTTCCAGGTGCCTGAAGCTGCCCGAGAGCGCCCGCACGGTGATGCGCGAGGGCGGCGACTCGCCGATCTCCGCCCGAAACGCCACCCGCTGCCGGAAGAACAGGACGCCCTCCTCGGCCACCTGGTCCACGATCGCGCCGTTGGCGCTGCGCGAGACCACGGTGGATCGGATCATCCCGGGAAGGAACTGCTCCATGCGATCGTAGTCGGTGAGCACCTCGAAAGCCAGCTCACGGTCGGCGTCCACCGCGACGCTGCCCCAGCTGACGACGGTCTCGCCCTGCAGCACCGCGTCGGCATTCGCGCGCGCGGCCGCCGGCGTCGCGCTGCACGCCATCATGGCGGCGAAGGCGATCAGGCCACAGCGGGCCGCGACCGTCGGGCTCAATGTTTACCCTCTGGTCGCGAAGCGCGACCACCTCCCCGAGGGAGGAGCGCGCCACCTTCGGGCGGCCGGGCGGTGGCGCTCAATCCAAAGGCCTTCAGCTGGCCTGGCGCTGCACCGGCGGGCTCGCCACCTCGATGAGATGCCCGGCGCGATCGCGCTTGGTCGCGATATACCGCTCGTTGTGCCGATTGACCTGACCGCCGATGCCGATGCGCTCCACCACGTCGATGCCTGCCTGGCGCAGGGCAGCGATCTTCGCGGGATTGTTGGTGAGCAGCCGGATCCGGCCGATGCCGAGCGCGCGCAGCATCTGCACCGCCACCGCGAAGTTGCGCTCGTCGCCCCGGAAGCCGAGGTAGCGGTCCGCGTCGATGGTGTCGAGTCCGGCATCCTGGCGGTCGTACGCGCGCAGCTTGTTGGCCAGCCCGATGCCCCGGCCCTCCTGCGCGAGGTAGAGCAGCACGCCGCCCCCCTCGCCGAGCCGGTCGATGGCACCGCGGAGCTGGTCGCCGCAGTCGCAGCGCAGGCTCGCGAACAGGTCGCCGGTGAGGCAGGAGGAATGCAGCCGCACCAGCACCGGCTGCGTCGGATCCGGCTCGCCGATGACGATGGCCACATGCTCCAGGTCAGCCACCGTCTCGCGGAAGAGGACGAAGCGGGACTTCTCGTGCCCGGCGAGCGGCACTGGCGCCTCGCTCACCCGCAGCAGCGACCGGGCGCGTTCCTGCGGATAGGCGCGGATGTCCTCGTCGCTCACCCGCAGGTGCAGGTCGTGGCCGTTCTCCGCATGCGGCGCGCCCAGGCCGGCATCCAGGGTGACCACGGCCGGTACCAGCCGCGCGAGTCGGGTCAGCTCCAGCGCAGACCGCATCGCGGCGGTGGTCTGGCTGACCGGGGCGGCCGGCTGGGCGCCGAGCAGCCCGGCCCAGCGGGCCACCTCCGGCGCGCCGGAGGGGACGCCGCCGTCGCGGCCGGGGGAGCCGATGCCGGCAAGGTCGCCGAGCAGCGCCGGGTCGAACGACTCGGGCAGCCGCAGGGTGATCGGCGCGACCGACGCCGGCTCGCTGCCGGCCATGCCGGCCGGATTCAGCGTCGCGACCACGGCGTCCGCGAGCACCGCCGCGGTGGCGCGCAGCCAGCCGGAGGACTGGGCCCGCTCCGCGGTCAGCGTGACGCTCGGCCGCTGGCCCCCCGGGCCGGCGGCGATGTCCGCCAGCTCGTCCCAGGCAGCCGGCTGCAGCGTCTCGACGGCGCCGACGAGCAGCGCCTCGGTACCGGATGCCAGGCGAACCAGCCGGCCGCGCCGCAATTCCGACACGGCGCGGTCCACCCGCACGCCGGCCTGCGCAACCGCGCGGCGCCGCGCACTGACGTCGCCCGCGGCGGTCGCCGCCGCCGCACCTCGCATCTCGTCCACGCCAGGCGATCTCCTTGGAAATACGGGACTTCCGGCCGGTGGAGGCGGCCGGGAGCACCTAAGCATACCGAATCCCGTGGGTTCGCACCGGAAGCAGCCCGCCGTCGGGCTTGCGGGGGCGGGTTCGGCCACCTTCGAGCCGCAGTTGACGTACTCTTGACGCCATGAGCCGTCTCGCCGCGTCCCGGCAGGCCATCGTGCCTGCCAACGATCTCGTCTCGCCGGTCACCGCCCGGGTGCGCCCGGACCCGGTCGCGGTCGCGGACGGCGCGCCGGACTGCGGCCGGCTCTGGGCGCTCTGCCTGGAGGCGGCGCGGCGCCGCCGCGCGAAAGTCCCTCCGGCCGCCTTGCTCGCGGCCGACGAAACCGGTCCTTCGGCCGGCATCGCCTGGCGCGGATCCGAAGGATGGTCCCTGGAAGGCGAGTGGTCGCCGCAGGCGCACGAGCTGTTCGCGCTCTACCGGCCCCTGATATCGCTCGGGCACGGCCGGCGCTTCGTGATCGGCCATCTGGCGCAGAGCCTGGACGGCCGGATCGCGACCAGCACCGGCGATTCCTGCTACATCACCGGCACCCAGAATCTCGCGCACATGCATCGCCTGCGGGCGCTTTGCGATGCGGTCCTGGTGGGCGCCGGCACGGTGATCGCCGACGATCCTCAACTCACCACCCGGCTGGTGCCCGGCCCGGATGCGACCCGGGTGGTGCTGGATCCGTCCGCACGGCTGCAGCCGCGTCATCGGGTCTGCTCGGACCCGCGCTCGCCGACCCTGGTGGCCCGCTACCCGGATGCGGCCGGCGGCAGCGGGGAGCGCTGCGGGCTCGCGGAGGTCATTGCCGCGCCGCGCGACGACAACGGCATCGACCTGCACAGCCTGCTCGAGCTGCTCGGGCAGCGCGGGCTGCACGCGATCCTCGTCGAAGGCGGCGGCATCACCGTTTCCCGCTTCCTGGAGCAGCGGCTGCTGGACCGGCTGCAGGTGGCAGTCGCGCCGGTGATCATCGGCTCGGGTCGCCAGGGCTTGCAGCTGCCCGAGGTGCTCGCCCTCGCCGACTGCCTGCGACCGGCCTGCCGCCAGCATGTCATGGGCGAGGACGTCCTCTGGGACCTGGAGCTTCCGAGCGGCGCGCCGGCGCCCGGCTGAACCGGGCGGGCGACGGCAGCGCGAGCAGGTCGACATGGCCGACCCGCAGCGTCGATCGGCCTGCATCGATCTCGCGCAGGCGAAAGCGGAGCCAGTCGTCGGATGAGGCGACGTCGCCGGACCGGTTGCCCGACCCGCCGCGCGTCGCGGACGCCACCGCCGCGCATGCCGACGCCACGCCGGTGGCGAGCGCGCGCTGCAGCGCCTTGTCCGCGTCACCCAGCACCCAGTCGCTCGCGGCCCGCGTGACCACGTAGCCGGCGGCGCGCAGGCGCCGCGCCGCCGCGCCGCCGGCCGATGGCCCGAGCGCCGGGCCGAAGCCCTTGTCGGTGCGCTGGTGCCGGTTGAAGGCGTCGGCGATGCCGCCGTCTGCCGCATGCTCCGGTGCCCACGCCATCCTGCCGTCGTAGCTCAGCGCGAAGAGCAGCGCCGGCCGCGCGTCGCCGAGCGCCTCGAGATGCGCCACCAGCCGGTCCACCCATTCCGGGGAGACCAGGTCGAGCAGCGCCGCTGCGGTCACCAGCTCCGCCTGCCCGAGCGGCAGGCGTTCCGGCTCCCGCGCGAGATCGAGCTCGAGCGGCTCGCATTCCGGGCCCCGCGGCAGCAGCCGCAGCACCGCCGGGTCGTTGTCCACCAGCGTCCAGTGCTGCGGCATGGCGAGCCGCGGCGCCAGGTAGCGCAGGTTCGAGCCGGTGCCGCAGCCGAGATCGACGATGCGCAGCAAGCCGGCATCAGGCGGTCGCGAGAAGTGATCGCGCAGCCGGATGGCCAACGGCTCGGCGCGCGCGGCATGATCGGCGGGCTCGCGCAGCGCAAGCCAGGCCGGCGAGAAGCTCATGGACGTCCCCTCGGGGTCCAGTTCGCAGCGGGCAGCGCGTCGAGCGCCGCGAGGAAGCGATCGGCCGTGTCGTCCCAGTCGGGCAGGCGGCCGCCGGCCGCCCGCGCGCCCGCCGCAAGGCGAGCCCGCAGCCCCGGCTCGGCGAGGATGCGGCCAAGCGCCTCGGCGAGCGCCTCCACGTCGCCCGGCGGCACGAGCAGGCCCGCCTCCGGCGGGACCGTCTCCGGAATCGCGCCGGCACGCGTGCTCACCACCGCAAGGCCGTGCGCCATCGCCTCGGCGAGCACCATGCCGTAGCCTTCGTGGTGCGACGCCAGGACGAAGGCGTCGGCCTCGCCGTAGAGCCGGTCCACCTCCTCCTCGTCGCGCTCGCCGGCAAGCTCGATCCGTCCGGCCAGCCCGAGCGTCGCGATCCGGTCGCGCAGGCGGGCCGCGCAGTGCGGATCCCGATCCAGGCTGCCGACGCAGCGCAACCGCCAGGCCCTCCCCGGATGGCGACGGCTCGCCGCCGCCAGCGCCTCCACCAGCTCGAGATGGCCCTTGCGCGGCGTCACGGTCGCGACGCACAGCAACCGCATCGCGTCATGCCGGACACGCTGCGGCGAGCCGGTCGACCTGCGCCGGACTCCCGGCAGCGCCACATGCCGGCGCCCGGCGGGCACGCCGTATCCGTCCAGGTCACGCCCGGTACCCGGGCTGGTCACGATCACCGCCCGGGCGCTGGCGAGCGCCGCCCGCTCCGCGGCGGCGAGAGCGGCCGCGGCGGCCGGATCCAGCCCCGTCTCCAGCGCGAGCGGATGGTGCACCAGCGCCACCAGTCGCAGCCGCGCGGCATGCGCCCCGGCCACCTCCGGCATCGCCCCGTAGGCGAGGCCGTCGACGACGACGATGGCGCCGGCGGGGATCGCGGCGAGCGCGAGATCGGCCGCGGCCAGGTCAGCCTCGCCGGGAAACGGGAACGCGCCGGCCAGGCGATGCAGCGCGACCGGCACGCCGCGCCGCGCCAGCACCCCCAACAGCTCGCGGGCATAGCGATAGCCGCCGGTGCGCGTGGCCAGATCGCCCGGGTATACGAAGTGGAACCCGGTGGCGGCTGCCGATCCCGGGCCTGCGCGCACTATCGACCGGCCAGGGATGGCGGCCGCCTACGCAAGCGGCGCCTCGTACGAGGCCCAGGCGGCATGCGACTCGTGCAGCGCCACGCGCATCGATTCCAGCCCGGCCGCGTTCGCGCCGAGGTCGCCGGCGCGGATTCGGGCGGCGATGCGCTCGAAGATCTCGTGGGCCAGGAACTCGGTGGTGGTGTTGATCCCCGCGAACGCCGGAACCTCGTCGAGGTTGCGATAGTCCAGGTCCGCGAGCACCGCGGCGAGCACCTTGCTTGCGCGCCCGATGTCGACCACCACGCCGTCGGCGTCCAGCTCGCGCCGCCGGTATTCCACGTCGACGACATAGGTGGCGCCGTGCAGCCGCTGCGCCGGACCGAAAGTCTCGCCGCGGAAGCTGTGGGCGATCATGAAATGGTCGCGGGTGCAGACGCTGTACATGCCGGTCCTCGGATGGTCAGTAGTCGATTCTCTCGCAGAGCGCGCCGGCAAGCGCCGCCTCGCCCGCCGCCAGGCGGGCCATCAGGTCCGGCAGCGCCTCGAACCGCGTCCCGCCGGTCACCAGCTGGTCGAGCCGGTCGTCGGCCAGCAGCTCGAGCGCGAGCCGCATCCGTCGGGCATGCGTCCAGCGTCCGCGCTGCGCGGCGGCGACCGTGCCGACCTGCGACGACACCAGCCGGAGGCGGCGGGCGTGAAACGACTCGCCGAGCGCGACGGTGACCGGGCGGCTGCCGTACCAGCTGAGCTCCAGCACCGTCGCCTCGAAGCCGGCCAGGCCGAGGGCGGTGGCGAGCCCGTCGGGATGCCCGCTCGCATGCACCACCAGGTCCGCGTCGCGGCTCGCGTTCGCAGGAATCACGAAGCGCGCGCCCAGCTCCCGGGCGACCGTAGCGCGGGCCGGATCGATGTCGACCAACTCCACCGCGCAGCCGGGTATGCGGGCCGCGAGCCATGCGACCAGCAGCCCCACCACGCCGGCGCCCACCACGCTGATCCGGTCGCCCGGCAACGGTCCGGCATCCCACAGGCCGTTGATGGCGGTCTCGAGGTTGGCGGCCAGCACGGCTCGGGACGGCGGCACCGCTTCCGGCACGGGATGCACCGCGCTCGCCGGCACCACGTAGCCGGTCTGGTGCGGATGCAGGCAGAAGACGGTCCGGCCAAGCAGCGACTCCGGGCCGGCCTCGACCACGCCGACGCTGCTGTACCCGTACTTGACCGGCCCGCCGAAGTCGCCTTCCTGGAACGGCGCGCGCATGCGCTGCCATTCGCTTCGCGGCACCTCGCCGCGAAACACCAGCGACTCGGTGCCGCGACTGATGCCGGAATGCAGCGCGCGCACCCGCACCTCGCCGGCGCCCGGTTCGGGCAGCGCGGCCGGCCGGATCATGCCCCGGCCGTTGCCTTCGGACCAGAAGGCGCGGGCGATTGGCTGCGACGGCTGCAAGGTCATGGTCCGATGATCGCACGGTCGCTATGGCGGCCGGCGCAGCGGACGCGGTACGATCGTCCGAGCGCGGATTGCGGCAAGCGAATGTGCGATGGGCGAAGCCCGTGATGACGACCTGATGACGGTGCCCCCCGGCCTCGACGGAATCGACGGCCTGGTGCGCAGTGCCTGGCTCGCCATCATCGCGGTGGGCGCGGCGCTCGTGCTCGGCATCGTCCTGCTCGATCCGCTCCTGCCGACCGGCAGCCGCCACGCCTACAAGGCGATCGGCGGCTACCTGCTGCTGCTCGTGCCGGTGCTCTCGTTCCTGCGCGCGCACCGACCGCACCGTCGCTTCGGACCCGCCAACACCGTGACCCTGTTCCGGGCCGCCATGGTGTGCCTGCTTGCGTCGTTCTACGGCGAAGCCTGGGGCGGGCTCGAGCTCTTCGTCGCCTGCGTGGCGACGGTCGCGCTGACCCTGGATGGCGTCGATGGCTGGCTCGCCCGTTTGCGGGGAACGCAGAGCAGGTTCGGCGCGCGCTTCGACATGGAGATCGACGCGCTGCTGGTCCTGGTGCTGTCGCTGCTCGCCTGGCAGTCCGGCAAGGCCGGCGCCTGGGTGCTTGCCGTCGGCCTGATGCGCTATGCCTTCGTGGCCGCCTCGTACGGCTTGCCGTGGCTCGCGCGCCCGCTGCCGCCAAGCCAGCGGCGCAAGACCGTCTGCGTGCTGGAGCTGATCGCCCTCATCGCCTGCGTCGCGCCGGTGTTGCCAGATCCGTGGCGCACGGCGGCCGCGGTGGATGCGGTGCTGCTCGCCGCCTGGTCGTTCGCGATCGACATCGCCTGGCTGCACCGGCGAAGGCGCGATCCGGTGGTGCCCGAATGATCCGCCGCCTCGCCGGCGGCGGGGAGACCGGCCGGGCGTCGTCGCCCCGCCTGTGGCGGATCGTGCTCGCGCTCGTCTTCCTCGACATCGCGCTCACCTTCGACAATCTCTGGCCGACCCCGGCAATCGTGCCGAGCATCGCCCTTTCCCTCGAATGCCTCGCGCTCGCGCTGCTGCTGGTGCTGGCCGCGCAGCGCCCGCCGGTCGCTCGAGCGCGCATCGTCGTCCTGGTCGCGCTCGTCGCGACCGCCCTCGCCTGCGGCCGCTACATCGAGGTGACCCTTCCGGCCTTCTTCGGACGGCCCATGAACCTCTATTGGGACGGCCGCCACCTGCCCAGCCTGCTCGCGCTCGCATGGCAACAGAATCCGGCCTGGAAGTCGCTCGCGGTCCTGGGCGGCGTGCTCGCGCTGCTCGGGGTGGTGTACCTCCTGATGCGGACCGCGGCCGGCTGCATCGCACGGGAGCTCGCGGCCGGCGGCGCGGTGCTGCGGCGCCGGACCGGCATCGGCCTGGTCGGCGTCGCGGTGGCCTCGCTCGCGGTGGCGCATGTGCCCGCGGTCGGCTCGGCCGGCGTCGGCGAACGCGCGAAGCTGCGCGACTATGTCACCACGCCGGTGCTCGCCAACTGGGTGCGGCAGGGCGCGTTCCTTGCCACGGCACTGTCCGGCGTGCGCGCCGAGCAGATGCTGCCGCCGAGCCAGCCGTTCGCCGGGGATGTCGCGGCATTGCGGGGCGCCGACGTGCTGCTCGTGTTCGTCGAATCCTACGGCGCCACCGCCTTCGACGAGCCGCGCTATGCCGGGCGCCTGCGGCGGCATCGTGCGGACTTCGCGGCCGCGGTGGCTGGCGCCGGCCGCGAGGTGGTGTCCGCCTTCATCCGCTCGCCCACCTTCGGCGGCGGCTCCTGGCTCGCGCATGCGTCGTTCCTCGCAGGAAGCGAGGTGCGCGACCAGGCGCAGTACGACCTGCTGCTCACCACCCGCCGCCCGACCCTGGTCGGCTTCCTGCGCGAGCACGGCTACGAGACCGTCGCGCTCATGCCCGGGATTCGCGCCGACTGGCCGGAGGGTTCCTTCTACGGCTTCGACAAGCTGATCGACAGTCGCGGGCTCGACTACCAGGGCCCGGCCTTCGGCTTCTGGCGCATCCCGGATCAGTTCACGATGGCGCGCTTCCTGGCGCGCCGTGCGGCGCATCCCGATCGCCCGCAGTTCCTGTTCTTTCCGACCGTGACCAGCCACATTCCGTTCAACCCGGTGCCGCCCTACCAGCCCGACTGGGCGAAACTGCTCGGCCCGTCGCCGTATCCGGCGGAGATGGCCGCGCAGTCGCTCGCGAGCTCACCCGACTGGTTGAACCTGGGCCCGGCCTACGCCGACACCCTGGCCTATACCTACGATTGGCTCATCGGCTACCTCGCGCAGCCGGCGGCACGTGACTACCTGCTGGTCATCGTCGGCGACCACCAGCCGGCGGCAAGCGTGAGCGGCCGCGGCGCGACCTGGGAGGTGCCGGTGCACGTGGTCACCGGGGATGCGGCGCTGGCGCGGCGGCTGGTTGCGCTCGGTTTCGGCCGCGGAGTCGCGCCGCAGCGACCGGCGATCGGCGCGATGAGCGACCTGCCCCATCTGCTGCTGCGCGCGGCCGGCACCGCTACCCACTGACGTGGACAAGCTCTCTGCGATGCAGGCGTTCATCCGGGTGGTGGAGGCAGGCACCTTCACCCGCGCGGCGGATTCCATGGGCCTGCCGAAGGCCCGGGTCACCCGGCTCATCCAGATGCTGGAAGCGGAGCTGCAGACCCGCCTGCTGAACCGGACGACGCGGCGGGTGATGGTGACCGCCGACGGCGCGGCGTACTACGAGCGCGCCGTCCGCCTGCTTGGCGACCTGGAGGAGCTCGAATCCGGCATGACGCGAGCGCGGGCGCAGCCGCGCGGCCGCCTCAAGGTGGACTGCTCGGCCGCGGTGGCGATACCGATCCTCATTCCGGCGCTGCCGGACTTCCATGCGCGCTATCCCGACATCCGGCTCGAGCTCGGCGTGAGCGATCGACCGGTCGACCTGCTCGGCGACAATGTCGACTGCGTGCTGCGCGGCGGCGAGATCACGGACCTGTCGATGGTGGCGCGCAAGATCGGCGAGACCGACCTGCTCACCTGCGCCACCCCGGACTATCTGCGCCGACACGGCGTGCCGCGCCATCCGCAGGATCTCGACGACCCGAAGAAGGGACACGAGCTGGTGCGGTACTTCTCCCCGCGGACCGGCCGGATCAATCCTTTCGTCTACACCCGCGGCGACGAATCGATGACCATCGAGGGACGCTCGCACCTCGCGCTGGACGACGTCTCCGCCGTCGTCGCCGCGGGGCTCACCGGGCTCGGGATCATCCACGCGCCGTCGTTCCTGGTGCAGGAGCACATCGGCCGCGGTGCGCTCGAACCGCTGCTGCTCGACTGGTCCGCCGCGAGCGTGGCGCTGCATGTGGTCTATCCGCCCAACCGCCACCTCAGCAACAAGGTGCGCGTCTTCGTCGACTGGGTGGCGGATCTCTTCGAGAACCACGACCTGGTACAGCGCAAGAGCACCTTTCCGCGCCGGGCCGCCTGAACCCGGCGCGGGCGGCCGGGCAAGACGCCGGCCCGGCCCTACCGGGCGCAGCCTTCAGCCGATGCGCTTGCGCAGCTCCGGCGGATTCGCCGATTGCTGCCGGAACGCCAGGGTTCCCTCGGAGAACCTCACGCCGGCCGCGCGCACCGCCTCGTCGGGCACCTTGGCGAGCGGCGTGTAGCGCGGATGATGATGGTCCAGGTACGGATCGTTGCGGGCGGCGTTGTAGCACATCAGCACGGTCCAGCGCCGGTTCGGCGAGCGGTTCTGGTCCGAGCGGTGCAGCACGTTCGCGTGGAAGAAGAGCGCATCTCCCGGCTCGAGCTCGGCGTGCTCCACCGGGAGCCGCTCGAGGATCTTGTCCACCCGCACCGGATCGGCGCCGACCTGGTCTCCCGCCAGCACGCCGTGATCGATGCGACCGAGCAGGTGCGAGCCGCGCACCACCTGCAGGCAACCGTTCTCCCGCGTGGAGTGGTCCAGCGCCACCATGACGCTCGCCATCAGCGGGAACATGCAGCCGTTGTGGTACCAGTAGCCGTAGTCCTGGTGCCATTCCCAGGCACCGCCCACCTCCGGCTCCTTGGCCGTGAGCTTGGAGTGGTAGTGATAGACCTCGCCGTCGAGCATCGCCTCCATCCGGTCCACCACCCGGTGCGAGCGGGCGGCAAGACCGTAGATGCTGTCGCCGGGGTGGTTCCACAGCGCCATCCGCGTCGCCATGCCCGCCTGGTCGCGCCGGTCGTAGAAGCTTTCGCGCAGGCCGGGATCGCGCTCGATCGCCTCGCGCATCATCGCGATCTCCTCGTCGTCGAAGAGCTTGCGCACCGTGAAGTAGCCGTCGCGGTCATAGGCGGCGCGTTCTTCGGGGTCGAGCGTCGATCCGGTCATCTGCAGCAGTCTCCATCCGGCCAGGGGCGTGGAGCGCGATGGTAGCGTCTCCCGGGGGCGCCGACGAGCGGCCGCGTGGCATCATGCGACGTGGACCACCCGGAGACCCGCCACATGGCACGTCGCTTCGTCGTCGCAGGTATGCTGCACGAGACCAATACCTTCTCGCCGGTCGCGACACCGCTCGCGGCCTTCTTCTCCCGCGCGGCGGCCATCGATCCTGCGCAAGGGCCGATGCTCACCGGGCAGCACGCGATCGACGCCTATGCCGGCACCAACATCGCGTTCGCGGCCTTCCTCGAAGCCGCCCGCGCCGCCGGCGCCGAGGTCGACGTCCCGGTCTATGCCAATGCGTCCCCGAGCGCGCCCACCGACCGCGCCGCCTACGACACGATGGCCGGCGCGATCGTCGCATCGGTCGCACGCGGCTGCGATGCCGTCCTGCTCGACCTGCACGGCGCGATGGTGGCCGAGGGCTTCGACGACGGCGAGGCCGAGCTGCTGCGACGCATCCGCGAGGTCGCCCCGCAGGTGCCGATCGCGGTCGCGCTCGATTTCCACGGCAACCTGAGCCCCGAGCTGGTGGCGCGGGCCGACGTCATCACCGGTTACCGCACCTACCCGCATGTCGACATGGGCGAGACCGGCGAGCGTGCCGCCCGATCGCTGCTGGCCCGCCTGGACGGCAAGGCGCGGCCGTTCACCGTCCATCGCTGGCTGCCGATGCTCACGCACATGAACCAGCACTCGCCGATGTTCCAGCCGATGAAGGACATCATGGCGCGGGCGATCCGGATGGAATCCGGCGGCGAGGTCATGAACGCGTCCGTCTTCGGGGGCTTCCCGCTCGCCGACATCCCGTGGGCGGGTCTCAGCGTGGTGGTGGTCGGCGATGCGGCCCGGCCGGGTGGACGCGAGGCGGCGCAGGCCTGCTGCGACGAGCTGGCCGCAATGGCCTGGGAGCGCCGCGCGGACTTCGTCTACCGACCGGACCCGCTGGAGGAGACGATCGCGCAAGCCGGGCGGCTGCGGGACTGGCCGGTGGTCATCGCCGATCATGGCAACAACACCGCCTCCGGCGGCTCGGCGGACACCATGGAGACGATCGCCGAAGCGGTGCGGCAAGGACTCGACGGCATCATCGCGGGGCCGATCCGGGATCAGGCTACCGTCGCCGCGCTGATCGACGCCGGCGTCGGCGCCCGGGTGACGCTGCCGGTCGGCGGTCGCGTGGACATGCCGAGCATCGGACGCAAGGCGGTGCCGCTCACCCTCTCCGGGACGGTTCGCGCCATCACCAACGGCCAGTTCACCGTCACCGGGCCGATGATGACCGGCGTTCGGGTGAGCTGCGGCCGCACCGCCGTGCTCGATACCGGGCGGCTCCAGCTGGTCGTGTCCGAAGAGCGGGTCGAACCGATGGACCTGGGCGTGTTCACCCACTGCGGACTCGACCCGCTGCGGGCCCGCTACATCATCATCCACTCCCGGCAGCACTTCCGGGCGGGCTTCGAGCCCATCGCAAAGACGATCCTCATGGCGGCCGGGCCGGGGGTGTGCAGCTCCAACTACGGCCAGTTCCCTTTCCGGCGGCTGAGCCGGCCGATCTATCCGCTGGATCCGGAGGCAGTCCCCCGGCCGGCGGCGCGCCCGAGTTGACGGCGGAGGTTCGCTACAATGAGAATCATTAGCGTTCCATTGGGGCGGCATCGGCGATTTCCGGCAAGGGCCTCGCGACACCGGCTTCGCCAGGTCGGCCTGCCGATCCGCCGTGCCGGAGCCGCCGGATGACCACTTCGCCTTCCATCGACACGCTTGAGCCCGCAACCACCGACGCCGCCCACGCCGTCGCCCACGCCGCCGCCCCTGGCGAGCGCGTCTGCGGCCAATGCACCGGACGGGCCGGCCGGCGTCGACCCGCGACTGCTGCAGGCCATCGCCTCGAGCCAGGTCGTTCCACGGTGGCATCATGCCCCGGTGGTGGTGGCCGTGGTGCTCGCGCATGTCGCCGTGGGC
>JAEWEW010000295.1 GCA_023389175.1 Pseudomonadota bacterium | reverse complement strand
GCGCAGCCCCGCCCAGGGCAACGCCAGCAGCGGCAGCAACGCCACCAGCAGCGTGACACGCAGCCCCAGGCGAAGGCCGGCGCGGCGAGGGCCGGCAGCCGACCGCTCAGCGTCGCTCGACGAACCGGTAGCCAAGGCCGTACACCGTCTCGATCGCATCGAACGCAGGATCGATCGCCTCGAACTTGCGGCGCAGTCGCTTCATGTACGAGGTCACGGTGTGGTCGTCGACCACCATGTTCGCCTCGCGCATCAGCGCCTCGCGGTTCTTGACATGGCCGGGATAGCGGGCGAGCGCATGGAGGATCCAGAACTCCGTCACCGTCAGGTCGAGCAGGGCGCCGCGCCAGCGGGCCTCGAAGCGCTGCGTGTCGAGCCGCAGCGGACCGCGCTCGATCACGTCGTCCACCGCCGCCGCCCTGCCGGCGAGGTCGGCCCGCCGGAAGAGCGCGGTCACGCGCGCGAGCAGGTGCGGCAGGCTGACATTCTTCGCGAGATAGTCGTCCGCCCCGAGGCGCAGCCCGGAGACCACGTCGATCTCGGAATCGCGGGCCGAAAGAATCAGGATCGGCAGCGCCGGCGCCCGCTCGCGCAACCATCTACAGAGCTCGAAACCGCCATCGGGTTCGTGGGCGAGGCCGACATCGATGATGGCGAGATCGGGCAGGCGCATCGCGAGGGCTGCCTGCGCCTGCGCCCGGTCGCCGAAGAGGCTCACCTGGTAGCCGTGACGGGCGAATGCATCGCGCAGGTTCTGCGCGATCGCCGGCTCGTCTTCCACGATCGCGATGCGGCGCGCCCGTGTTTGTGCCTGTTCCGCCATGGCGCAACTGTAGCGCATGGAGGCAGGCGCCTCGGGACCCGGGATCGGCCGCGCCCGGTTGTCACCGGATCGCCACAATCGATCACCGCTTCGCCCCCGTCGCGACCGCCACGCATCCGATTGCGCCGGCCAAATGACGTCCGTGCCGACCGGCACGCGATACGAGGACACGCAATGGACACGATGGGTGGAGCCGAGAGCAGCGTCGCAACGCAGTCGTCCGGGTCGACGCGGGGGATGCGTGCATGGTTGGGATTGTTCCTGGGGATCACCGGCGGCGCGCTCGCCATCTCGCTCGCGCTCGGCCTGCTGGTCGTGCTGACGGCCAGCGTCGCCCACGCGCAGGCGTCGCAGCCTGCCCCGGCGGGCGCGGTCCTGGCCGACCTGCACCGGCTGCAGGCGCATGACGGCGGCGGCATGGTCCTCGACGGCCCCGACGGCCCGATGATCGCGCCGCTGCAATCGACCGAGGCGCGGCTGGTGGTCACCGCGAACACGGTCCGCGGCACCCTGCGCCAGCGGTTCCGCAATCCGCTCGACACCTGGCTGGCCGGTACTTACCTGTTCCCGCTGCCGGATGACGCCGCCGTGGACCATCTGCGACTGCGCGTCGGCGATCGCGTGATCGAAGGCCGCATCCGGGAGAAGACCACCGCGCGGCATGAGTTCGCGCAGGCGCGCGCCGACGGTCGTCGCGCGACGCTGGTGGAGCAGAAGCGACCGAATGCGTTCAGCGCCCACGTCGCCAACATCGCGCCGGGCGGCTCGATCGAGATCGAGCTGGAGTTCCAGCAGGTGCTCGCGCTGCGCGAGGGCAAGTGGCAGCTGCGGTTCCCGTCGGTGGTGGCGCCGCGCTACGGCAGCCAGGGACCGGCCGGATTGCAGGACGCCACGCACCGGCCGGTCGGGAAGGATTCCGCCGCGGCGGCTGCCGACGATGACATGTTCCAGCCGCTGCTCCCCGAGGACGCGCCGCGGCTCAATCCGCTGCACATTTCGGTGCTGCTGGATCCGGGGCAGCCGATCACCCTGCCGGTCTCGCCGTCACACCGTGTCGCCGTGGACACCAGTGCCGAGCCCGGCGGCACCCGCTACCAGCTGCATGCCGTCGGCGACGAAGCGTCCGGGCCGGTCGCGGACCGCGACTTCGTGCTCGAGTGGGCGCCGGTGGCCGGCGCGCTGCCGCGGGCGAGCCTTCTGCACGAGCGGCACGGCGACGACTGGTACGGCGTGATGGTGGTCGCGCCGCCCGGGGTTGAAGCGGCGCCGAGCCGCCGCCTGCCGCGCGAGATCACCTTCGTCGTCGACACCTCGGGCTCCATGGGAGGCGAATCGATCCGCCAGGCCCGTGCCGCACTCGAGGCCGGCCTGCAGCAGCTTCAGCCGGACGACCGGTTCAACCTGATCCAGTTCAACAGCGGCCATTCCAGCCTCTTCGCCGAGCCCCGCGCGGCGACGCCGGAGAACCTGAGGCAGGCGCGGCGCTACCTGGCCGCCCTGCGCGCGGACGGCGGGACCGAGATGCGCGGCGCGGTCCGCCAGGCGCTGTCGGCGCCGCTCGTCGACGGGCGGGTCGGCCAGGTCGTGTTCATCACCGATGGCGCGGTCGACTACGAGGACGAGCTGGTCGGTCTCGTGGGCGAGCTGCTCGGCGAGCGGCGACTCTTCACGATAGGCATCGGGTCGGCGCCCAACGGCTGGTTCATGCGCAAGGCGGCCGAGCTCGGCGGCGGCAGCTACACCTTCATCGGCAGCGTCGACGAGGTGGGCGAGCGGATGGCCGCGCTGTTCGACAGGATCGCCCATCCGATGTCGACCGACCTCGCGGTGGAGCTCGAGGGCGGCCGCCTCGCCGAGCCGGTGCGGCTGCCGCGCGATCTCTATGCCGGCGAGCCCCTGGTCGTGACCATGCGATTCGCCGAGCTGCCGCGGTCGCTCAGCGTGGGCGGCGCGCAGGGCGAGGGATCCGCCCGCTGGCGCATCCCGGTGGCGATGGCGGCGGCGCCTGCCTCGGGCGTGCACGTGCTGTGGGCACGCAGCCGGATCGAGGCGCTCAGCGACCAGATCCGCCGCGCGCGGCACACCGCCCTGCCCCAGGACGGGTTGCGCGACCAGGTGGTCCGGCTCGCGCTCGACCACCACCTGGTGAGCGACTACACCAGCCTGGTCGCGTTGGACGTGACGCCGATCCGGCCGTCCGGCGAGCCCATGCGCCACGGCACGGTGCCGGCCAACCTGCCGGCCGGTTGGGACTACCGATCGCTGACCGGCGAAGCGCAGGACACCGCGGCACCGGTGGTCGCGGAGATGGTGAGCCTGCGCCAGTCCGGCGCCATCCTGGCCCGCACCGCGACGCCGGCACCGCTGCAGCTGCTCATCGGGATCGGCCTCATCGTGGCCGGCTTCCTCCTGCTGGTGAGCCGTCGCGGCTCCCGCCTCCTGGCTGCGGGAGACGGCCGGTGAGCCGGGCGAACACCGGCCCTGGCATGCCGCCTCGGGGAGCGCGGCGGACGATCGGCTGGCGCCTGCTGGCCGGCCTCGCCGCGGTGGTCGGCGGCCTCGGCTTCCTCGCCAGCGCCGGCTACATCCAGGCGAAGGCGCTGCTGGCGCAGCAGCTCATCGAGCACGCCTGGCAGGAAAATCGTGCGAGCGGCGAGGCGACGCAGCGCCCCTGGTCCTGGGCGGACACCGTGCCGGTGGGCCGGCTGGAGTTCGTCCGGCAGCGCCGCTCCATGATCGTCCTCGACGGCGACGCCGGCCGCACGCTCGCCTTCGGCCCCGGCCTGCGCGCCGGCAGCGCGATGCCGGGCGCGTCCGGCAACAGTGTGATCAGCGCGCATCGCGACACCCACTTTGCGGTACTCCGCCACCTCGTGGTCGGCGACCTGGTGCGTGTCGAGAGCGTGGACGGCCGCACGGTGGACTACCGGGTCGATCGGCTCGACGTGGTGGACGAGCATGACCTCCGGGTGACGGAGCAGCACGGCCGCGACGAGCTGACGCTGGTCACCTGCTGGCCGTTCGATGCCGTTCAGCCGGGCGGGCCGCTGCGCTACGTGGTGCAGGCGGGCCGGGTTGCCGGCGGCGCCCGAGCGGAGGTCGCATCGATTCATTGAACCACCCGCGCCGATGGCGCGACTCAGGTGGGACGCCGCAAGCGTCTCTCCTCTCTCTCTCTCTCCGATGTCTCCTGGGTCTCTCGTTGGTTGACCCGGTCCGGATCGCTCCGGACCGGGTTTCTTTTTCCAGCTTCCGCGATGCCGCAAGTCGTCGCTTCGGCAGCCTCAGCGCTTCGCCTTGGCGAGGGCTTCGTTCCAGATCGCGATCACCTTGTCGTAGTCCCGGGCTGCTTCGCCCTGGTCGATCGGGAAGACCTTGATCTGAGAGAGCTCCGGCAGGTCCGTGAGTTTGGCGACCGGGATGTCCGTTCGGGAGGGACGGCGGAAGTTCTCCTTGAGCACCGCCTCCTGTACCTCGCGGGAGAGGAGCGCGTCGTACAGGACCTTGGCCGCCGCGCCGTTGCGGGCGCCCTTCACCAAGGCCATGCCCTCCGGCTGCAGGAACGTGCCTTCTGCCGGGTACGTGAGCCTGATCTCCTTCTGGCCCCCCGCGACGTACTCGTAGGCGGAGTACTCCATGGTGATGGACAGCGGATACTCGCCGCTGCCGACCCCCTTGTAGACCTGTCCGCTGCTGGCGAGGACGACCGCGTTGCGGGCGAGCTTCTCCAGGCCTTCCGCGCCGAACATGCGATACAGACCATAGACCTGGAAGTAGGTCGAGCCGGACTTGGACGGATCGCCCATCGCGACCAGGCCCTTGTAGCGGGGATCGAAGAGATCCTCCCACTTGGCGGGCACCGGCAGGTCCTTCAGCCGGCGGGTGTTGCTCATCACCACCATCACGTGGATGTTGCTTGCCGCCCAGCGATTGCCGCTGTCGCGCATGTCCGCGGGAATGTTGGCGGCCTGCGGCGATGCATAGGGCTCGAACAGGTCCTGATAGACCGCGAGCGTGCTGAATCCGGCACCCCAGATGATGTCGCTCTGCGGATTCTGGGCTTCGGCCTGGATCCGCTTCATCAGCACACCCGTGCCGCCGGCCACCTGGGATACCCGCAAGCCCGGAGCCGTCTTCGAGAGCGCGTTGAGTGCCGTCTCGATGGTGGCAGGATTATTGGAGGTGTACATGACGGCGTTCTGGGCACAGACCGCGCCGGCCGAAACGAGCATGCCGGCGGCCATGGTCAACGAGACGAGACGCTTCTTCATCGCAGTTCCTCAATGGGACGAAAGACCTGCCCCGGGCCACGTTGGCAGGGGCACCTACTTTCCGGAGAACAACTCGACCCTGAACACCTTTACCGCCAGCAGCACCGGTATGAGGATCATCCCGACCAGCGTCGCACCGTAGGCCGAAGCGAGCCCCATGTGCCCGGTGTCGACCAGCCGGAAGATCTTGATCGGCATGGTCTCCAGCCCACCGCCATAGACGACGATCGAGCCCGAGAGCTCGGCGATGCTCGTGACCCACATCATGATAGCCGCCGCCACGACTGATGCCTTCATGACCGGCAGCACCACCTTGAAAAAAGTCGCGAGGGGAGACACCCCAAGGCTGATCGACGCTTCCTCCAGTGAATCGGGTATGTTGAAGAGCATCGAGGATGCATTGCGCACCGAGAACGGTGCCCGCCGGACGACGTAGAGCAGGACCATGATGGCGCTCCCCCCGGTGAGCACCAGCCACCCGCTGTTGAAGGTCTGGACGATGGCGATGCCCAGCACCGTTCCCGAGATCGCGAGAGGGAGCACCACAACGTAGTCGAGCGCCTGGCTCAGCCAGGTGCGCTTCTTGACGATCAGGTAGCTCACGGTGACCGCGAAGACGACGCCGATCACCGTTGCCAGCGAGGCGAACTTGAACGAGTTGAGCACCGGCTCCGGTGCGTTGAGCCATGCACGCTCGATGCTGCCGATGGAGAACTGCCCCCATTGCATCACCGGTCCGCGGCTCCGGGTGAAGGCGCCGACGAAGACGGCAACGAGAGGGAGCAGCGAAAGGACCAGCAGGGTGCCGACGCCTGCGCCAAGGCCGAGCGCGGCCCGGCCGCTCACTCGCCGCGGCACGGGTGCCCTGCCCTGGACCATGTGGACGAGCTTGCGCTCCACCACGCGCTTCTGCACGAAAAGCACGAAGCCGACGAGCATGATCGAGATGACCGAGAGCGTGCTCTGCATGGTCGGATCGCCACCCATCTCGCTCACGAAGGTGCCGTAGGTGACCACCGACATGAGCGGCACGCCGTGCCCGAGCATCGTGGCGAGCGCGAAGTTGCCGACGACAAGCGTGAACACCACCAGCGCGTTGACCAGGATGGCGGGAATGACGGTCGGAAGCAGCACCTTGACCTTGGCTGCCAGCGGGCTCGCCCCCAGGCTGAGCGCCGCCTCCTCGAGCTGCCCGTCGAAACCTCGCAACGCGGCGAGCACGCCGAAGTAGATGTAGGTGTAGTAGGTCAGCGTCATCACGATGATGAGGCCGCCCCATCCGTAGAAGCTCGGCAGCTCAACGCCGAAGTCGTAGAGGAAGTTGGTGAGCAGGCCGTTGTTGCCCAGGACCAGGAGCCACGACTGGGCCGAGATGATCTCGGGAATGATGATGGTGGAGAGCGGCAGTATCGCCACCAGGTTCTTGAGCGGGAAGTCGAAGCGGGCGACCACATAGGCGAAAGGCACCCCGACCAGACCGGCAAGCACCGTGACGACGCAGCCGAGCACGATGGTATTGCGCAATGCCGCCAGGTACTCGGGCGTTGCGAGGAAGGTGCGGAAGCCGTCCAGGCCGAAACCCTCGGCGCCAGGTGTCCGGAAGCTGTTCAGCGTCAGCGTCGCGAGGGGGTAGAGGACGAAGAGACAGAGGACTCCAGGGCACACCAGCGTGAGCAGGCCCCAGGGAAGGAAGCGGACGTGCATGGTGGCTGGGCCGGCGCCGGAGTCGGACGTTCCGGCCGGTCAGGGGCCGGGAACGATGGCGCAGTCCCGCGAGAACGCGAGATACACTGCGGCGCCGGGCGCGACCGGCTCGCGATCGCCTCCCGCATAGGCGTCGATCGTGACCACCGGCCAGTGCGCGCTGTCATCGCTGCTCGATCGGCCCAGCGGCTGGATGGCAGCCTTGTAGGTGGTCTTGAACCCGAGGTACTGCGTGCGCAGGATGCGCGCGGGCACCAGCGGTTCGGCCCCCAGGGCGCTCGAGCGAATGGTGATGTCTTCGGGCCGCGCCACGAGCATGGCGTCCTGCGCCGGGGTGGCCACGCGGAGCCGCGCCTCCAGCGGATGGCCGGCGAGCCGACAGCGAACCGGCGCCCCGGCCGCATGTCCGTCCGGCACCCCGCCGGCGTTTTCATCGGAGCCCATCGTCACCGGCAGCACGTTCGCCGAGCCGATGAAATCGGCGACGAAGGCCGACCGGGGCCTGCCGTACAGCTCCGCAGGCGCGCCGAGTTGCTCGATGCGGCCGCGGTTCATGACCGCGATCGCGTCGGACATGGCGAGGGCCTCCTCCTGGTCGTGGGTCACGAACACAGTGGTGATACCGGCCTCGCGCTGCAGGTCCAGGATCACGTCGCGCATCTGCAGTCGCAGCTTCGCGTCGAGGTTGGACAGCGGTTCGTCCATCAGCAGCACCTGGGGCTGTATGATTAGCGCGCGGGCCAGCGCCACGCGCTGGCGCTGGCCTCCGCTCATCAGCGCAGGATGGCGGTCCGCCAGCGTCGCGAGCTCCACCCGATCCAGGTAGCGCATGACCCGGGTCCGGATCTCAGGCTCCCGGACGCGGCGCGCCCTCAGGCCGAACGCGACGTTGTCGAAGACGGTCTTGTCCGGGAAGAGCGCGTAGTCCTGGAACACCATCCCGATGTCGCGCCGATGGGTAGGGACCCGCGTCATGTCCTGCCGGTCGAAGTGGATGCTGCCCGCACGGAGCCGGTTGAAACCCGCGATGGCCCGCAGCAGCGTGGTCTTGCCGCAGCCGCTCGGACCGAGCAGCGTGAAGAAGCGGCCCTGCTCCACCTGGAGGTCGAGTCCCTCGATGACGTTGGTGTCACCGAAGCCGATGGTCAGTCCTGAGAGCGTGATCGCGGCCATCGTCGGTGCGCAATTGGAGACGGCGCAGTCTACCCCAGGGGCGAGGCGGCAGCACCACCTGCTCCTTCCGGGATTGCCCGGTACGACCGGTGGCCACGCGGTAGAGTTACGGTGAGCGTCAACAACGCGCCGTCGCGCGACGGCACCTCAATAGGAGAAGATCCATGACTCGAACCTCAGGCCGGCGCGCCGGCGCCGTCGCGTCGGCCCTGCTGGCGGGTGCACTGCTGTCGCTGGGACCCGCCGCGCCCGCCGCGGCGGCCTGGCCGGAGAAGCCGGTGCGCATCATCGTGCCCTTCGCGGCCGGAGGCACGACCGACATCTCGGCCCGCCTGATGGCTGATCACCTCACCAAGTCCTTCGGGCAGACCTTCGTCGTGGAGAACAAGGCCGGGGCCGGCGGCAACATCGGCGCCGCGGAGACCGCCAACGCGCCTCCCGACGGCTACACGTTCATCATGAACACGCCGGGGCCGGCGGCGATCAACCAGTTCCTCTACCGGCAGATGCCGTTCGAGCAGAAGGCGCTGGTGCCGGTCTCGTTCGTCGTGCGCGTGCCGAACGTGCTGATGGTCAATCCGAACGGGGTCAAGGCGCGCAACCTCGCGGACTTCGTGGCCGAGCTGAAGGCCAACCGCGGTAAGTATTCCTACGGCTCCCCGGGCAACGGCAGCACCGGCCACCTCTCCACCGAGCTGTTCAAGTCGCTCGCCGGCGTCGACGTGGCGCATGTGCCGTACCGCGGCAGCGCGCCGATGCTGCTGGACCTGGTCGGCGGCAACATCCAGATGGCGATCGACAACCTGCCGTCGGCGATGGCCCACATCAAGGGTGGCAAGGTGATCGCGCTCGGCGTCACGTCGGCCGCCAAGGTCCCTAGCCTGCCGGACGTACCGCCGATCGCGAGCGCCGTGCCCGGCTACGAGGCGGAGTCATGGTTCGTGCTGATGGCGCCGCGCGGCACGCCGGAGGACGTGATCCGCAAGGTGTCGAGCGAGGTCGACCAGATCCTGAAGAAGCCCGACGTGCGCGAGCGGCTCGCGACGCTCGGCGCCCAGCCGGTGGGCGGCACGCCGGAGGATCTCGGGAAGTTCATCGCGGCCGAAACCACCAAGTGGGAGAAGGTGGTCAAGGCATCGGGGGCGAAGATAGATTGACGCCCCCCGAAGCGGCCTTCGGCCGCCTCCCCCCACTGGGGGGCGCAGCCAGCGGCCGGGCGGAGCCCGATCCGCGGCTGCCACTGGGTGTGTGGCGGTCAGTCTTTGCGAGTAACGCCGGCCGGGTTGGAGACGCCAGGCACACTCGTCCCTGAGAGCTCGGTGCCGGTGAGCTGCTCGATCCACCGCACCATCTCGCTCACGCTGCTGCCGGGGCCGGCCGCCCGCTCGGCCGCGCGATAGAGCTGCTGGCCGACGGCGGAGAGCGGCACCGGCATGCCGTGGGCCTGTGCCAGGCCCATCGCGATGCCCACGTCCTTCACCATCAGCTCGAGCTTGAACGGATCGTCGAAGGCGCGGCTGAACACGCGCTGAGCGAAGTGATTGCGGGTCAGCCACGACGCCCCGGTCGATTCATTGAGCACGTCGTTCATCGCCACCGGATCCAGGCCGGCGCGCCGGCCGATCGCGAGCCCCTCGGCGGTGGCGATGAAGGTCATCGCGGTGATCATGTTGTTGATGCACTTCATCGTGTGGCCGGCGCCGAGCGGCCCGACGTGATGCACCGAGCGACCCATCGCCTGCAGCAGCGGGCGCACGCGATCGAGGTCGGCCGCGGCGCCGCCCACCATGAACACCAGTTCCGCCGCCTCGGCGCCCCACTGCGCACCCGACACCGGCGCATCCACCATCGCCACGCCGCGCCCGGCCAGGATATCGGCCGAGCGGCGGGTCAGCCACGGCTCGGACGAGGAGGTGTCGAGCAGCAGCGTGCCTGGCCGCATCGCCTGGGCAATACCGTCCGGTCCGGCGACTACCCGGTTCACCACGTCGCCGTTCGGCAGCATCGTGATGACGATGTCGCTGCCGGCGGCGAGCGCCTGCGGGTCCGTCGCGGCGACGATGCGGTCACGCGCGATCGCGCTCGCGCGCGCCGGGTCGGCATCGAAGACACTCAAGCGGAAGCCCGCCGACGCGAGGTTGCGTGCCATCGGCGCGCCCATGACGCCGAGCCCGATGAAGCCGATGCGGGCCGAGGCCGGGCCTGCCGCCGCGGGATTGGGGCGATCGCCTGCCATCACGCTTGCCCCGGCCCTGCCAGTACCGGCATCGTGGCGCGCACCGGCACCGGCGCGCCGTCGATCCAGACCGGGCACACGACCGTGCGGGTGCGCCGGCCCGACGGCAGCGCCACCTCCTGCACCAGCTCCAGGTGCCGCGCCTGCGGATCCGCCAACGCCTCGGCATAGCCGTTGATCGGCGCGTTCGGCACGCCGGCCGCCTCGAAGCGCGCCAGCCAATCGGCAGCGTCCCGCTCGGCAAAGCGCTCCTCCAGCAGCGCCGCGAGCGCCACCTGGTTCGCCGCGCGCAGCGTCGGCGTGAGGAAACGCTCGTCGTCGAGCAGATGCGGCATGCCGGCGACGTCGCAGACCGCGGCCCAGAGGCGGTTGTTGCCGGCTGCGATGACGAACCAGCCGTCACGTGCCTTGAAGGCCTGGTAGGGCGCGTTGCGCGGATGCGCCGAGCCGAGCTTCGCCGGATTGCGGCCGGTGCCGAAGTACTCGCTGGTCTGCAGGGCGGCGATCGCGAGCGAGGTGCCGAACATCGGCACGTCGATCGAGCCGCCCGGTCCGCCGGCGCGGACCCGCGCGAGCATCGCCGCGATGGAGAAGGCGGCGTAGAGGCCGGCGGTGAAATCCGAGATCGGCACGCCGCACTTCACCGGCGCGCCGTCGGGCTCGCCGGTCACGCTCATGATGCCCGAGGCCGCCTGGATGGTGACGTCGAAGCCGCCGGATCTCGCGCGCGGCCCTGCCTGGCCGAAGGCCGAGATCGAGCAGTAGACCAGCGACGGCTTGCGCGATCCGAACCAGTCCCAGCCGAGGCCCAGCCGCTGCATCACGCCGGGACGGCTGTTCTCCACCAGCACGTCGGCCTCGAGCACCAGCGCCCGTGCTCGCTCGAGTTGCGCAGGATCCTTGAGATCGAGCGCGATCGCCTGCTTGCCGCGGTTGAGGGAGGCGAAGTTCTCGCTGTAGCCGTCGGTGATCGGCGGCCACTGGCGCAACGCATCGCCTTCGGGCGGCTCCACCTTCAGGACCTCGGCGCCGTAGTCCGCGAGCAGCATGCCGCAGAACGGACCGGCCGCGACCTGGCAGAACTCGACCACCTTGACACCGGAGAGAAGCGCGGGATTCGATTTCATGGCCCGATTGTCACATGCCCGCGCGCTCGCCACCGGCGCAGGCGCCTCGCGCAGAGCAAGGCCGCCGCGATGCCGGCCAGCGCAAGCAGGCCGGGATTCGCGCTGCCGCCGCCACCGCTGCGTCCGGCGCCAGCGGAGCGCAGCGGCGAAGCGAGGCTGGAGCCGTCGGAGACATGGATGGCGAAGGCGATCTCGCCGCCGCCGAGACCATCGGCATCCTCGATCGCCACCCGCACCGGGTAGATGCCTGCGTCGCCGGCGATCCAGCTGAGTCGCCCGTCGCTGCGGCCGACGCTGAGTCCGGACGGTGCCGCGAGCAGCGTGAAAAGCACCGCATCGCCGTCCGGATCGATCGCCTCGAGCCGCAACCCGACGCTCTCGCCGACGGCCACGATGATCGAGCCGACGGCCGTCGCGACTGGGGAGTTGTTCACCCGCACGAGGCCATCCGCCACGGTGACAGCGCCGGTCGGATCCGTCACCGCGAGCCGCAGGCCCACTTCGGTCCGGTGCGGGGGGAGATCCAGCGCGACGACCGGCGCGTCGGCATGCAGCAGCCGCACCGCCGGCCCGATCGTCTGCACCCAGCGGTAGGCCAGCTGGTCGGGGGCGTACATGGATCTCACCAGCGCGGACAGCGTCACCCGGGTTCCTCCGGGCAGCGGGCCGCGAGGCGCCTCGATGTCGAGCGCAACCCGGCTGCCGACGCGCGCGAGCGCCGCGCCCGCATCCAGCATGCCGGCGCCGCACTGCCCGGCCAGGGCCCCGCTGCAATGCGTGCCGGCCGGCCAGGGCCGCGCCGAGCCGGCCAGCGCATTGCGGATCTCGACCGCCGAAAGCCGCGGATCGTAGGACCAGAGCAGCGCGGCCGTCCCGGCGACATGCGGCGCAGCCGCGCTGGTACCGGCGAAGCCTCGAGCCGGATCCGGCAGCGCTGCGGCGGTGGCGCCGGTGTTGGACGATGCGATCACGGCGAGGTCGGGCAGGCTGCCCACCCCGCCGGGGGCGGTCAGCGCGACGTTCGTCCCGACGTTGGAATAGCTCGCCAGGTCGCCGTGCCGAGTATGGGCGGCCACCGCCGTCACGCCGATGCAGTTGGCGGGCACGCCGACGCTGCCCATGCCTTCGTTGCCGGCGGCCGCGACCACCACGGTGCCGGCCGCGACCACCTCGTCCACCGCCCGCTGCTGGTACGGCGAGCAGGGTGTGCCCGGCGTCGAGCCGAGCGAGAGGTTGAGGACGCGAGCAGGGTGCGGATTCGCCGGAACGCCGGCCACCGGCAGCCCGGCCGCCCAGCGCATCGCGTCGATCACGTCGCTCATGTAGCCGCCGCAGCGCCCGATTGCGCGGACCGGCAGGATGCGGGCCGCCGGCGCGACACCGGCGATGCCGTAGCCGTTGCCCGCGCGAGCGGCGACCAGGCCCGCGACCGCGGTGCCGTGCCAGGTGCTCGGCGTGGCCGCGCCGGCTTCGTCGCACCAGTCGCCGGGATCCGACGCGTCCGCGTCACGTCCGTCGCCGTCGTTGGCGCTCCGAAAGCTGCCATCCGGGTCGGCGCCGATGAAGTCGAACCCGGGCAGCCATGCACCGTCGAGGTCGGGATGGGCGGTGAAGCCGGTGTCGATGACGGCGACGGTCACCCCGGCACCGTCCGCCAGCCCCCACGCCGCCAGCGCCTGCGTGCCGCCCGGGCTGCCCTGCTCCGGTCCCGCCAGGGCCCATTGCGCGACCAGATGCGGATCGTTCGCCTGCTGGGCGAAGACGCGAAGGTCCGGCTCGGCATGCGCGACCTCGGGATCGTCCGCGATCCGGCGCGCGATCTCGCGCGCCGAATCGGCGGTCACCGGCTCGGCCAGCGCCACCACCAACCAGTCGTCGCCGGACTCGCGGATCCGTCGCAGCCGCAGCGACTTGCGTGATGCGAGCCGTACGAGCGCGTCCGCCTGCGCGCGCTCGCGCTGCGGGCCGGCCGATGCCGCGGCGACCGGCGGCTGGGAGAGACGAATCAGAAGGCGCTGGGTCTGGCCGCGGTCGCCCGCCTCGGACACCTGCAGCCAGGCGAGCGCGGCAAGGCCGATGGCCAGCGCCGCCACCCGGCGGCCCGGAAGCGGCGCCCGCGGCGCCCGCCGCGCTCGCGCAGGCCGGCGCCTTTCGCGCCTGGAAAGCACACCAGTCATGAGTTCAAGCGGGCCTTGGCTGGCGAATGGAGCCACCGAGTGTCCGATGGGCCAGCAAGCCGTCGTGTGACTTAGTTCCGCTCATCCCGGGTTTACCGCCGCTCGTCGGCCCGGAACTGCCCTAACCTTCGATCGGACGCGCCTCGCCGGCGCACGGAGGAAGCCGCGGTGCTGATGGAGGGGTTCGAGTTCTCGCGCGAGGCCATCGCGGATGGCGAGTGGTGGCGGCTCGTCGGAGCCGCCTTCGCGCACCTGTCCTGGGCGCACTTCGCCGGCAACCTCGCGCTGCTCTGCGTGGTCCTCGTCCTTCTCCAGCCGGTGGCGACACCGCGCGCAGCGGTCGGCGTGTTCTTCGCGTGCACCTTCGCAACCACCGGCGGGCTCTGGTTCGGCAGCACGCTCGACTGGTATGCCGGCGCGTCGGGTCCGATCTACGGCCTGCTGTTCTGGGGCGCGGCGCGCCTGCCCGCGCCGCTCGGCCCGGGCCTGCTGCTGGGCGTCGTGCTGGTGGTGCTGGCCGACCAGGGCCGGATGCAGACCTGGCTCGGAGAGCCGCTCGCCCCGGCGGCACACTACTGGGGATTGGCCGGCGGCATGACGGTGGTGCTCGCTGGCGCGCTATCGGACCACCTGCGGGAGCGGCTGCGCCAGCGCGGCATCGCGCGCGATCGCGGCGCGCACGACTGCAGGCAGCCGTCAGGTCTGCAGCCGTCCGCGGCCGCGCAGGATGCGCTCGGCAGCGTCGATGCTGCGGGCCACGCTATCGAGGTTGGGGTTCACCGCTAGCGCCCGACGCCAGTACAGGATCGCCATGTCCATGTCGTCGAGCCGGAAGTAGATGTGGCCGTAGCCGGCCAGCGACCCGAAATGGTCCGGCTCGAGCTCGAGCGCCCGCTGGCAGTCGTCCATCGCGCCGATCAGGTCGCCGGCGAGGAAGCGCGCGGTGGCCCGCTTGTTGTATGCCTCCGCGAACGCGGGCATGGTGTCCACGACGATGGTGAAGGTCTCGATCGCGTCCTTGATCTCGCGCCGGCCCATCTGACTGACGCCGACGCGGAACACGCGGTCGACGGCCGCCTGCCCGGACCGGCCCCACAGCGTCCAGATCGCATGCTCGGCACGCTCGCGCACCTGCGCGTCCGGATCCTTGAGCAGGGGAATGAGCCGACGCGCGTCGGCCCGCTTGCCTGTGCGCTGCAGCTGCTCGATCCGACGCAGCGCCTCGGGCTGCGCCACCGCGGCCGGCGGATGCGACACGGCTGGCACCTGGCTTGCCCCACCGGCCCGCGCCTCGACCGCGCCGGCGCCCTGCGCCGGGCCGCCGAGCAGGATGAGTGCGAGCATGAAGGCGGCGCACGAGGCATGACGGGCTCTGAGCACGGCTGGCGTCCTTTGCGAAGGTTGGGCTTCGCACCGGACACTACACCGCCAGCGCCGCAGCATGCGGCGGATCGAGGGTTCCGCCGCTCGCCTACCCGCGTTGTGTCGGGACGGCTGTCAATCGCGTCGGGGCCGGCAACGGACGCTAGTGTGGGAGCGCACATTCCGTCTCGACCCGGAGCGCGCCAGCCACATGGACAGACGGGAACACGTCCGGCGGCCGGGTCCCTCTACCCGACCAGCACCTTCACCAGCCAGAGGCTCAGGACGGGGAACGCGAGCAGCAGCGCGGTGCGGATGAAGTCCGAAGCGAGGAAGGGCATCACGCCGATGTAGGTGTCCCGGATCGGGATGTCGCGGGCGAGCCCGTTGATGACGTAGACGTTGAGTCCCACCGGCGGCAACAGCAGGCCGATCTCCACCACCATGAGGACGAGGATGCCGAACCAGATGAGCTTGTCCGTCTGGCTCAAGCCGAACAGGTCCAGCGCCGCGACGGTGGGCAGGAAGATCGGCAGCGTGAGCAGGATCATGGAGATCTCGTCCATGACGCAGCCGAGAAACACGTAGAAGACCAGGATCCCCGCGATCACCGCCACCGGCGGCAGGCCGCTGCCTTCGACGACGCCCTGCAGCGCGGCGGGGAACTGCGACAGCGCCAGCGCGGAGTTGAGCACGTCCGCCCCGAGGAACAGCATGAAGATCATGCCGGTGGTCATCGCGGTGTCGTAGAAGCAGGCCTTGATGCCGGCAAGCCTCAGCTCGCCGCGCAGGATCGCCACCAGGAAGGTGGCGGCCGCGCCGACGGCGGCCGCCTCGGTCGGCGTGAACCAGCCGGTGTAGATGCCGCCGAAGACGACGATGAACACGACCACGACCGGCCATACGTCCCGCAACGCCGTGAACAGCTCTGCGTGAGTCCGCTTCACGCTGGCCGGACCCTCCTCGGGCCGCAGCCGCACGTAGATCGCGATGGCGACGCAGTAGCCGATCGTGGCGATGAGCCCCGGGATGACCGCCGCGGCGAACATCTTGGCGATGTTCTGCTCGGCGAGGATCGCGTAGAGCACCAGGATCACGGACGGCGGGATCATGATGCCGAGCGTGCCTCCGGCCGCGAGCGTGCCGGTGGAAAGCCGCCCGGAGTAGTGCATCGCCCGCATCTCGGGCAGGGCGACCTTGGCCATGGTGGCCGCGGTGGCCACGGAGGAGCCGCAGATGGAGCCGAAGGCGGCGCAGGCGAGCACCGAGGCCATGGCGAGCCCTCCCCTCAGGTGGCCGATCAGCGCGTTGCCCGCCTGGAAGAGGCTGCGCGAGAGGCCACCCTGAGAGGCGAAGGCGCCCATCAGGAGGAAGAGCGGGATCACCGTGAGGTCGTAGTTGGCGAGCCGCCCGTAGGCGAGCCCCTTCATCGCGTTGGCGAAGGACGGCCAGCCGCTGAGCGCGATGTAGCCGATCACCCCGGGCACCATCATCGCCATCGCGATGGGCACGCGGATGACCATCAGGAACAGCATGCCGCCGAAGAGCAGCAGCGCGATGGTGACGCCGCTCAATCGACCGCCCTCCGGTCGATCGCGCGACCACCTCCGCGAGGGAGGGGAGCGCCGCCTTCGGGCGGCCGCGCGGCGGCGCTCATCCCGCCACGTCCTTCAGCTGGAAGTGGCGGTGGGCGATGTAGAGCGCGGTGAGCGAGGCCAGCGCGAAGGAGGGGGCCATCGCGGCGTAGCCCCACCAGGTGGGCAGCTCCATCAGCATGCTGGTCTCGTTGTGCGAGTACGAGTCGATCGCGCCGACCGCGGTGCGCCAGGCAAGCAGCGCCATCATCACCGAGAGGACCAGGGCCCCGAGCGCATCCAGTCGCTTGCGCGTCCTGCGGCCGGCGCGCAGGGTGAAGAAGTCGACGATGATGTGCCCGTTGCGCATCTGGCACATCGGGAAGCAGGCGGCGATCGCGACCGCGCAGCCCATCTGCACCAGCTCCCAGTCCCCCATGATCGGGCTGCCGGTCAGGTTGCGCATGCCGATGCTGTAGAGCGAAAGCAGCGTGAGGGCGGTGAAGAGCGCCCCGCCGGCGAGCGCGAACCAGCGGGAAGCGAGGTCCAGGGCACGCCCGAAGGCCGACATCCGGCTACTTCTTCGTGTGCTTGTCGATCAGCGCCCGGGCGCCATCGAGCAGCTCCTGCCCCTTGAAGCCCTTGCCGTCCATCTCCTTCACCCAGGCCTCGTCGATCTTGCTCGCGGCCTTCTTGAACTGCTCGTAGTCGGCCTTGCTGAAGCGATGCACCGAGCTGTCCTCCACGGTCTTGCGGCCGCGCGCGTCGTTCGCCTGCTGCACCTTGCCAAGCCAGCCGGAGGTCTCCAGGCCGCTGTTGTTGTCAATCACCTTCTTGAGATCCGGCGGCAGCGACTCGTATTTCGCCTTGTTCATCGCCATCACGAACGTGCTGGTGTACAGCCCGGGCAACGCCGGATCGAACTCGGAGTGGTACTTGGCGAGCTCGTTCACCTTCACCGAGGGCACCACCTCCCATGGGATGACGGCGCCATCGATCACGCCCTTGCAGAGCGCATCCGGGATGCCCGGCAGCGGCATGCCCACCGGCGTCGCGCCGAGCGAGGCGAGCAGCTTGGTAACCTGGCGCGTCGGGCCGCGAACCTTCAGGCCGCGCAGGTCGCCGATCGACTTGATCGGCTTGTTGGCGGTGTGGAACAGGCCCGGGCCGTGGACATGCAGCGCGATCACGTGCACGTCCTTGAACTCGTCCTTCGCGTAGGTCTGCACGTACTCCCAGTACGCCTTGGAGGTGGCCTCGCCGTTGGTGAGCATGAACGGCAGCTCGAACACCTCCACCCTCGGGAATCGGCCGGCCGTCGTGCCGGGAAGCGTCCAGATGACATCGGCCACGCCGTCTTTGGCCTGGTCATAGAGCTGAGCCGGCGTGCCGCCGAGCTGCATCGCGGGATAGCGCTCGAACTTGATGCGGCCCTTGGACTGCTCCTCGACCTTCTTCATCCAGCCTTCGTGCATGTCCAGCCAGACGTAGGACTGGGGCGCCATGAAGGTCGAGAACTTGAGTACCACGTCCTGTGCCATCGCACCGCTGGACAGGGTCATGGCCAGCGCGGCGGCCGTGCCGAGCGCCCATCGAGTGAAGCCCATTGCCGTCTCCGTTGAGTTTTCGAGATCACGAAGATTACAACGGAACCGCATCGGCACGACGGCAATCGCCGGGTCGCAGGCCGATGCGACCGGCGAATCAGGGTTTCCCCGATCTCCGCGATCGGTCCGGGCGGTCGCGTGGGTGCCGGGCTCGCCGCGACGTTCACTTCCGTGAACATCGCCGGGCCGGGATGTCTCGGGAGAGCGACCGCGCCCGCCCGCTCGCGCCTGCAAGTGACTGATCGACGGCGGCGCAGCCGTGAGATCGGCAGGTGGCATGGCGGTTGCATCGATACCGGCAGCACCCTGGCCCTTCCACACGATGCTAGCCGCCCTCCTCGTCACCGCCACCGCCGCCGCCATGCTCCTCGCCGCGCTCGCCGCGCGTTACCGGCACGCGTCGCTCGCATGCCTGTTGCCGGCGGCGCTCTTCACGGCCTTCGCGATCGCGCTCCCCCAGGTCGCGGCGGGCGTCGCCCTTGAGTGGGTCGTGCCCTGGATCCCCAGCCTCGGCATCGAGCTCGCGTTCCGGATCGATGGCCTCTCCCTGCTCTTCGCGCTGCTGATCACCGGCATCGGCACCGGCATCTTCCTCTACGCGGCCCACTACCTCCACGACGATCCCGACCTCCCGCGCTTCTTCGCATTCCTCGCGCTGTTCATGGTGGCGATGCTCGGCGCAGTGCTGGCGGACGACCTGGTCGCCCTGCTGGTGTTCTGGGAGGTGACCAGCTTCGCGTCCTTCCTTCTGATCGGCTACCGGCCCGGGCAGGCGGAGTCGCGGCGTGCCGCCCAGCAGGGGCTGCTGGTCACGGTGGGCGGCGGCCTCGCGCTGCTCGCCGGCGTCATGCTGATCGGCGAGACGGCCGGAACCTACCGCATCAGCGCCATCGTGGCCGGCGGCGCTGCACTCGCCGCGGAGCCGCTGGCGCCGCTGATCATCACCCTGGTCGCCATCGGCGCGTTCGCCAAGTCGGCCCAGTCGCCGCTGCACTTCTGGCTTCCCAATGCCATGGTCGCGCCGACGCCGGTATCGGCCTTCCTTCATTCGGCGACCATGGTGAAGCTCGGCGTCTACCTGCTCGCGCGGCTGAACCCTGCGCTCGGCTCGCACGGGTCGTGGACGGCCCTGCTGGTGACCGCGGGCCTGGCGACGATGCTGACCGGTACCGTGCTCGCGCTACGCGAGAAGGACCTCAAGCGGGTCCTCGCCTACTCCACGGTGGTGTCGCTCGGAACGCTGGTGACGCTGATCGGCCTTCCGACCGAAGTGGCGGCATCGGCGATCGTCACCTTCCTGCTGGTGCATGCCTTGTACAAGGCATGCCTGTTCATGATCGCCGGCATCATCGACCACGAGACCGGCACGCGCGACGCATCCACCCTGGGCGGCCTGTCGCGCGTGATGCCCCTGACCGCGACCGTGGCGGTGCTGGCTGGCCTGTCGATGGCGGGCCTGCCGCCGTTCGTCGGGTTCGTGGGCAAGGAGATGATCTACCAGGCCGGACTCACGGCGGCGTCGCCCTGGATCGCGGTCGGCACCGCGCTGCTCGCCAACGCCTGCATGGTGGTGGTCGCGGGCGTCGTGACCGTGCGCTGCTTCTTCGGCAGGCTAACGACGGGCGGCGCTGCCGGCGGCTCCGCACGCGAGCCGCACGACCCCGCATTCGGCATGCTGGTCGCGCCGGCCGTGCTCGCGGTGCTCGGGCTGGTGTTCGGGGTCCATCCGGCCCTCGCGCATCGCCTGCTCGGGCCTGCAGCGAGCGCCGTCGCCGGCTACCAGGTGCAGCCGACGCTCGCGCTCTGGCACGGCTTCACGCCGATGCTCTGGTTGAGCGTCGCAACGCTCGCGCTCGGGGTGCTGCTGCTGTGGCACTGGCACCCCATGCGCAGCTTCCTCGCCAGTCGCCCCGAGCTGGATCGCTGGGGGCCCGATTCCGCCTATGACCGCCTGCTTGCCGCCGTCCAGGCGTTCTCCACCTGGCAGACCCGGCTGATCCAGGGCGGGAGCCTGCGCCGGTACCTGCATGTCGTCTTCGCCGTCATCGGTTTGTCCGTGCTCGGCACGCTCGGCCTGGAAGGCGGCTTCGCCATGCCGCCGCTCAGCTTCGAAGGGGCAGGCCGCGCCGTGGTGCTGTTCGCGCTGCTGGCACTCGCCACCGTGGCGGTGGTTCGATCCGCGTCCTTCACCGCGGGGATTGCGGCCGCCGGCATGGTGGGATTCGGCGTCGCGCTGGTGTTCCTCTTCCACGGCGCCCCGGACCTCGCATTCACCCAGTTCGCCGTGGAAGCGCTGGCCGTGGTCCTGCTGCTCGCGGTGATCGGGCGCATGCCGTTTCGCGAACGCGACCGGCGCGATGCCGACGAGCGGCGCCGGGATGCGGTGACCGCCGCGGTGCTCGGGATCGCCGCCGCGGCGATCCTGCTCGCGGTCGTCGCCACCCCGTTCGACGGTCGCCTGTCCGACTACTTCCGCGAGACGAGCGTGCCGCAGGCGCATGGCCGCAATCTCGTCAACGTGATCATCGTGGACTTCCGGGCGCTCGACACCCTTGGCGAGATCTCGGTGCTCGCGCTCGCCGCGCTGTCGGCGACCGCCCTGATCGCCAGCGTGACCGCTTCCAGGAGCGGCAGGACGCGGCACCCACCGGAGGAATCTCCATGACATCGCTCATCCACGCATTCAGCGGGCGCATCCTGCTGCCGCTGTCGATCGCGTTCTCCCTCTGGCTGCTCTGGCGCGGCCACAACGAGCCCGGCGGCGGTTTCGTCGGCGGCCTGGTGGCGGCCGCCGGCATCGCGGTCCATGCCCTGGCCCGAGGGCCCGACGCGCTCCGGGCAGTCGTCAGGGTTCGCCCGACCACGATCGCGGCCGTCGGCGTGCTGCTCGCGCTGGCGTCCTCGCTGCCGGGCTTCGCGCAGGGCGCGCCGCTGCTCACGCACCGGTGGTGGATCAGCGACGGCGGCTTGGCAATCGGCACGACGCTCCTCTTCGATACCGGCGTCTACCTGGCGGTGGCCGGCTCCGTCCTGACGTTCCTCGCGCCCTATCTCGACGAGCGGGGGCAACCCGGGTGAGCCGGATCCGATGCCGCCTTCGTCGCCGCGCCTGGTGATTGCGGGCAACCCACTGGAAAGCTTCACATGGAACCTCTATTCATCCTGGCCTTCGGCGTGATGGTCGGCGCGGCGGCCTACCTGCTGATGTCGCGCAACCTGCTGCGGATGCTGCTCGGGCTGCTGGTCCTGGGCAATGCCGCGAACCTGTCCATCTTCATCAACGGGCGGATGGGCAGCTGGCAGCCGCCGATCGTTCCGGCGGGGGAGACGGTCCTCGCGACGAGCGCGAACCCCCTGCCGCAGGCGCTGATCCTCACGGCGATCGTCATCTCGTTCTCCCTGGTGGTGTACACCATGGTGCTGTTCCACCACGCGAACCGCAGCCTGGGGACCATGGATCCGGAGGCGATGCGCGCGGCCGAGCCCGAAGCGGGCGAGGCAACCGAGAAGGACGGCCGGTGATGCCGCACCTGCTCCTCGCCCTGCCGCTCGCCATTCCGCTGGCGACCCTGTGCACCTGCGCGGCGCTCTGGAGGCACGGGCGGGCGCAGCGGATCGCGAGCCTCGCCGGCAGCCTGCTGCTGCTCGCCGCGTCGATCGCCCTGCTCGCGGCCGTCTCCGGGGCCGGCGTGCTGGCGGTGAACGTCGGCTCCTGGCAGGCGCCGTTCGGCATCAGCCTGGTCGCCGACCTGCTGGCGGCGGCCATGGTGCTCATCACCGGCATCATGGCGGTGGCCGTCGCGGTGTTCGAGATGGCCGGCGAGACCCGCCTGCGCGACCGCGCCTTCCACCATCCGCTCTACCACGGGCTGCTCTTCGGCGTGGCAGGGTCCTTCCTGACCGGGGACCTGTTCAACCTCTACGTCTGGTTCGAGGTGATGCTGATCTCCTCCTTCGGACTGCTCGTGGTGGGCGGACGACGTGAGCAGCTGGACGCGGGGGTCAAGTACGTCACGCTCAACCTGGTGGCGACGACCTTCCTGCTGATCGCCGTCGGCCTGCTCTACGGGGCGACCGGCACGCTCAACATGGCGGATCTCGCGAGGACGCTGCCGGGCGTCGGCAACGACGGACTGGTCGCCGCGCTGTCCGTTCTCCTGTTGATTGCCTTCGCCTCCAAGGCGGCCCTCTTCCCGCTCTTCTTCTGGCTGCCGGCCTCCTACCACACCGCGTCCGTGCCGGTGATCGCCATCTTCGCGGCGCTGCTCACCAAGGTCGGCGTCTACGCGATCATCCGGATGTTCACGCTGATCTTTCCGGGTGATGCCGGCTACACCGGGCCGATCATCGCGACGGTGGCGGTGCTCACCATGGTCACCGGCGTGCTCGGCGCCGCGTCGCACTTCGACGTGCGCCGCATCCTCTCGTTCCACATCATCAGCCAGATCGGCTACATGCTGGTGGGAGTGGCGGTCGCGACGCCGCTGGCGCTCGCCGGCTCGGTGCTCTACGTCCTGCACCACATCGTCGTCAAGGCGAACCTCTTCCTCGTGGCCGGTGCGATGAGGGTCGCCGGCGGCACCTTCGACCTGAAGCGCATGGGCGGATTGCATCGCACCTCCCCGCTGCTCGCGGTGCTGTTCCTGGTTCCGGCAATGTCCCTCGCCGGCCTGCCCCCGCTGTCGGGATTCTGGGCGAAGTACGTCGTCATCAAGTCGAGCATCGATGCGGGGCACGGGCTGGTCGCCGCGGTCGCCCTGATCGTCGGCCTGCTGACGCTCTACTCGATGGTGAAGATCTGGAACGAGGCCTTCTGGAAAGCCGCGCCGGAAGGCGGCGCCGGCGCCGCCGATCGCTGGCGCGGCAACCGGCCCGCGCGGCTCGCGATGCTGCCGCCGATCGCGGCGCTCGGCGCGATCACGGTGACGATCGGGCTGGCCGCCGAGCCCTTCGTCGAGTTCTCGCTGCGCGCGGCGAACCAGCTGCTCGAGCCGACCGCCTATATCGAGGCCGTGCTCGGCGACGCGGCTGCGCCGATCGCATCCGGCCCCGCGGCCGCGCTGCCCTGAAGGAGGACCTACGTCATGAGCGCCTTGAGAACCACTTTCCGCTGGCTGGCACTGGCCGGCCTCTTCCTGCGCGAGCTCGTCCTGTCCGTGCAGGATGTCATCCTCACGGTGATCGATCCACAGCGCGTCAGCCATAGCGCGATCGTCGCCGTGCCGCTCGACCTGCGCTCGGACGCCGGCATCTCGGTCCTGGCCAACATGATCACGCTCACCCCGGGCACCACCAGCCTGCACGTGTCCGGGGACCGGCGGGTCCTGTATGTGCACGTCATGAACGTCTCCGACCAGACCGTGCGCCAGATCAAGGACGGCTTCGAGCGGAGCGTCCGGGAGGTGCTGTCATGAACGACTCCGTCGCCTTCGACATCGTGATCATCGGAAGCGCGTTGCTGCTGCTCGGCGCCATGGTCATTGCCGGCGTGCGGATCGCGCGGGGGCCGCATGTGGCGGACCGTGTGGTCGCCCTCGACATGCTGTCCCTGCTCGGGGCCGCGGCTGCGGGCCTGGCTGCCGTGGCCACCGGATCGATGGCTTTCGTCGACGTCGCGCTCGGGGTGGCTCTGGTCGGCTTCCTCGCCACCGTCGCCTTCGCCGGATTCATGGAACGGGTGTCCCATCCACGCAAGGAGGAATCATGACCACCTGGCTCGCCTGCCTGTTCCTCCTCGCCGGCGCCGCGGTCAGCCTGCTGGCGGCGATCGGGGTGCTGCGCCTGCCCGACTTCTTCATGCGAATGCACGCGGCCACCAAGGCCGGCGTGGCCGGCTGCGGGTTGGTGCTGATCGGCGTGGCGCTGGCCGACGGCGCGCCGGCCACCTGGGTCAAGGTATCGATCGCCCTCCTGTTCCTGCTGCTGACCACGCCGGTGGCGGGCCATCTGCTCGGCCGCGCGGCCTATGTGAGCGGTGCCCCGTTGTGGCAGGGCACCGCCGGGGACGCGTTGCGCGGCGTGCTGCCGAGGGCGAGCTTCGAACCGGAGGCGGCGCCGGGTGCAGGACAGCGATCGGAGTCCGGCGGCGTCCGGACCGTCCTGCTCGCGCTCGCCAAGGGCCCCAACCTGGAGAAGGCCATCCGCGAGGCGGTCGCGCTCGCCCGCCACCACGATGCCGAGCTCTGCGGCATGGCGATCATCGACATCCCGCGCCTCTCCAATGTCGGCCCGGTGCCGGTCGGCGGCGGCTGGCATGCGCAGATGATGCGCGACCGGCGTATCCGGCTCGCCCGGATCGCCGCGGCCGAGGCGATCGAACGGTTCGAGGCGCTCGCCGCGGACTCCGGGCTGCGCTGGACCGTTCGCCTGGAGGAAGGCCGTCCGGCGCGACTGCTGGGTGCCGCGGACCCCGACTGCCTGCTCGCCGTGGCCCCGGGTGCCTGGTTCGACCACGGCGTCCTGGAGCTGCAGGTGGACCCCAGGCGGCGGCTTCGCTGGTCGGGCCTGCGCAGGGACATCCTGGTGGTCGGCGATCCAGCTGGTAACGTACCGGGAAGAGCAACTTCATGAGCGGCGCAGATGCCGGTGTGGTTCAAGCGCCTGCCGCTCACGCTGCGATTCCCGGTCGCGGTGGCCCTCATGATCTTCATCGTGGCGGTCACGACCACCCAGGTGGCGATCCAGACATCCTCGCGGCAGTTCGAGCGGCAGATGGGACAGGTCGGGCAGGTCTACCTGGACGGGCTGGCGGCCGCACTCCTTCCGGCCCTGGCCCACGGTGACGGCGCGGCCATGACGGCGATCCTGGAGCGGTCACTGACCGTCCGGGAAGGAATCGTGGACCTGCGCCTCGCCGTCCTCGGCGAGGACGGCCGCATCGTCGCCCGGGCCGATCGCACCCTGTCGGACGATCCCGCGCGCGATCCGTCCGCCACCCCGGTCGAGGACTTTGCCGAGTTCGTCCATGCCCGCCCGGGCACGCGGTTCGACGAGGACAGCGACAGCGTCTGGGTGTGGCGTCCGCTGCCCGCCCTCGCCGGCGCAGCCGATCCGGCGTCAGCCGATCCGGTTCTCGCCGCAGCGGCAAGGGGCGGCGGCGGATCCATCGTCGCCAACCTGGACGTCTCCGCCTTCAGCGAGGAACGACAGGCACTCAAGGCCAAGCTGTTCCTCTTCGATCTGCTGTTCAGCAGCGTCTGTGCCGTCGTCGGTTTCCTCGTCGTCCGCCAGCTCCAGCGCCCCATCGCGCTCCTGACGGAACACCTGCAGCTCGGCGAGGGCCGGCTGCCGCAGCCCGTGGCCGACGAGCTCATCCCGAGGCAGGATCCGCAGACCGCGGGCCTGCTGGCCGCCTACAATCGCATGGTGAGCGATTCGCGGCAGCGGGAAGCCATGATCGGTCGCGTGATGGAGCAGGAGCGCGATGCCATCCTGGGACGCATGGCGGCGACGCTCGCGCACGAGATCCGCAATCCGCTGGGGGGCATCTCCACCGCCATCCGCACCGTGCGCAAGTTCGGCGACGATCCGGCCGCGCGGGCCGATGCGCTGGATTTCATCGAGCGCGGGGTCCGTGCCCTGCAGGAAGTCACCGACGCCACGCTCCAGACCCATCGGACCACCATCGAGCGCCGGGATCTGCGCGAGCAGGACCTCCGCGACGTGGGCATCCTCGCCCAGGCGGACGCTTCCGGCCGTGATGTCACCGTGGATCTCGACCTGCAGGTGCCGGCGGAGGTTCCGGTGCCGGCGGCGGAGATCCGGCAGGTGCTGCTCAACCTGATGCTCAACGCGATCCGCGCCAGCTCGGTCGGCGGCCGCGTGACCCTGCGGGCCCGCCTCGAGCATTCGAACCTGCGGCTCGAGGTGGAGGACCGCGGCCGCGGCCTGTCGCCCGAGATGGCGAGCGGGCTGGAGACCGGGGTTGCGCCGGCGGGCAATGCGGGTCTCGGAGTCGCCGTGATCGTCCGCCTGGTGGAGCGCCTGCAGGGGAGGGTCTCGGTCACCGCGCGCTCCGAGGGCGGGACCCACATCACGCTGCACGTCCCGCTCGGTGCCCCGACGGCGGTCGAGCCGCTTCTGGCCGGCGATGTCGGGCTCGCGTGACGTCCTGCTGATCGAGGACGACCACGTCCTCGGCGGCGCGCTGGCGCAACGGCTGCAGCTCGAGGGCGTTGCCGTGCGCTGGGCGCGGACCTGCCAGGCGGCCATGGCGGAGCTGCGCCGCAGCCGGCCGTCCTTCGTCGTCGCCGATATCCGGCTGCCCGATGGTTCCGGCGAGGACCTGTACCGGCAGGCGCTGCCGTACCTCGGCAGGACACCGATCGTGTTCGCAACCGCCTTCGCCGAGGTCGACCAGGCGGTACGGCTGGTGCGGGCCGGGGCGGACGACTATCTCACCAAGCCGTACGATGTCGATGCCCTGGTCGCGCGCATCCTCGCGTCAACCCCATCCCCGGCCGCCGACAGCGGCGAGGCGGCCGAGCCGACGCCTTTCGGGCGGTCGGAAGCGACGCTGCGCCTGGCCGCCGACCTGGAGCGGTTGGCGCGCACGGACCTGCCGGTCCTGCTGCTGGGCGAGACCGGCGTCGGCAAGGAGGTCGCCGCGCGGTACCTGCACGCCTCGTCCGCGCGGAAGTCGCAGCCGTTCGTCGCGGTCAATTGCGGCGCGATCCCTTCAGAGCTGATGGAGAGCCAGTTCTTCGGGCACGAGAAGGGCGCCTTCACCGGCGCGGTGACGGCACATGTCGGCTACTTCGAGGAAGCCGGCGGCGGCACGCTGTTCCTCGACGAGGTCGGCGAGCTCGATCCCAGGCTCCAGGCGGCCCTGCTGAGGGTGCTGAACGACGGCGATTTCCGGCGGGTCGGCGGCCGCAGCCCGATCCGTTTCAGGGGCCGCATCGTCGCGGCCACCAACGCCGATCTCGCGCAGCTGATCGCCGCCCGCGGATTTCGCCAGGACCTGTACTTCCGGCTCGCGGTGGTGGAGCTCCGCATCCCGCCGCTGCGGGAGCGGCCTGCCGAGATCATCGCCCTCGCGGAGGCGTTCGCCGCCGAGGCGGCGGTGCGTGCCGGCCGCGAGCGGCTGGTGCTGGACGAGTCGGCCCGGGCCGCCATGCTTGCCCATCCGTGGCCGGGCAACGTCCGCGAGCTGCGCAACCGGCTCGAGCGGGCGGCAGCCCTCACGGACTCGGAGATCATCGGCGCAACCGATCTTTTCCCCGAGCAACGGCTCGACCTGCCCGCCGCGGACACGCTCGCAAGCGCGCGCGACCGGGCGGAGCTGGACCAGATCGAGCGGGCCATGACCCTCTCCGGCGGCCGGGTGTCGGAGGCGGCGCGCCACCTGGGGATTTCCCGCACGACGCTGTGGAAGCGACGCAAGCGCCAGGCCGAAAGCTAGGTGCCTGGGCCCTACCGCAACCAGATCACCGTCACGATCGCGAAGAGCGGCAGCAGCACCGCAATCGACCAGGCCATGTAGCCGAAGAAGCTCGGCATGCGCACGCCCCGGTCTTCCGCGATTGCCTTCACCATGAGGTTGGGTGCATTGCCGATGTAGGTGTTGGCGCCCATGAACACCGCACCCATGGAGATGGCCGCGAGCGTCGGCGCGAGCGTCGTCATCAGCACCTGCGGATCGCCGCCGGCGGTGTTGAAGAACACCAGGTAGGTCGGCGCGTTGTCCAGGAACGAGCTCAGCACGCCGGTCGCCCAGAAGTACATCGCCGGATTCGGGTTGCCGTCGGGCCCGGTGACGGCGGCGACCACCGCGCCGAACGGCCCCTCCGTGCCGGCCCGAAGCATGGCGATGACCGGGATGATGGTGAGGAAGATCCCGGCGAACAGCTTGGCGACCTCGGCCATCGGCCCCCAGCCGAACTGGTTGTCCTCGTGCACCTGCGAGGACGTGATCGCGAGCGAGACGAAGGTCACCACGATCAGCCCGATGTCGCGCACGAGTCCGGGCAGCCCCACGTGCGTGCCCCAGATGTCGAAGGCCACGCTCGACTTCCAGATCCCGCTCATGAGCACAAGTGCGACGACCACGCCGAGCAGCAGGAAGTTGGCCTTGCCCTGCACGCCGAGCGGCGGGTCCGTGGGCGGCGTGGGATCCACCGGCAGGACTCCCTCCTTGCGGTAGAGCCAGCTGTCCAGGAGGTAGAAGATCGCCAGCAGGGTCAGTGCCATGAAGAGCGTCTCGGGGAAGATGGTCTTCATCGTCCAGAAGAAATCGACGCCCTTCAGGAATCCCAGGAAGAGCGGCGGATCACCGAGCGGCGTGAGCGAGCCGCCGACGTTCGACACCAGGAAGATGAAGAAGACGACGACATGGGCCTGGTGGCGCCGGTTGTCGTTCGCCCGCACCAGGGGGCGGATCAGAAGCATCGAGGCGCCGGTGGTCCCCATGAAGCTGGCGAGCACCGTCCCGACCGCGAGGATCGCGGTGTTGACCGCCGGGGCGCCCTTGATGTTGCCGCTCACGTGAATGCCGCCCGCCACCGTGAAAAGCGCGGTGAGCAGCAGGATGAAGGGAATGTATTCGGCCAGCAGCGCATGCACGAGGCTCTGGCCGGCGAGGTCGAAGCCGAACAGGGCGGCGAACGGCACCAGGAAGGCAAGCGACCAGGCCGCGGAGATCTTGCCGAAGTGGTGATGCCAGAACCGCGGCGCGAAGAGCGGCCACAGCGCGATGGAGAGCAGGATGCCGACGAAGGGAATTGCCCACCACACCGACAGGCGCGCGCCGTCGACCTCCGCGGCGGCGGCAAGCCCGGGAAAGGCGAGTCCGATTCCCAGGGCTGCCGCCCTGCGGGCGGTCATGCGGAGCATTGCGCGATCACTGTGTCGAGTCCCTCGGCTGGCCGGGCTGCGCCGCGCGAAGGCGCGCAGCGTCCTTGCCGCCGCGCATCGGCGCTGCGGCGCCGCGATGGTAACTTGAGCGCGCGCCGCGTGTAACGGATGGCGCCATTGCGAAGGCCCGGGGAGATCCCCGTTCTCCGGGGTGGGAAATTATGACAGAATGAATCGAGGCACCATCATCGCGCCGTCACGTTGATGCCATAAAGTCCGGACGCCCGCCTCGCGGGCCGATAACAGGAGAATCCATGAGAGTAGCGACAACCCGATGGGCGGCCCTGGCCGTGGCTGCCTGCTTCAGCTTGCCCGCTCAGGCGCAGACCGAGATCCAGTGGTGGCATTCCATGTCCGCAGCGCTTGGCGAATGGGTCAATGACCTCGCCAAGGGCTTCAACGAGAGCCAGAGCCAGTACCGCGTGGTGCCCACCTACAAGGGCGGCTACGACGAGTCGCTCACCGCCGCCATCGCGGCCTTCCGCGCCGGCAACGCGCCGCACCTGCTCCAGGTCTTCGAGGTAGGCACCGCGACCATGATGGCCTCGCGCAAGGCGATCAAGCCGGTGGCGGAGGTGATGAAGGAGGCCGGGCACAAGTTCGACCCGAGCCGCTACGTGCCGGCCGTCGCAGGCTACTACACCGCGCCGGACGGGCAGATGCTGAGCTTCCCGTTCAACAGCTCCACCACCATCTTCCATTACAACAAGGACGCCTTCAAGGCGGCCGGCCTGGATCCGGAGAACCCGCCCAAGACCTGGCCCGAGGTGGTCTCGGCGGCCGCCAAGCTGAAGGCTTCCGGGCATCGCTGCCCGTACACCACCAGCTGGATCAGCTGGACGCAGCTGGAGAGCTTCTCCACCTGGCACAACGTCGAGTTCTCCACGCTCGGCAATGGCTTCGGCGGCACCGGCACCCGGCTCGTCGTCGATTCGCCGCTTCATGTCCGCCACATCGAGAACCTGGCCAACATGGCCAAGCAGGGCCTCTTCCACTACCGTGGCCGCGGCAGCACCGCCGACGCGGTGTTCGCCGCCGGCGAATGCGCCATGATGACCGGCAGCTCCGCGCTCTACGCGCGGGTCAAGCGCGAGGGCAAGTTCACGCACGGCATGTCCACGCTGCCGTATTACCCGGACGTGCAGGGCGCCCCGCAGAACACCGTGATCGGCGGCGCGAGCCTCTGGGTGATGGCCGGCAAGAAGCCCGAGGAGTACAAGGCGGTCGCGGCCTTCCTGAACTACCTGTCCGCCGACAAGGTCGCCATGTCCAACCATACGCGCACCGGCTACCTGCCGGTCACCAAGGCGGCCTACGAGATGACGGAGAAGTCCGGCTTCTACAAGGAGAACCCGGGCACCGACGTCGCGGTCACGCAGATGATCCGCAAGACCACCGACAAGTCCCGCGGCATCCGGATCGGCAACTTCGTCCAGGTCCGCGCCATCATCGACGAGGAGCTGGAGGCCGTCTGGGCCGGCAAGAAGGAGGCCAAGGAGGCGCTCGAGACCATCGTGAAGCGCGGCAACGAGCAGCTGGTCCGCTTCCAGCAA
>JAEWEW010000230.1 GCA_023389175.1 Pseudomonadota bacterium | reverse complement strand
GCACGACCGAGGCAGTGCAGCGCAGCGGCGACTCGCGGTCACCGGCGAGCGCGAGCTGGAAGCTCGACAGCTCGAGCACCCACAGCGCCGGCAGGCGACCGGATTCGATCGCCTCCTGCAGCGCCTGCAGCATCGCGGGCCCGATGTTGCCGGCGGTGCGCACGTCGACGCCGGCCTCGGTTGCCAGGTGGCCGGCGAGCTGCGTGACCGTCGTCTTGCCGTTGGTACCGGTGATGGCGACCACCCGCGGGCGGTAGCCGTCCGCCGCCCGCGCGGCAAGCTCGGCCGCGAAGAAGTCGAGCTCGCCATGGATCGGGATGCCGGCGCCGGTTGCCTCGCGATGCAGCGGCGCGGCGGCGCCGGCGAACGGCGAAAGGCCGGGGCTCCATGCGACCAGGTCCGGCCCGCCCAGTGAATCGAGGACGAAGGGCCCGTGGACGAACCGTGCCTGCGGGCAGCCGCTCGCAAGCGCCGCGCGCTGCGGCGGCTGCTCGCGGTCGTCGAGCACCGTGACCCGCGCGCCCTTGAAGGCGGCCCAGCGCGCCATTGCCAGGCCCGACTCCCCGAGCCCGATCACCGCCACGTGCCTGTCGCTCAGCTCCAAACCGCTACCTCAGCTTCAGCGACGAGAGGCCGAACAGCACCAGCATCATCGTCACGATCCAGAACCGGACGACGATCTGGGATTCCTTGGTGCCGCCCACCTCGAAGTGATGGTGCAGCGGCGCCATCCGGAAGATGCGACGGCCCTCCCCGTACTTGCGCTTGGTGTACTTGAAGTAGGCGACCTGAAGCATCACCGAGATGGTCTCGGCGACGAACACGCCGCCCATGATGAACAGCACGATCTCCTGGCGCACGATGACGGCGATCGTGCCGAGCGCGGCGCCGAGCGCGAGCGCGCCGACGTCGCCCATGAACACCTGCGCCGGGTAGGCGTTGTACCAGAGGAAGGCGAGCCCGGCCCCCGCGATCGCCCCGCACACCACCACCAGCTCGCCGGCGCCGGGGATGTAGGGGATCAGCAGGTAGCGGGAGAACACCGCATTGCCGGTCACGTAGGCGAACACTCCGAGAGCCGAGCCCACCAGCACCGCCGGCATGATCGCGAGGCCGTCCGCGCCGTCGGTCAGGTTGACCGCGTTGCTGGTGCCGACGATCACGAAGTAGGACATGGCGATGAAGCCGAAGACGCCGAGGGGATAGGCGATCTCCTTGAAGAAGGGCACGATCAGGTTGGCGTTCGACGGCAGCTCCATGCGCAGCCCGCTCTTCAGCCACAGCACGAAGAGGTCCAGCGCCTGGCCGCTGGTCTGGCTGGGGATGGCGAAGGCGAGATAGCACGCGGCGAACAGCCCGATGCCGCTCTGCCACAGGTACTTCTCCCGCGCGGACATGCCCTTGGGATCGCGGTAGACGACCTTGCGATAGTCGTCCACCCAGCAGACCAGCCCGAAGCCGGTGGTCACGACCAGCACGATCCAGACGAACCGGTTGCCAAGGTCCGCCCAAAGCAGCGTGGCGAGGCCGACCGAGATCAGCACCAGCACGCCGCCCATGGTGGGCGTGCCGGTCTTGATCAGGTGGGTCTGCGGGCCGTCGGTGCGCACCGCCTGCCCGATCTTCATCGCGGTCAGCCGCCGGATCACCGCCGGGCCGAACAGCAGGCCGATGAACAGCGAGGTCAGGGTGGCGAGCACCGCCCGCAGGGTGATGTAGTTGAAGACCGAGAAGACCCGGTACTCCTTCGCCAGCCACTGCGACAGCTCGAGCAGCATCAGTGGTGCCCCCCTTGCGTCGGCTCCTGCGCCTGCCCCAGCGCCGGCAGCACCCGCTCCATCCGCATGAAGCGGGAGCCCTTGACCAGCACGGCGCCGAAACCGGGCGCGAGCCGCGCGACCGCCTCGACCAGCGCCTCCACCGACTCGAAATGGGTCGCGCCTTCGCCGAAGGCAGCCACCGTCTCGCGGCTCTGCGCGCCGGCGGCCAGCAGGCGGTCTATGCCGCGGTCGCGCGCATAGGCGCCCACCTCGCGGTGGAACAGCGGTCCCTGGGCGCCGACCTCGCCCATGTCGCCGAGCACCAGCAGGCGCGGCGCCGGCTCGTCGGCGAGCACGTCGATCGCCGCCCGGACCGAGTCCGGATTCGCGTTGTAGGTGTCGTCGATCAGCTCGAAGCCGGCGGCACCGCGCAGCCGCCGCAACCGGCCGGCGACCGGCACGAACGCCTGCAGCCCGCGGGCGATGGCCTCGTTCGGCACGCCGATCGCGTGGGCGCAGGCGACCGCGGCGAGCGCGTTGCGCACATTGTGGCGGCCGGCGATGTTGAGCCGCAGCTCGAGCGGCTGCCCGGCCACCGTCGCGGTGAAGCCCGCCGGCCGGGCATCCCGCGGCGCATGCACCGCCTGCGCGGATTCGAGGCCGAACTCGATGGTGCGCCGCGCGCCTGCCAGGCGGCGCCAGATCGGCGCATGCGGATCGTCACCGGGAAAGACAGCGACGCCGTCGCTGCCGAGCGCCTGCAGCACCGCGCCATTCTCGGTCGCGGTGGCCGCGGGGCCGTCGAGGAACTCCTGGTGCTCGCGCTGCGCGTTGTTCACCAGCGCGACCGTCGGCCGGGCGAGGCTCGCGAGCCAGGCGATCTCGCCCAGGTGGTTCATGCCGAGCTCGACGACGGCGGCGCGGTGGCCGGATTCGAGCGACAGCAGCGTGTGCGGCACGCCGACGTCGTTGTTCAGGTTCCCGCGCGTGGCGAACGCCGCGGCCGGGCCGTAGTGGGCGGCCAGGATGGCCGCGATCATCTCCTTGACCGTCGTCTTGCCGTTGCTGCCGGTCACGGCGATCAGCGGCAGGTCGAAGCCGCGGCGCCAGCCCGCGGCGATCCAGCCGAGTGCCTTGCGGCTGTCCGGCACCAGCAGCGCCGGTGCCGCCGCGCGCTCGGTCCAGCGCTCGACCGCGATCGCGGCCGCGCCCTTGGCGACCGCGTCGCCCACGAAGTCGTGGCCGTCGAAGCGGTCGCCGCGCAGCGCGACGAAGAGATCGCCGCGCCGGATGTCCCGCGTGTCGGTGCTCACCCGCTCGATCCGCTCCGCGCCGGTGCCGAGCAGCACCGCCTGGGGCAGCCAGTCGAAAGCCTGGCGCAGGTCAAACATCGCCATCGCCGGCGCCGGATCCCGCGCAGCCGCCCGCGGGCGCGGATGCCTCGGCCCGCTGCCGCAGCGCGAGCCGCGCCTGGTCGACATCGGAGAACGGCAGGCGCTGCCCGCGGATCTCCTGGTAGGCCTCGTGTCCCTTGCCCGCGATCAGGACGACGTCCGCCGGCGCGGCCGCCTGCAGGGCCGCGGCGATCGCCTGCGCCCGGTCCGGCTGCTCGCGCCACGGCGCCCTCGAGAGGCCGGCGCGCAGCTGCGCGATGATCGCCTCCGGCGTTTCGCTGCGCGGGTTGTCGCTGGTCAGCACCACCTCGTCCGCATGCCGCTCCACCGCTGCCGCCATCGGAGCCCGCTTGCCCGGGTCGCGATCGCCGCCGGCACCGAAGACGCACCACAGCCGCCCGCGGCGGGCCTCGGCAAGCGGTCGCAGCGCCGCCAGCGCGTTGGCAAGCGCATCCGGCGTGTGCGCATAGTCGATGACCGCGAGCGGCATCAGCGCGTCGCGCGGGTCGCCCACCATCTGCAGGCGTCCGGGGACCGGGCGCAGCCGCTCCAGGCCGGCCGCGATCTCCGGGAGCGACCAGCCGAGGGCGAGCCAGGTGCCGGCGACCGCCAGGGCGTTCGCGATGTTGAAGCGGCCGATGAGCGAGAGCTGCAGGTCGATGCTGTCCCCGCCGCCCGTCGCCTCGCGCCGGTCCGCCGGCCATGCCTCGCCGGCGGCGCGGAACCACGACAGCAGGATCCGGCCGTGCGCGTCCACGGGCGTCGCGGTGAGCAGGTCGCTGCAGGCGGTGGAGCGCTCGCCTGCGTCGACCAGGGCTTCGCCGCCGGCCGGCGTGTCGTTGAGCAGGTAGCCGATCCGCCGCAGGTCCGGATCGGCCGCGTTCATCATCTCGGCCGACGCCGGGTCCGCGAGGTTGACCACCAGCGCCTCGAGCGTCGGCCACGCGAAGAGCCTGGCCTTCGCTGCCGCGTAGGCCTGCATCGTCACGTGGTAGTCGAGATGGTCGCGACTGAGGTTGGTCAGCACAGCGACCGCGATCCGGGTGCCGTTCAGCCGGCCTTGCTGCAGGCCGATGGAGGAGGCCTCCAGCGCGACCAGCTCGATGCCGCGGGCGGCGAAGTCGGCGAGCCGGTGCTGCAGGCCCAGCGCGTCCGGCGTGGTGAGGATCGCGTCGGCATCGGGCTCCGGCTCGAACTCGCCGGCGTCGCCCCGAGCCGGGATGCCGGCGCCGAGCGTACCGATCACCGCCGCGCGCGCACGGTCGGGTTCCATGGTCGCGTCAGCACCGTCCCCGCGGCGCGCCGCGGCGAGCTGGCGGGCGCGATGCTCGAAGCCCTGCGCAATCCAGTGCGTGCAGCTGGTCTTGCCGTTGGTGCCGGTGACCGCGATCACCTTCATGCGCGCGCTCGGCTCGCCGAGGTAGGCCGAGGCGATCTCGCCGGCCTGGCGCCGCAGGCCTTCGATCGCGAGCGACGGCACGCCGGCCTCGGCCACCACGGTCTCGAAGGCTTCCAGGCCGGCCCGCTCCATCAGGATCGCGGCGGCACCCGCCTCGAGCGCCGGGCGCAGCCAGTCGCGACCGTCGCCGCGCTCGCCCGGGTACGCGAAGAACGCATCGCCCGCGGTCACCCGCCGGCTGTCGCAGCGCAGTCGCGCCCGAGCCGGCAGCTGTTGCCTGAGCCAGTCGGCGGCATGCCGCGCGACCGGCCCGATCGACCGGGACCCCGTCACACGCCTTCCTTGCGCAACGCGACCATCGGCGAGATCATCGTCTCGAAGGGCGCATCGGGCTCGACACCGAGCGTCTGGAGCGCATCGCCGGCGATCCGCGAGAACACCGGGCCGGCGATCTGGCCACCATAGTACTTGCCGCTCGACGGCTCATCGATCATCACCGCGACGATGATCCGGGGATCGGACATCGGCGCCATGCCGACGAACGACGACACGTACTTCTTCACGTAGCGGCCGTTCTCCAGCTTGAGCGACGTGCCGGTCTTGCCGCCCACGCGGTAGCCGTGCACCTGCGCCGAGGGTGCGGTGCCCTTCGGCCCCGCAGCCAACTCCAGCATGTGGCGGATCGCGGCAGCGGTGCCGGGGCTCACCACCGGCACGCCGCGGACGGTGTCGCCGTCATGCGCATCCTCGCCGGCGCGCAGCGAGACCTGGATCGCGCGGCCACGCTGCTCCTGTTCGGGCGCCTTGAAGATGGAGACCGGCAGCAACTCGCCGTCGCCCGCGAAGATGGTGTAGGCCCGCGCCATCTGCATCAGGGATACCGACACGCCGTGTCCGTACGAGATGGTGGCATGCTCGATCGGCTTCCATTTCCGGTACGGACGGAGCCGCCCGGAAGCGGCGCCCGGGAAGCCGAGCCGGGGCGCCTGCCCGAAGCCCGCGGCGGTGAGCAGTCGCCAGTGCTGCTCGGGTGGGATCGACAGGGCGATCTTGGCGGTGCCGATGTTGGAGCTGCGCTGGATCACCTGCTCGAGCGTGGTGAGCTCCTTGATGCGATGGGAATCACGGATGGTGTCGCGGCCGATCGTCATCCGGCCCTCGCGCACGTCGATCACGCTGCCGGGACGGTACTTGCCGCTCTCGAGCGCGAGCGCGGCGGTGAACACCTTCATCGTGGAGCCGGGCTCGTAGATGTCGGTGATCGCCCGGTTGCGCAGCTGCGCTCCGGAGAGGCCCGAGCGCTCGTTCGGGTTGTAGGACGGCCAGTTGGCGAGGGCGAGCACCTCGCCGTTGCGCGCATCGAGCACGATCGCGGCGCCGGCCTTGGCCGCGTTCACCTTCACTGCCTCCTTGAGCGCCTCGAAGGTGCGCGCCTGGATGCGGGTATCGATGGTGAGCCGCAGGTCGCGCCCGTCGCGCGGCTCACGCACCTGGTCGATCGCGCCGATGATCTGGCCGGTGCCGTCGCGAATGACGCGGCGGCTGCCGGGCTGGCCGGCCAGCATCGACTGGAACGAGAGCTCGAGCCCTTCCTGCCCGACGTGGCCGATGTCCGTGAAGCCGACCAGGTGGGCGACGGTCTCGCCTTCCGGATAGCTGCGCTTGTACTCGTCGTCCTGGCCGAAGCCCTTGATGCGCAGCGCCTTGATCCGCTCGGCGGTGTCGAGATCCACCTGCCGTCGCAGGAAGACGAAGTTGCGATCCTCGGAGAGCTGGCGCTGCAGGTCGAGCGGCTTGATCTCCAGCAGCCGCGCGACGTCCATCAGGCGCGGATCGTCCAGGTCGACCCGATCGGGATAGGCCCAGACGGAGCGTGCCGGAAGGCTGGTGGCGAGCACCACGCCGTGGCGATCGAGGATGCGGCCGCGGTTGGCCTGCAGCTCGATCGTCTTCTCGTAGCGCTGCGCGCCCTTGGCGAGCAGGAAGGGAGACGACACGGTCTGCAGGTAGAGCGCCTTGCCGGCGAGCGCGACGAAGCTGACCGCCACCAGCGAGAAGATGAAGCGCGAGCGCCAGAGCTGCAGCCTGGTCTGGAGCAGGTTGGGCGCGGCGAACTTGACCGATCGGGCCATCAGTTGGCCTCCCTGAGGTACAGCGTGCGCTCCGGCGACAGCGGGATCATGTGCAGCTCCGCCCTCACGCGGCGGTCCACCAGCGACGCCTTCGCGAGCTTGGAGATCTCGAGCTGCAGCTGCGAATGGCGGACGTCGAGCTCTCGCATCTGTCCCTGCGCCCGCTCGAGGTCGATGGCGAGCCGGCGGGCCCGGTGCTGCGAGGTCACCAGCAGCAGCGCGGCGATCATCAGCGCCGCCGCGAGACCGACGTTGACGCGGGCGAGGACGCGCGGGCTCACGGGGCGATCTCCGCCGCCGTCCGTTCCGCGACCCGCAGCACCGCCGAGCGCGCCCGCGGGTTGGCGGCCACCTCGTCGGCGCCCGGCAGGATGCGACCGCAGCTCGCAAGCGTCGGCGCGGCGAGCGGCGCACCGGTGACCGGATGCCGCTGCGCGCTCTTGCCGCTGTGCAACGAGATGAACTGCTTGACCATGCGATCTTCGATCGAGTGGAAACTGATGACTGCGAGGCGCCCGCCGGTCACGAGCCGGCGCAGCGCGGCCGCTAGTGCCCGCGCGAGCTCGGCGCCTTCGTCATTGACGTGAATCCGTAGAGCCTGAAAGGTACGTGTTGCCGGGTTCTTGCCCACCTCCGGCCTCTTTTGCCGCCGGCGAACGACTGCCGCCACGACATCGGCAAGTTGTCGTGTGGTTTGAATCCCCGCGCCACCGGCTTGGCCGCGGCGAGCAACAATCGCCGCTGCAATCGGAACAGCAAACCGTTCGTCCCCATATCGTTTCAGTACCTCCGCAATTTCCTGTTCCGACGCATGCTCGAGCCACTGCCGCGCCGACATGCCGCGCGTCGGATCCATGCGCATGTCCAGTGGGCCGTCCTGCAGGAAGCTGAAGCCGCGCGACGGATCGTCGACCTGGGGCGACGAGATGCCGAGGTCGAGCAGCAGACCGTCGATGCAGCCGATGCCGCGTTCGTCGAGGACCCGCTCGAGCTCCGAGAAGCGCGCATGGACCAGCTCGAAC
>JAEWEW010000198.1 GCA_023389175.1 Pseudomonadota bacterium | reverse complement strand
CTGCTGGACCAGCTTCGTTCGGAGCATCGACTCAATATCGTTCTTGCTGCTCGCCAGCCTCATGGCTCGGTTCTCGAGATGCAGATTGCCCGCCAGCTGGCCAAGCTGCCGAATGGCAGCGCCGTCCTCGAGGCGATGGCTACGGAGTGCACAAGCCGCATCCGATACCGGCTGTCCCCGACTCGACAAGACGCCGTGGGAGCCGGCGTCGACCTCGAGGCGCAAGTGCTTGCCCACGCGGTGCGGTTCTTCGAGCGGGTGGGACGGCGGCATGCGGAGCTGCTACGGGCCCCGCCGGACGGCGAGCCGGCCGACTGAACCGACTGCTTCGGTCTGCCCGGGGCCGCGTCGCTCGCGCAGGCAGACCAAGGGCAGGCCAAGGCCGGCGTGCTACCGGCCGTGTCGTCAATCCGTCGCGATCATCACGCTCGAGGCCTTGATCACACCGTAGACCTGCGCGCCTTCGGTCAGCTCGAGCGCCTTGGCGGAAGCGGATGTGATCGCCGATACCAGCTGCACGCCCGGCGCGAGCTCGATGGTCACTTCGGTGGTCACCGGTCCCTTGACGATCGAGACGATCTTGCCGGGCAGCATATTGCGGGCGCTCAGTTTAATGTGGACTCCTGGAGTTTGGTTGGACGGGCCGATCGCCGGGTACGGCGGCCGTGACGCCTGCGAGCATGCCGGCGATTGCGGTTCCCTTGCCGCATGGTATTCCCCAGGCCGCGCCGACACCGGTGTCGAGCGGCTTGCCCGGCAGGCCCGCAGGGTCTTCCTAGCCAGGAAGGAAAGCATGGCCTTGGCCGTCGGCCGCCCCCACCTGCTCCACCGTCGTGCCGTACAGCTGCTCCAGGTTTTCCTTCACGATCACCCGTGACACCGCGCCGCTCGCCAACATGCGGCCGCCCCGGATCAGGATCGCCTCGTCGGCAAAGCGGCTCGCGTGGTTGGGATCGTGCGTGGTGAAGAGCACCCCCAGGCCCTGGCTCGCCAGGCGGCGGATCTCGCGCAGCACCTTGCCCTGGTTGCCGAAGTCGAGGCTCGCGGTCGGTTCGTCAAGCATGACGATGCGCGCCTCCTGCGCGAGCGCGCGGGCGATGAGCGCGAGCTGACGCTCGCCGCCCGAGATCATGGTGATCGGCCGGTGCGAGAGATGCGCGATGCCGAGGCGCTCGATCATCTCCGCGGCCACCTGCCGATCCCGCGCATTCGGCCGGTCGAGCAGACCGCCATGGGCGGTGCGTCCCATCAACACCATGTCTTCCACCGTGTACGCGAAGCCGCCCGACTGGCTTTGCGGCACGTAGGCGAGGCGCCGTGCGCGCTCCGCGGGGCTCCAGGCATCGAGGGCGCGCCCATCGAGCGTGACCTCGCCGCCCTGGGGAGGCAGCAGTCCGAGCAGCGTCTTCAGCAAGGTGGTCTTGCCGCAGCCGTTGGGGCCAAGCAGCGCCAGCACGGTGCCCGCTGCAAGGCGCACGTCCAGCCCCTCGCCCACCCGCTGCCCGGGATAGCCGATCGCCAGCGACGTTGCCTTCAGCATCAGGACCAGTCGCGGCGCGCGCCGCGCAGCAGGTAGACGAAGAACGGCGTGCCGATCAGCGCGGTCAGTATCCCGAGCGGAATCTCCACCGGGGCGAGGGTGCGCGCCAGCGTGTCGATCAGCAGCAGGAAGCCGCCGCCGAGCAGCGCGGTGGTCGGCAGCAGCCTCGGGAATGACGGCCCCACCAGGAATCGCGCGAGATGCGGCACCACCAGGCCGATCCAGCCGACGATGCCTGCGGCAGCCACGCTCGCGGCGGTCACCAGGGTGGCCGCCGCGATGATCAGTACCCGCAGCAGGCGGGTCGGCGCGCCGAGCGTGCGCGCCTCCTCGTCGGGCAGCGACATCACGTTCATCTTCCAGCGCAGCAGCAGCAGCAGCGCTGAGCCAAGCGCGACCGGACCGAGCAGCGGCAGCAGGTCCTCCGAGCTGGTGGCCGCGAGGCTGCCCAGCAGCCAGAAGGTGATGGCAGGCAATTGGTCGTACGGATCGGCCAGATACTTCAGCAGGCCGATGCCCGCGCCGAGCAGCGAGCCGATGACGATCCCCATGAGGAGCAGGCTCAGCAGCGGGTCGCCGCCGCGGATGGTGCTGCCGAGCAGGTAGACCAGCGACACCGCCATGAGGCCTCCGCCGAAAGCCGCCGCCTGGATACCGAAGATGCCGAAGGACAGGAAGATGCCGAGCACGGCACCCAGTGCCGCGCCGGCGGAGGCGCCCAGGATGTCCGGCGACACCAGCGGATTGCGGAAGAGCCCCTGGAACGCGGCGCCTGCCAGGGACAGCGCAGCACCGACCAGGACGGCCGCAAGCACCCGCGGACCGCGCACCTGCATCACCACGACCTCGACGTTCACCGGCACGGTGGGCGCCGAACCGGTCAGCCGTGCCCACAGCACCTCCAGCAGCTGGACCGGCGTCACCGGGTAGCGCCCGACCAGGAAGGCGACGCCAAGCCCGAGGAGCAGCAGGCAGGAAGCGACCACGATGCCCGAGACCATCGATCGTCCGCGCCGCGGCGTCGTGCCGGCGGCAGCCGCCCCGGTCGGCATCAGCCGCGACCGGCAAGCACGCGGTCGATCCGGGCGTCGTCGGGCGTCACGCCGTAGAAGAGCCGGTAGAACTCCCGCGTGACGGCGGCAAGGTCCTCAGGAAACAGGGCCGGGAACACGACCTTGCCCAGCCACCAGAGCCCCGGCAGCCGGTTCACGCCGGGCGGGAAGTCGATCCAGCCGAAGGGCAACTTGGGCGAAAGATGCACCCGCCCTTCCCGGACCGCGCGAACGCCTTGCCACAACGGATCGGTGGCTACGCCGCGCGCGAACTCCCGGTCGATCGTGATGATCACGTCCGGATCCCAGCGCAGCACCTGCTCCATCGATACCCGCACCAGCCCCCCTGCCTGCTCGCGGCTCACGAGCCGCACGCCGATGAACTCGAGACTTTCGACGTTGATCGACCCCCCGAGTCCGGTCTCGAGTCCGTTCGGGCCTCTCGCATAGTAGACCCGGGGACGCCGCTCGAGGGGCACCTGGGCGATCCGCGAGGCGACCGACCGCATGGTGTCGCTCGCGTACTGCGCGAGCGCGCGTGCCCGCGCGGGTCGGTCGAGCAGCTCGCCGAGCAGCTCGTAGGTGCCCGGTATCGCGGCGAAGCGGCCGTCCAGCAGCGCGTACGGGATGCCGGTCTGCGACTGGACGCGATCGGCCAGCTCGACGTAGGTGTCCCGCAGAGAGCCGCTGTCGACGATCAGGTCGGGCCGCAGCTGCAGCAGGGATTCCAGGTTGGCGCTGTTGCCGCGCCCGGTGATTCGGCCGATGGCGGGCCGGTCGCCAACCCCGGGCAACAGGTATTCCAGCTCCTCGGCCCGGTTCGCCCGCGGCCAGCCGATCAGGGCATCGGGCGCCAGCGTGTAGACGAGGATCGCGGCGGGCGGTCCCGCCGGCAGTACCCGTTCTACCTGCCGCGGCACCGGCAGCTTGCGCCCGGCGCTGTCGGTCAGCTCGGCACGCCGGCCCGATGCGGGTGCCGCGAGCGAGGCAGCAGTGGCGCCCAGCGCCGCGCCGGCCTTCAGCAGCGCGACGCGACGGGCGGGCCTCATGGCGGACTGAAGCCGTACGAGGCGAGGACGGCCTGGCCCTGCGGACCCAACAGGTAGCGGGCATAAGCCTGCGCCGGCGCCTCGGCCGGGCCGAGCAATGCCAGGCCGTAACGGGCCGACACGTTGATCGCCTCCGGTACCTGGAGGACACGCAACTGCGGCTCATCGCGACGCGCGAGTGTCGCGTTGGTGCAGTAGGTGATGAAGACGTCGGCCTGGCCGGAGGCGACCAGATGCCCGTACGCGTTCCTGCCGGCGGGCGGCCGCGGAGAATCCGGGCCGCCGGTGAGCTGCAACGCCTTGCCCTTCAGCGTGGCGGCAGCGCCGGAACCGGCCGCACCGGTCGACTCGATCAGGTCGAACATCCGGAACGCATAGTCACCCGAAGGGTCGGCCTTCGGGGTCGACGTGCCGACCCGGACATCGCCGTCGAGCAATCGCGCGGCCAGCGACTTGCCGCGCAGGTCGAATGTCGGCGCCGCCAGCGCGCAGAGGGCATTGCGCGCGAACGGCAACACCTCGGCCGCCTTGCCGGCGCTCACCAGCGCCCGAGGATGCTCCATGTTGGCCGACGCGAAGACCTGCGGCGCTTCGCCTGCGACGATCCGGTCCTTCAGCAGGCCCGACGCGCCGAACGTCATCCTCAACTCGATGCCGTGCGATTGCTCGAAGCCTTGCGCGACTTCCGTCAGCGCCGCGCGCAGGCTGCCGGCGGCAAAGATCTCGAGGACCGGCCGGGGCTGCTGCGCCCCGGACGGCGCAACCACCAGCAGGACGCCCGAGATGCAGAGCGGGCCGAGCGGCCGGACGGACCGTGCCATCGCAGGCAGCGGACGGCGCCTACTTGCCGCTCGCGTTCGGGAAGAAGAGCGGCTGGCCGTTCAGCTTGTAGTCGCCGATGACCTTCTGGCCCTCGGCCGATACCAGCCAGTCCGCCACCTTCTTCGCCGCCGCCTGCTTCACGTGCGGATGCTTCTTCGGATTGGTCAGGATCACGGCGTACTGATTGAAGAGCACCGGATCGCCCTGCACCAGGATGTCCAGATCGCCGCGATTCTTGAAGTTGAGCCAGGTGCCGCGGTCGGCCAGGGTGTAGGCGCCCTTGGCGGAGGCGATGTTGAGCGTCGGACCCATGCCGGAGCCGGACTCCTCGTACCACCCGCTCCCGCTCGCCGGCGGCGTCACGTTGGCCGCCTTCCAGAGGCGCCGCTCCGCGCCATGGGTGCCGCTCTTGTCGCCGCGGGAGACGAAGGGCGCGCCGGCCTTGGCGATCCTGGCGAGCGCCTCGGTGGTCGACTTCATGCCGGCGACGCCGGCCGGATCCTTCTTCGGCCCGACGATGATGAAGTCGTTGTACATGACCTCGCGCCGCTCGATGCCCGCGCCTTCGTCGACGAACTTCTTCTCCGCGGCCGGATCATGGACCAGCAGCAGGTCGGCATCGCCGCGTCGGGCGGTGTCCAGCGCCTGTCCGGTACCGACGGCTACGACCTTCACCTGCACGCCCGTGGCTGCGGTGAGCTTCGGCAACAGGTACTGGAAGAGGCCCGACTGCTCGGTGGAGGTGGTCGAGGCCATCACGACACTCTCGGTTGACTGCGCCTGCGCGGACGCGACCCAGGCGGTCGGCAGCAGCAGCGCGACGAGCAGCGGCGAAACGCGCCGCAAGGCCGCGCGCCGCAAGGCCTCGCTTGCCTTCGCGCGGCCTGCATTCGATGAGTGGATGCGGAACATGGCGTCTCCCTTGAATGTCCTTGGATGTCCGGGAATGGTGGCAAGGGCCTCGAATCCTTGCAAATCGCGGAAAATCTGCAAAACTTCGCCCATGGTCGACATGTCTTCCGCCTTCGCCCAGGCTGTCCAACTCGCCACCTCCGGCGATGCGGAGTTCTACGGCATCGTGGGGCTCAGCCTTCGGGTCAGCAGCACCTCCGCGGTCTTCGCCTGCCTTCTCGGCATCCCGCTCGGCGCCTGGCTCGCGATGAGCCGCTTCAGGGGCCGTGGCCTCTTCATCTCGATCATCAACGCCGCGCTCGGCATCCCCTCGGTGGTGGTTGGCCTGGTGGTCTACCTCGCGCTCTCCCGCTCCGGGCCGCTCGGCTTCCTCGGCCTGCTGTTCACCCCGACAGCCATGGTGGTGGCCCAGACGGTGCTGATCGCGCCGATGGTGGCCGCCCTGTCGCGACAGACGCTGCAGGACACCTGGTCCGAGTATCGGGACCTTTTCCAGTCCTGGCGGATCAGCCGGGCCACGGCACTCGCCACGCTGGTCTGGGATTCCCGGTTCAGCCTGGTGACCATCGGCCTCACCGCCTTCGGCCGCGCGATTGCCGAAGTCGGCGCGGTGATGACCGTCGGCGGCAACATCGCCGGCAGCACGCGGGTAATGACCACGGGAATCGCGCTCGAGACCAGCAAGGGCGACCTGCCGCTCGCGCTCGGCCTCGGCGTGGTGCTGCTCGCGCTGGTCTTCCTCGTCATGGTGATGGCGCAGATGCTCCAGCACGCGGCCCAGCGTCGCTTCGGCGCGAGCCGATGACGCCGGGCAGCGACCGATCGCGGCTGCTGCAGTATCGCGGGGTCACTCTCGTCAGGGAAGGCAACCGGCTGCTCGCAGGCATCGACCTCGACATCCTGCCGGGCGAGCGGCTGATCGTCCTCGGGCCGAACGGGGCAGGAAAGACGCTGTTGATGCATGTGGGGCACGGCCTGATCGCGCCGACCTCGGGTCGGGTGGATGCGGCGGGTACGCTTCGCGAAGCGATGGTGTTCCAGCGCCCGGTGCTGCTTCGCCGCTCCGTGATCGGCAACGTCCTCTACGCCATCGATCATGCGCAGGCGGGCGGCCACCGCCGACAGGGGCGCGAAGCGCGCGAGTCGCGGGCGCTCGCCGCGCTCCGGCTCGTTGGGCTCGAGGCGCTCGCATCGCGCCAGGCCCGCGTGCTCTCCGGCGGCGAGCAGCAGCGGGTCTCCCTTGCCCGCGCGGCGGCGCTGCAACCGGATCTGGTATGGCTCGACGAGCCGACCGCCAACCTGGACCCGGCCTCGACCCAGGCGATCGAATCGATCGTGATGCGCATGAGCGCGGAAGGCGCAGCCTGCGTCATGACGACGCACGATATCGGCCAGGCCCGGCGCCTTGCGCACCGGGTCGTGCTGATGGCGGGCGGCCGGATCATCGAATGCACCCAGGCAGCGGAGTTCTTCGAGCAGCCGGTGACCGACGCGGGACGCCGCTACCTGCGGGGCGAGCTGATCAATGCCTGAGCCGCAGACCGACTACCTGACGGTGCCGGAGGCGGCCGCCTACCTGCGGATCAGCCCGCGCAAGGTCTACGACCTGGTGAGCCGCAGCGGCCTGCCGCATCGCCGCGCAGGCGGCCGCCTGCTGTTCGAGCGCGTCGCCCTGGCGGAGTGGGTGCGAGGCAACGGCCATGACCTGGGCGTGCCCCCGCCGCCGCTGGTGCTTGCGGGCAGCCACGACGTGCTGCTCGACTGGGCGGTCCGCGCGAGCCACTCCGCGCTCGCGTCGCTCTGCCGCGGCAGTCGTGACGGACTCGAACGGGTGCGGCGCAGGGAGGCCTGCGCTGCCCTGCTCCACCTGCCGGGCCCGGCGGTCACGCTGGCGGGCGGCGACGACTTCAACCTGGCCGCCGTTCAGGAGACCATGACCGGTGAGGACGTGGTGCTGGTCAACTGGTGCTGGCGCCAGCAAGGCCTGATGGTGGCGCGTGGCAATCCGTTCGGCATCGAATCCCTGGAGGACCTGTTCTCTCGCCGGCGGCGGCTCATCAGGGTCGGCAGGCGCTCCGACGGCGCCGGGTCGCGTGAGCTGTTCGACCGCCTGATGGCGGAGCTGGCAGCGAGGCAGGGCCGGCGGCCGGCAATCGACCTGGTCCGCGATGACCTGGAGAGCGAGAACGACGCGGCCCTGGCCGTCCGGCTCGGCTACGTGGATGCGGTGTTCGGCGCACAGGCGGCGGCCAATGCCCTCGGGCTCGGCTTCGTCCCCATCATCCGCGAGCGGGTCGACCTCCTGGTGAACCGACGCAGCTACTTCGAGGCACCGTTGCAGACGCTGTTCGAGTTCTGCCGGACGACTGCGTTCAACGCCCATGCACGGGCGCTCGGCGGATATGACCTCGCGGGCCACGGCCGCGTCATCTGGAACGCGTAGCGGAAACGCGTAGCGAAAAGGAGAAGAGGCGCAGCGGGACGAGGCGCAGGGGAAGGCGCCCGGTGAACGTCCGGCTGCTGTCGCGCAAACCGGCGGCCCGGCCGGTCGCACGGACCGCCCGGGCCTGACAGCACGAGGAATTCGCTATTCGCGCGGCTCCTGCGGATCGCGTCCCGTCAGCTTCTCCTTCAGGTTCCCGATGCCCTCCTGCACCTTGCCGCCGACGCGGTCCGCGGTGCCTTCGCGTTCCGTGCGCTTGTCGCCCAGGGCGCCCCCGACACCCTGCTTGATGCCGCCCTTGAGTTGATCCATCTTGCCCTTGAGTTGGTCGTCGTTCATCAGCGTTCTCCCGAGATGTGTCGCGCGCGAAGGCGCGCGCCCTCAGGAGTCGCCGCAATCCGTGTTCCCGCCCCGGGCAGCCTCCCGGCCGAGCAGCGCCCGCTTGCGCTCCACGCCCCACCGGTAGCCCGAAAGATCCCCATCCCTGCGAACCACGCGATGGCACGGGATCGCGACCGCCAGCGGATTGGCCGCGCAGGCCCGCGCGACGGCCCGGACCGCGCGCGGCGCCCCGATGCGCCCGGCAATCGCGGCATAGCTCGCGGTCTCCCCAGGCGGGATCTCCTGCAGCGCCTGCCAGACCCGCTGCTGGAAGGCGGTGCCGCGCACGTCCAGCGGCAGATCCATGCCGAGCGCCGGCTGCTCCACCATCCCGACGACCCGGGCAACCACATCCTCGAACGCGGGGTCCCCGCCCACCATCCGCGCCTTCGGAAAGCGGTCCTGGAGGTCATGCACCAGCCGCTCGGCATCGTCGCCGAGGAGGATGGCGCAGATACCGCGCTCGCTCTGCGCAACCAGGATGGCGCCAAGCGAGCACTGCCCGACGGCGAACCGGATGCTGGTGCCGGCGCCGCCGTCGCGGAAGCTTGCCGGCTTCATGCCGAGCACACGGTCGGCACGCTCGTAGAAGCGGCTGTTGGAGTTGAAGCCGGCCCCATAGATCGCCTCGGTGACCGAACGGCCCCGCGCGAGCTCTGCCCGGACCCGCCCCGCCCTATGCGCTTCGGCATAGGCGCGTGGCGTGACGCCGGTGATCGCCTTGAAGATGCGGTGGAAGTGGAACGGGCTCAGCCCCGCATCGGACGCGAGCGATTCGAGCGACGGCACTTGCCCGGCCGCGGCGATCCGCCGGCAGGCGCCGGCGACGATCGCGGCGTGACGGTGGGCGACGGCTGCGCGGGCGCCGGGCTGTGCTCGTGTATCCATGCTTGCATGATCCTTCAGTTGCATGCCCACAGTATGGGCCGGCTCGTCTTGCGCCGCACTCCGGAGCTTGCGGTGGCGGCGCGTCATCGCGCCATGCGGCTGAAGATCACGTCGCGGGGTCCTCAGGCAGCGTCATGGAAGATCACGCCGAGCGCGAAGCGTCGCCCGGACCGGATCCGGCTCACGCCGTGGCGATGGTTCACCCGATAGACGCCTCGGGTGCCCTGGACCGGTCGGAATCGAACCGCGAACACCACCGCATCGCCCTTGGCGAGGCTGACCACCTCGGGCCGTGACTGCATGCGGGGGCGCTGCTCGGTCATGACGAACTCGCCGCCGGTGAAGTCGCGCCCCGGCTCGGACAGCAGGACCGTGAGCTGCAGCGGGAACACCTGCTCGCCGTAGAGATCCTGATGCAGGCAGTTGTAGTCGCCCTCGCCGTAGGCAAGCAGCAGCGGCGTCGGCCGGCGCTGACCGGCAGCATGGCATCGCGCAAGGAAGTCGGCGTGCCGCGGCGGGAAGCGCTCGGCGCTGCCGAGCAACGCCTGCCAGCGGTTGGCCACCTCGGCAAGCGGCGGATACATTGACGAGCGAAGCCGCGCCACATCGGGCGGCAGCGGATGGTCGAAGTACTTGTACTCGCCCTGCCCGAATCCGTGGCGGGCCATCACCACCCGGCTGCGAAACCGCTGGTCCTGCGGATAGAGCCCGGCCAGGGCATCGCAGTCCGCTGGCGCGAGCAGCCCGGGCAGCGTCGCGCAGCCGGTACGATCCAGCTGCTCCACTACCTCGTCCCATGCGTGCCTCACCGGCATCTTCCCCCGTCCCAAGCCAACGGCCTGGAGTCTGCCGCGCGACCGCGCGCCGCGCACTCCGGCGCTTGCGCCCCGCGGCGATGCTCAGCCCTGCGGCGCGGCCTCACCGTGCCATCGGGCGAGGCTGACGCAGAAGCAGGCCCCCCTCCCGCTGTCGGGCATCAGCGTGAGCGTGCCGCCGAGGCGCCTCATGATCTGCCGGCTGATGGCAAGGCCAAGGCCCGCGCCCGCCTCGGGCGTCTGCGTGTGGGCCCATCCGCGCCGGAACTTCGAGAAGATGAGATCGCGCTCCGCCGGCTGGATGCCCGGTCCGTTGTCCTCCACCAGGATCTGGTAATCGTCGCCGCGAATCCGGCTGCTCACCCGCACGAACGGCGCCTCGCCGTGGGCGTACTTGATCCCGTTGGAGATCAGGTTGATGCACACCTGGGCAAGCCGGTCGGCATCGGCGCGCACGACGACGCCGGCGGTGCGCTCGCCCACGAGCAGGCGGACCCGGGTCTTCAGCGCGAGCCCCTGGCAGGTCCGGATGGCGTTGTCGACCGCGGCATCGGGATCGATGCAGCGCAGCTCCCACGGCGGCTCGCCGCGCTCGAGCAGGCTGAGATCCAGCGTGCTGTCGAGCAGCCGGGTGAGGCGCATGCTCTCCTCGTGGATGATCTGCAGGAACCGCTCGGCGTCGGCCGACCGCAGTCCATTGCCGCGGTCCACCAGGATCTCGGAGAACGACCGGATCGACGTGAGCGGCGTGCGCACCTCGTGGCTCACCTGGCTCAGGAACTCGTCCTTCTCGAGGTCCAGGCGCCGCAGGCGCTCGTTCGCCGCGCCGAGCTGCGCAGCAGTCGCCTCGAGCTGCTGCGATTTCTGCTCCAGGCGCTGGCTGTACTCGCGGATGCGGTGCGTCTCGTCGGCAATCCGGGCCAGCTCGTCCAGGCTGATCGTCTCGCCGGTGATGACCCGGGAGATCATCGCGTGGGCCGAGGCGGCGCCCACGCTGCCGGCGAGGCGCCGCTCCAGCTGCGCGATGAAGGCCTCGCCGACGCCGGCCGCGCTGCCCGTGTCCGCCGCCTCGCTGAGGAGGCGCTGCGCTTCCTTGGTGCCGAGCATGCGATGGGCGAGGACGCTCAGGTCGTAGGTTGGCGCGGAGCGCCGGATCAGGCGCCGGGCTGCCTCCGCCGGCGTGCGGAAGGCATCGACGAAGAGCGTTGCCTGGAGCCGCTCGAGCGGCGTCGGGTCGCGCCACAGCGACACGCCGACGAAGAGCAGCGTGTTGATGGA
>JAEWEW010000145.1 GCA_023389175.1 Pseudomonadota bacterium | reverse complement strand
CTCGTTGCCCGCCCGGCCCCGATCGTCGGCGGCAGCAGCGGGGGAGACGCCAAGGGCAGGCGGCTCGGCAGGTTCGGTGACATGCAGGGTTTCCATCGATCTCTCCGGTGGCTCGTTCTTGTCTTGGTTGTCGCGACGGCTTCTGTCAGGCCGGCAGCGCGTGGCCGCGGACCTTCGGCCCGATCTCGCGCCAGGCGCCGCGCAGCTCGCCGAGCAGCTTCTCGGCTTCGGCATACAGCGTGTCATCGTTCTTCTGGTTCGCGCGCACCAGGATGCGGCTCACGTAGTCGTAGAGCGCGTCCAGGTTGTCGGCGACTTCCCCGGCACGCTTGTCCAGCGCCGCCTTCAGTCCCTCGTCGACGATGCGGATGGCGCGCGTGGTGGATTCGCACTTCACGGCGATGTCCTGGCGGGCCAGCGCATGGCGGGCCTTGGCGACCTGGACGATGGCGCCGTCGTAGAGCATCTCGACCAGGCGGTGCGGGTCGGCATTGTCGACGCTGGTCTGGACGTCGAGGGTGTGATAGGAGGCGGCGGCGGATCGGGGGGCGAACATCGGGGATTACCTCGGACAGCGTCGGATGATCGGGGCTACCCCTGTGGTATCGACGCTGCTGCTGCCGGCTTTAGGGCGACGCGCCGGACGGCGGGTTTGCTGCCGCATTTCGATGGATCGACGCCGCAGACGCCGCCAGCCCTCACGAGTCGCCGTTGTTCGTCTGGTTGAGCAGGCCCTGGATCGCGGCGAAGGAGCCGGTGATCCGGGCGAGGTTCGCGTCGAGCGCGCTGTACTGCCGGACGAGGCGCGCCTCGACGTCCACCAGGCGGGATTCGAAGCGTTCCTGCTGCTTCTCGATCGATTCCTCGCGGTTGCGAAGCGAGTCGGTGGCGCCCGCGATCGTGCCCTCCGGATCCAGGAAGGCGGTCAGTCGCTCATTGAGCAGGCGGGCATAGCCCTGCGTCGGTCCGCCCGGAACCACCGTGGGGCCGGCGAACAGCTCGCGCAGCTTGCCGGGATCGGCGAGCAGCGGCGCGATGCGATCGTCCTTGATGGAAAGGGAGCCGTCCTTGCCGAACTCGAAGCCGGCCGCGAGCAGGCTGGAGGTCTCGTCGCCATCGACCGGCGAGCGCAGCAGCTCCCGGATCTGGGACTGCATTCGCACCGCGACGGTGTTGCCCTGCAAGGGGCCGGCGGTCTTGCTCGCCGGATCGTAGCGGGTCTGGTCCGCGAGCAGCTTGTTGAGCTCGTTGTAGGCCGTCACGAACTTGTCGAGCGTCTCCCGGGTGGCGGTTTCGTCGCTGCCGATCGCGACCTCCACCGGCGTCGCGGTGGCCTTCTTGAGCGTGAGCGTGACCCCCTCGATGACGCCGTCGAGGCGGTTCGAGCCTGCGGTGATGGCAAGTCCGTTCACCGTGAGCTGCGCGTCCCGCGCGAGCTGCGTCCGCTGCGTGCCGTTCGCGCCTGCCGACGCGGTGGCAGAGACCGCCACCGCGGAAAGGCCGGCGGCGTCGCCGTGGTTGCCGTCGAGGTCGGTGACGTTGATCTCGAAGGCCTGGGACTGGCCGCTCTCACGGCTCGTCAGGACCAGGCGCTTGCCGGTGCCGTCGTCCAGGATCGACGCCGACACGCCGGCGTTGGCGCTGTTGATCGCGCTGCGGATGTCGGCGAGGGTCGCATCCGGTGCGATCGCGATGCTCACCGCGGGGCGCGCCGGATCGGCGGTGAAGCTGGTGCCTGCCGCGTCCACGGAGCCCAGCTGGATCTGAAGGCTGCCGCCGCCCACCACCGTGTCGTTCGCGGCGAAGGTGCCGGTCACGACGCTTTGGCTCTGGGCCAGCGCCTGGACCGAAAGGCTGTAGCTGCCGGCGGCCGATCTGGTTCCGCCAGCCACCGTGATCGCCGTCTCGTCGCTGCTGGTCGCGGTGCTCGCCTGCCAGGTATCGGCTCGGGTGAGGGCGCGGGTTGCATCCTGCAGGTTGGACACCGCCGCCTGCAATTTTCCCCAGGCCGAGAGCTTGGTCTGGATGCCCGCCATGTCCTTCTGCATCTTCTGCAGCGGCTGGCGCTCGATCGCCATCAACTGGGACACGATGCCTGCGACATCGATCGCCCCACCGCCTACGCCGCCTACGGCCATGGTCGTCTCGCTCGAATGAAACTCTACGTCGGTTCTTCGGCACGCGGCCGGAGAACTTTATCCCACCGCTCGCGCCCGGAGGCTCGCCGGCATTGCGCGCCCCGGCGAGCCGCAACCGACGCACCGCCGCCGCCGGTCCGGCGGTGGCCCGCGGTCGATGAGTGGCGCGCCGCCGAGCGGCGCCGGCTTCAGCGCTGCAGCAGCTGCAGGACGTTGTTGGGCAGCTGGTTGGCCTGGGCCAGCATGGCGGTGCCCGCCTGCTGCAGCACCTGGGCGCGGGTCAGGGCGGCCGTTTCGGCGGCGAAGTCGGCGTCCATGATCCGGCTGCGCGCGGCGGTCTGGTTCTCCGCGGCCACCTGCAGGTTCTCGATCACCGCCTCGAAGCGATTCTGGATCGCGCCGAAGTTGGCCCGCTCGCTGTTGATCGTGGTGAGGGCGTCATCGATCTGCGGCAGCACCGCCTGCGAAGCGGCCTGGGTGAGGATGTTCGACGGGGCGGCCCCGGGCGGCGTCGCGAAATCGAAAAGCGCCGTCATGGTCGCCGCCGTCGTCATGTTGGTCGAGGTCATCGTGATCCGGTCGTTCGCATCGTTGCCGGCCCCGATGTGGAAGGTGTGGGCGGTGACCGAGGCGAGGACCGCGAATCCGTTGAACCGGGTGTTCTGCACCGTGCGCGAGATCTCGGTGGCGAGCTGCTGGTACTCGGCATCGAGATTGGCCCGGTCGCTGTCGCTGTTGGTGCCGTTGGCCGATTGGACCGCCAGCTCGCGCATCCGCTGCAGCATGTCGCCCATCTTGCCGAGCGCGCCCTCGGCGACCTGGCCGAAGGAGATGCCGTCATTGGCATTGCGGATGGCGACGTTCATGCCCTTGATCTGGGTCTGCATCCGCTCGGCGATGGCAAGGCCGGCGGCGTCGTCCTTGGCGCTGTTCACGCGCAGTCCCGAGGACAGTCGCTGGACGGCGGTGGCCACATCGGCGTTGGTCGTGCTCAGGTTGCGCTGGGCATTGAGCGAGACCATGTTGGTGTTGATGATCTGGGCCATGGAGTCTTTCCTGGTCGGATGCGATAGCCGACAGGTTAGATCCGGATGGCCGCAGCCGAATCGGCGATAAGCGGCGCAAAGCCCGTACTATTTGGCCCGGCGGGACGGACGCGGCAAGGGCACGGCGGTCTCCCGTCGTGCCCTTGTTTGCCGTATCTCGGCCTGGCTCGCCGAGCCTCGCGGCTCGGCGATGCCGTCTTTCCCCTCGCGGGGAAGACGGCTGTCGCGATCAGCGCAGGAGGCTGAGGACGTTGTTCGGCAGGGAGTTGGCCTGCGACAGCATCGCGGTGCCGGCCTGCTGCAGGACCTGCGCGCGGGTGAGCGAGGCCGTCTCGGCCGCGAAGTCCGCGTCCATGATTCGGCTGCGCGCGGCCGCCTGGTTCTCGACGGCGACCTCGCTCGTCGCGATCACGGCCTCGAACCGGTTCTGGACCGCACCGAAGTTGGCGCGCTGGGTATTGACCTCCGTGATCAGGTCGTCGAGCGTGTCCATGGCGCCGGTAGCGTTGGCGACCGAGGTGATGTCCGCGGTGAGGGCGGTGACTGCCGCGCTGAGATCGGTGCCGGGCGCGGTCACGTCGATCGTATCCGTAGTGTCGGTGCCGGCGCCGATCTGGAACGTCATGTCGGTGGTCGCGGTCAGCACGGCTGCGCCATTGAACTTCGTTCCGTTCATCGTCCGGGTGATCTCGTCGCTGAGCTGCTGGTACTCGGCGTCGAGCGCGGCCCGATCGTCGGCGGTGTTCGTCGCGTTGGCGGACTGGACCGCCAGCTCGCGCATCCGTTGCGCCATGTCGCCGATCTTGCCGAGGGCGCCTTCCGCCGTCTGGGCGAGCGAGATCGCATCGTTGGCGTTGCGGATCCCGACGTTCATGCCGCGGATCTGCGAGTTCATCCGTTCCGCGATGGCCAGGCCGGCGGCGTCGTCCTTGGCGCTGTTGACCCGCAGTCCGCTCGACAGCCGCTGGACCGCCGTAGCGAGCGCGCTCTGGGTCGAGTTCAGGTTGCGCTGGGTGTTCAGCGACATCAGGTTGGTATTGATGATCTGGGCCATCGAGAACTCCGTTGTGTTTGGACCTAAGTTGATGTCCCCCCGGCTGTCCGGTTCGGACGGCGGGAACTTGCCCCGTTGCAATGGTTATCGGCGGGCGGCGGTGTCGCTTTAACGCAGAAATGCCATCGGGTGTCTCGCCGACGCCGCTCGTCACATGTTTCGTGCGGCGCCCGCCACAGTCGAGCCGCCAGCGCCGGTCCGTGTAGGAGGTCTTCCTACAAGGGCCGGGAATAACACCCTCTCCAAATACCGACTTCGTCCGATTCAGCCGCGGTGCCGAGTGCCCGAGACTTCGCTTCACGGGGAAAAACCGAAGGAAAGCCCCGTTGATCGACATCATCTCCACGAGGATTGCATGCTGACCGACGATCGATTGATGGCGGAAATCAGGGACGCCAATCTGTCCTACCTGATCCTGGCGCAGTCGCTGATCAGGAAGGACCCGGTCCAGGCGCTCTACCGGCTGGGCATCTCGGAGGAGACCGCGGCGCTGATCGAGCAGCTCTCGCCCGCCCAGTTGCTGCGCATTGCCCAGGGCAACATGCTGGTCTGCCGCTTCCGCTTCGACGACGAGATGATGTGGTCGCTGCTTGCGGACCACGGAAGCCCGGACGAGCGCGAGGACCGCTCGGCGTCCCGCCTGCATGCCGCCATCCTGATGGCAGGCAACTTCCAGGAGACACTGGAGGAGCCTGCGCACAGGCAGGAGCGCGCTTCGTGAGCGCCGTGGCTCGGCTGCCGGACGGCGGCTCTCTCCCTTGTCAGGATGGATCCCGCGCAGGCGACCGGAGGGCACACCCGTGACCCGCAGCCTGCTCGAGGACAACCGCCAGATCCAGCGCGCCATCCGGATGATCCAGCTCGGCGCCCGGTTGCAGATGCTGCAGTCGGAGACAGAGCTGCCGTACGAGCGGCTGCTGAAGCTCTACAAGGAAGTGGCCGGCCGGTCGCCCTCCAAGGGCCAGCTGCCTTTCTCGGCCGACTGGTTCATGACCTGGCAGCCGAACATCCATGCCTCGCTCTTCCACAACATCTACAGCTACCTGCAGAAGACGACGGCGCTGGACGATACCGATGCCATCATCAAGGCCTACGAGCTCTATTGCGCCGAGGTCGGCAGCTGCGGGGTGGAGCCGTTGCTCTCGATCACCCGGGCCTGGCGACTGGTTCGCTTCGTGGACAACGGCCTGGTCGGCGCGATGAAGTGCAGCCGCTGCGGCGGCAGCTTCATCAACCACCCCCACGAGATCCAGGAGCGCTTCGTCTGCGGGCTCTGCTCGCCGCCGGCCCGGGCCGGCAAGGCCAAGCGGGCCGGGACCATCCACTAGGGACGAACCCTGTGGCCGCGCGCGCCCGGCAGGGGACCGTTCGGCGGACAGGCCGGACAGCGGGTCGGGCAGCCGGTCGGGGGGCGCCGTGATCGTTAAAGAATATGCCAGGCAGGACGATGAATCCGCGAGAGGCTCCGGAGATCGGGTGCCGTTCGTCTTCCGGATCCTGGATCAATGTTCGTAATCGTCGGTTACTTGGTGGTGATCGGGTCGGTCATCGGCGGCTTCGCCCTGGCCGGTGGCCACCTGGCCGCGCTGATGCAGCCGCTCGAGCTACTGATGATCGGCGGCGCGGCGCTCGGCGCCTTCCTGGTGTCGAATCCGCGCAAGGTGCTGATGGCCACGGTTCAGGCGCTGCCGGGCGCGCTGAAGGGCTCCAAGTACACCAAGACGCGCTACATGCAGCTGATGGCGATGCTCTACGACGTGCTGACCAAGGCACGGAAGGAGGGCCTGATGTCGATCGAGAACGACGTCGACGAGCCCGGCGAGAGCCCGCTCTTCAACCGCTATCCGGAGTTGAATGCCGACCACCACCTGATGGAGTTCGTCACCGACTACCTGCGCATGATGGTCTCGGGCAACCTGAACGCGCTCGAGATCGAGAACCTGATGGACAACGAGATCGACACCCACCACCACGAGGCGCTGGTGCCGTCGCATGCGATCCAGAAGGTCGCCGACGGCCTGCCGGCCTTCGGCATCGTCGCGGCGGTGATGGGCGTGGTCCACACGATGGGTTCGGTCGGGCGGCCACCGGCCGAGCTCGGCGAGATGATCGCGCATGCGCTGGTCGGGACCTTCCTCGGCATCCTGCTCGCCTATGGCTTCGTGGCACCGCTGGGCACGCTGCTGGAGCAGAAGGCCGACGAGGCGGCCAAGGAGCTGCAGTGCGTGAAGGTCACCCTGCTCGCCAGCATGCAGGGCTACGCACCCACCGTCTGCGTGGAGTTCGGCCGCAAGGTGCTCTATTCCACCGAGCGTCCGAGCTTCTCCGAGCTCGAGGACCACGTCCGGCAGAAGAAGGCATAGGCCGGGCCATGCTGCAGCACCGTAGCGGGAGGCGATGATGGCGGTGGGCGCCGACCGCAAGATCCAGCCGATCGTCATCAAGCGGGTGAAGAAGGTGGCGCCGGGCCACCACGGCGGCGCCTGGAAGATCGCCTATGCCGACTTCGTGACGGCGATGATGGCCTTCTTCCTGCTGATGTGGCTGCTCGGCTCCACCAGCACCGGTGACCTGAGCGGCATCTCCGACTACTTCCGCACGCCGCTCAAGGTGGCTCTCTCCGGCGGCCAGGGCTCCGGGGACAGCTCCTCGATCATCAAGGGCGGCGGCGAGGACCTGTCGCGGCGCGTCGGCCAGGTGCGCCGCACCGACACGAAGGCCGCCCGGGAGACGATCAACCTCCAGGTGCTGCGCGAGGAGCTGATCCGCCAGGAGAAGGAGAAGCTGACTCGCCTGAAGGCCCGGGTGGAGGAGGTGATCTTCCGCATCCCGTCGCTGCGCGAGCTCAAGGACCAGATCCGGCTCGAGATCACCGCCGACGGTCTGTCGATCCAGATCGTCGATGCGCAGAACCGGCCGATGTTCGCCTCGGGCAGCTCGGTGGTGCAGGTCTACATGAAGGACCTGCTGCGCACGATCGGCGGGGTGCTCAACGAGGTGGACAACCCGGTGAGCCTCACCGGCCACACCGATGCCGCCCCCTATGCCGGCGGCAACCGCGGCTACTCCAACTGGGAGCTCTCGGCGGACCGGGCGAACGCCTCGCGACGGGAGCTGGTCGCCGGCGGGATGAAGCCGGAGAAGGTGATGCGGGTGATGGGGCTGGGACCGGTCCTGCCGCTCGACCGGATCGATCCGTTCGATCCGATGAACCGGCGCATCGCGATCGTCGTGCTCAACCAGGCTGCCCAGGAACGCATCCTGAACGGCACCGAGCTGGACGTGAAGAACGTGGGCGATCTGGACCGGGTGCTCGGCACCGGCGCCGGCGCGACCCCGTCCGCGCCGACCGTACCGGCGCAATAGCCGGAGCAGGGCGGTTCCGGCGCAACGCCGCGACTCGCGCCGCGCACCGCCTGGACCGCCGCCGGAACTGCCGCCGGAACTGCCGCCGGAACTGCGGCCGGAACTGCCGGGATTCCCCCCCGGTATTGATCGCTTAAGTTTTCCCCGCGCCCGAAATAATGGGCTCATCCGGGCATCCGCCCGGGTCGGGCCCCTTTCCGAGAGCGCATGGCCGATTCGGACGCCAGCAAGGAAGACAAGCAGCTACCCGCAAGCGAACGACGGCTTCGCCAGGCAGCGGAGGAGGGCAACGTCGCCCGTTCCCGCGACGCCGGCCACGTGCTGGTGCTCGGCGCGGGCATCGGCGCGCTCGCGATTGCCGGCAGCGGCATCCGGGGCGACCTGGTCGGCATGCTGCGCGGCATCCTTCGTTTCGACGCGACGGTGCGAGGCGAGCCGCTGGCGCTGGTCGCGAGCATCGCCGAGCGGGTGCCTCAGTCCACCGGGCTCCTGCTGCTGGTGATGGCGGTCACGATGGTCGGCGCCGTCGCCGCTGCGGCGATCCCGGGCGGCCTCAACTTCGCGCCCCAGGCGCTCGGCTTCAAGGCGTCACGCCTGTCGCCGCTCGGCGGCCTGAAGCGCATCTTCTCCATCCGCGGGCTGGTGGACCTGGTGAAGCTGATGGTGCTCGCCGTGGTGCTGGGGCTGGTGGGCGCCTGGTTCGCCACCTCGACGCTGCCCGAGTTCGCGGCGCTGTCGCTCGGCTCGCTCGACGGCTCGATCGGCGCGGCCAGCATGCTGGTGCTGGGCGGCTTCGCCCTGCTGATCCTGGTGCTGGTCGCGATCGCCGCCTTCGACGTCCCGTTCCAGTGGTTCCGCCATCGGGCCGACCTGCGCATGACCCGCGAGGAGGCCCGCAAGGAACACCGCGAATCCGAAGGCGATCCGCTCCTGCGCGGCCACATCCGCTCGCGCCAGCGCGAGGTCTCGCGCCGGCGCATGCTGGCGGCGGTGCCGGCTGCCGACATCGTGGTGGTCAACCCGACCCACTATGCGGTGGCGATCCGCTACGACGAGGCGTCGATGGCAGCCCCGCGGGTGGTCGCCAAGGGCGTCGACCTGCTCGCCGCGCGCATCCAGGCGATTGCGCGTGAATCCGGCGTGCCGGTGCTGGAGGCACCGCCGCTTGCCCGGGCGCTCTACGCCCATGTCGATCTCGACCACGAGGTGCCGCAGGCACTCTACGCCGCGATCGCGCAGGTGCTGGCCTATGTGTACCAGCTGAGCCGTTGGGTACCCGGCCGCTCGCCTGCGCCGAAGGCGCCGGCCGACCTCGAGCTGCCGGCCGGCATGGATCCCGGACCGGGCGCGGTGCCGGCAAGCGGGGTTGACCGGTGACCCAGCTGACCACGACGCCGCAGGCACTGCCGGCCAGAGGCGGGGCGTTGCGCGCGCTGCGCTCGCCGACCCCGGTCTCGGTCGGCGGCGCGACGGTGGTGTTGCCGCCAATCGGCGCGCTCGGCGTGCCACTGCTCGCGGTCATCGTGCTCGCGATGCTGCTGCTGCCGCTGCCGGCGCCGCTGCTCGACTTCCTCTTCACCTTCAACATCGCGCTGTCGCTGCTGGTGCTGCTGATGGCGGTGTACACCGTGCGGCCGCTCGACTTCGCCGTGTTCCCCACGGTGCTGCTGGTGACGACGCTGCTGCGCCTCTCGCTCAACGTTGCCTCCACCCGGGCCGTGCTGATGCACGGCCACACCGGCACCGACGCGGCCGGCAAGGTGATCGAGGCATTCGCAAGCTTCCTGATCGGCGGCAACTTCGCCGTCGGCATCATCGTCTTCGCGATCCTGACCGTCATCAACTTCATGGTGGTGACCAAGGGCGCGGGTCGCATCGCCGAGGTGGCCGCCCGCTTCGCGCTGGATGCCATGCCCGGCAAGCAGATGGCGATCGATGCCGATCTCAACGCCGGCCAGATCGACCAGGTGGAGGCCCGGCGGCGGCGCCTGGAGGTGTCTCGCGAAGCCGACTTCTACGGCTCGATGGACGGCGCCTCGAAGTTCGTGCGCGGCGACGCGATCGCCGGCATCCTGATCCTCGCGATCAACATCGTCGGCGGCCTGGTGATCGGCACCATGCAGCATTCGCTCGCGATCGGCGCCGCGGCCGACAACTACGTGCTGCTCGCGATCGGCGATGCGCTGGTCGCCCAGGTGCCCGCGCTGGTGATCTCGGTGGCAGCGGGCCTGATCGTCTCGCGCGTGGGCGACGGCGACGACGACATCGGCGCCCAGGTGGCGAAGCAGCTCTTCTCGCTGCCGCGTGCCTTGGGCCTCGTGGCCGTGATCGTCGGGGTGCTCGGCCTGATTCCGGGCATGCCGCATCTCGCGTTCCTCACGCTCGCCGCAGCGATCGGCTACGTCGCCTTCAAGCTGAGCACGCTGCCGCCGCCGGCGGCGGAGCCGGCTGCCGCTCCGAAGGTCGACGGCGGCGAGGCGAGCTGGGACGACGTGCTGCCGGTGGACACGCTGGGGCTCGAGGTCGGCTACAAGCTCATCCAGCTGGTGGACAAGGACGCGGGCGGCGACCTGCTCGCCCGCATCAAGGGCGTGCGCCGCAAGTTCGCGCAGGAGGTCGGCTTCCTGCCGCCGGCGGTGCACATCCGCGACCAGCTCGACCTGCGGCCGAGCACCTACCGCATCAGCCTGAAGGGCGTGGCGGTGGGCAGCGGCGAGGCGTTCCCCGGCATGTGGATGGCGATCGACCCCGGCCATGCCACCGGGCAGCTCTCCGGCACGCGCACGGTGGATCCGGCCTTCGGGCTGCCGGCGGTCTGGATCCAGCAGGCCGAGCGCGAGGCGGCCCAGGCGGCCGGCTACACGGTGGTCGACGCCTCCACGGTCATCGCGACCCACCTGCATCACCTGATGCAGGTGCATGCCTGGCGGCTGCTCGGCCGCTCCGAAGCGCAGCAGCTGCTGGAGCACCTCGGGCGCCATGCGCCCAAGCTGGTGGAGGAGGTGGTGCCGAAAGTGGTCGCCGTCCCGGTCTTCCAGAAGGTGCTGCAGAACCTGCTGGAGGAGTCGGTGCACATCCGCGACCTGCGCACCATCGTCGAGGTGCTGGCCGAGCACGGCCCGCGCACCCAGGAAGCGGCCGAGCTCACCCGGGAAGTGCGGGTGGCGCTCGCGCCGGCGATCGTGCAGCAGCTCTTCGGGCAGGGCACGGAGCTCTCGGTGATCGCGCTCGATCCCGCCCTCGAGGCGCTGCTGATGCAGTCGCTCGCCGCGGGCGCGAGCGGCACGCTGGATCCGTCGGTCGCCGAGTTCCTCGCCGCGGAGGCGGCCGGGGCCGCCGGGCGCCAGGAGGCGCAAGGGCTGCCGGCTTGCCTGCTGGTGCCGGACCGCATCCGCGTGCCGGTGGCCGGCATGGTCCGCAAGTCGGCGCCGCGCCTGCGGGTGCTCGCGCATGCCGAGATTCCTGACAC
>JAEWEW010000101.1 GCA_023389175.1 Pseudomonadota bacterium | reverse complement strand
GCAGGACATCGTGCTCGGCCTCTACTACACCACCCGTGACAAGATCAACGGGAAGGGCGAGGGCATGATCTTCGCCGACGTGAAGGAGGTCCAGCGCGCCTACGACAACAAGGAGGTCGAGCTCGCCACCCGCATCAAGGTGCGGCTGGTGGAGTACGAGAAGGACGGCGACGACTTCCGGCCGCTTCGCCGGATGGTGGATACCACCGTCGGCCGCGCGCTCCTGTCCGAGATCCTGCCGAAGGGCCTGCCGTTCGAGCTGATGAACAAGGCGCTCAAGAAGAAGGAGATCTCGCGCCTCATCAACGCCTCGTTCCGGCGCTGCGGGCTGCGGGCGACGGTGATCTTCGCCGACCAGCTGATGCAGACCGGTTTCCGCCTGGCCACCCGCGGCGGCATCTCCATCGCGATCGACGACATGCTGGTTCCGCCCAGCAAGCCGGCGATCCTCGGGGCCGCCGAGCGCGAGGTCAAGGAGATCGAGCAGCAGTACACCTCGGGCCTGGTCACCCAGGGCGAGCGCTACAACAAGGTGGTGGACATCTGGTCCAAGGCCGGCGACCAGGTCGGCAAGGCGATGATGGACCAGCTCGCCACCGAGGACGTGGTCGATCGCGAGGGCAAGCAGGCGAAGCAGGAGTCCTTCAATGCCATCTACATGATGGCGGACTCCGGCGCGCGCGGCTCGGCCGCCCAGATCCGGCAGCTCGCCGGCATGCGGGGCCTGATGGCCAAGCCCGACGGCTCGATCATCGAGACGCCGATCACCGCGAACTTCCGCGAGGGCCTGAACGTTCTGCAGTACTTCATCTCCACCCACGGCGCCCGCAAGGGCCTCGCGGACACGGCGCTGAAGACGGCGAACTCGGGCTACCTGACGCGACGCCTGGTCGACGTGACCCAGGACCTGGTGGTCACCGAGCCGGACTGCGGCACGACCAACGGCGTGGCGATGCGGGCGCTGGTCGAGGGCGGCGAGGTGATCGAGGCGCTGCGCGACCGCGTGCTCGGTCGCGTGGCGGCGGTCGACGTGGTGAATCCGGAGAGCCAGGAGACGATGTTCGAGGCCGGCACGCTGCTGGACGAGGATGCCGTCGAGCAGGTGGAGCAGCTCGGCATCGACGAGCTGCGCGTGCGCACGCCGCTCACCTGCAACACCCGCTACGGGCTCTGCGCCAAGTGCTACGGGCGCGACCTCGGCCGCGGCTCGCTGGTCAATGTCGGCGAAGCCGTGGGCGTCATTGCCGCCCAGTCGATCGGCGAACCGGGGACGCAGCTCACGATGCGGACCTTCCACATCGGCGGTGCGGCTTCCCGCGCGGCGGTGTCCAGCTCGGTGGAGGCCAAGTCCAACGGCGTGGCCCGCTTCACCCCCACCATGCGCTACATCAGCAGCGCCAAGGGTGACGCGATCGTGATCTCCCGCTCCGGCGAGGTGATGATCACCGACGACAACGGCCGCGAGCGCGAGCGCCACAAGATCCCGTACGGCGCGACGCTCCTGGTGCAGGACGGCCATGCGGTCAAGGCCGGCCAGCAGCTGGCCAGCTGGGATCCGCTCACCCGTCCGATCATCACCGAGTACGCCGGTACCGTGAAGTTCGAGAACGTGGAGGAGGGGGTGACGGTGGCCCGCCAGATCGACGAGGTCACCGGCCTCTCGACCCAGGTGGTCATCGACGCGAAGCGGCGCAGCACCAGCAGCGCCCGCAACGTGCGTCCGACGATGAAGCTGATCAGCGAGGCCGGCGAGGAAGTGAAGATCGCGGGCACCGACCATTCGGTGCAGATCGGCTTCCCGGTCGGCGCCCTGATCACGGTTCGCGACGGACAGCAGGTGGCGGTCGGCGACGTGCTGGCCCGGATCCCGCAGGAGACGCAGAAGAACAGGGACATCACCGGCGGCCTGCCGCGGGTGGCGGAGCTGTTCGAGGCGCGCTCGCCGAAGGATGCCGGCATGCTGGCGGAGGTCACCGGCACCGTCTCGTTCGGCAAGGACACCAAGGGCAAGCAGCGCCTGGTCATCACCGACCTGGACGGCAACGCCCACGAGTTCCTGATCCCGAAGGAGAAGCACGTCCTGGTGCACGACGGCCAGGTGGTCAACAAGGGCGAGATGATTGTCGACGGGCCTGCGGATCCGCACGACATCCTGCGCCTGCTCGGCATCGAGGCGCTGTCGCGCTACATCGTCGACGAGGTCCAGGACGTCTACCGGCTGCAGGGCGTGAAGATCAACGACAAGCACATCGAGGTGATCGTCCGCCAGATGCTGCGTCGCGTGGTCGTCACCCAGCCGGGCGGCACCGACTTCATCGTCGGCGAGCAGGTCGAGCGCAGCGAGATCCTGGACGCCACCGACAAGATGGTGGAGCAGGACAAGCTGCCCCCGGGCTACGACAATATCCTGCTCGGGATCACCAAGGCGTCGCTGTCGACGGATTCCTTCATCTCCGCCGCGTCGTTCCAGGAGACCACTCGCGTCCTCACCGAGGCCGCGATCATGGGCAAGCGGGACGACCTGCGCGGCCTGAAGGAGAACGTCATCGTCGGTCGACTGATTCCCGCCGGCACGGGCCTCGCCTACCACAAGGCCCGCTACGAGAAGGAATCGGTGGAGGCCCAGGAAGCCGCTGCGCTGGCGGCCGCCGAGGCGGCGTTCGCGCCGATCGAGGAGACGGTGGGCGCGGACGGCGAGTCGACCGGGGAGGCCTCGGGTTCGGCCGAGGGCGAGCCGGGCGCCGGCCTGGGCGACGCCGGGCCGTCGGCGGAGTAAGCCGGGGCTAGGAGCACAGCTCCACTTCGTCGCCAGGTCCGGGTTTGCCCGGGCCGCCAAGGAAAGCCCGGCAGTCGCCGGGCTTTCCGCATCTGGGGCCGCCTGTCCTCTCGCCCCCTCAAGTCGGTCGCCGCGCGGTCAGGCTCGCATAGGCGATGTGGCCGAAGAACGCGCCGGCCTGAACGCGTCGCCGCGCTTCGGCCTTGAGCGCCGCGGCCGTTTCCTCGCCGATGGTTCCGAACCCGCGCAGGATGTCGACGCCCCGATCGACCACGGACAGCATATAGCTACCGCCGGCGGTATCCACATAGCCGTGGCTGCGAAACTCCACGACCTCAAAGTCGATCCTGCCCAGCAGCGCAGGCAGCCGCCTCATCACCCGGCGATCATTCACGGAGCTGGCCATCATGGCGGAGACGCAGGCCTGCAACGGGTCGTGATCCGCGATCGACACGGTCGTGGTGGCGTAATCGCCGTCGAACACGGCCAGGCATCCGGCCGGGCGGAGCACCCGCCGGGCTTGCATCAGCGCCTGCTCCACCCCGGGCACGTGGGACAGCGTCGAATCGAAGACGACCACGTCGAACGCGCCGTCCCGGAAGGGAAGCGACCGGGCATCCGCTTCCTCGAAGGACAGGTTAGCGATCCCGTCGGCGAGCTCGCGGGCGCGCCGGATCAGCGACGACGCCGGATCGATGCCAACCACGCGGCCGACGTTCGGCCAGCGTGCCAGGAGCCGGGCAAGGACGCCGGTTCCGCAGCCGACCTCGAGCACTTCCGCCTGGGTGGGAAAGACAATGCTGTCGAGAAAGGACCGACGCATCGCCTGCTGCCGCGGATCCGCGCCGCGCGCTTCGAGGACGCCGGCAAGCCGTTCCTGAGTGGCGGGATTGAGATCGGCGACCGCTGCCCAGACATCCGACATCGTCTGCCCTCCATTCCCGATCCCCCTGCCGGATCGGCCGGAGCGAGAAGAAGCTGCAACCGGCACAGTCTACAACCGTACCGGCCGGCCGGCGAGGGGTCTGGAGATTCGGGGTCTGGAGATTCGCCACCGTGCGAATCGCCCCGCGGGCCGTCGGAATAGTGGCGCCCGTGGTCCGGTCCGGATAGGATGGCGACATGCCCCCTGGCTTCGATTTGGAGGAGCACCGATGACCGCACCCACCGACACTGCCGATCGCGCCGCCGGCGGCGCCCATGCCCGGGGCGTGTCGCACGCCGATTCCTTCTGGGCGACGAGCTGCTGGTACATCGCCGCCACCGTGGTCGCCTTCCTGGTGTTCTGGCCGGTCGGCGTGGCGATGCTCGCCTGGGCCCTCTGGCACCGGAGGATCCAGGCGTCTTCCTGGTGGCAGGGCCTGCGCGGCGTGCGGCCGCCGACGATGGACGATTTCAGTGCCTTCGCGCGGCGCCGCCCGAGCAACGAGGCGCTGGCAGAGTATCTGGAGCGCGAGCAGCAGCGCCTGCGCGAGGAGCAGCAGAAGCTGGACGACCTGGTGAAGGCCTTCGAGGCATTCAAGGAAGCCGAGCGCAAGGCGAACGACCAGCGCGACTTCGAGAACTTCCTGCGCAGCCGGGAGGGCGGCGCAACCCCTTAGTCTACAGCGCCCGCGTGTACTCGCGCAGGTAGGAGAGCGTACGCATCGGCGTGAACGACGGCACGGTGCAGCCTGGCGAAAGGATCAGGCGCTCGCGACCAGCCTGGGCGATCGCGTCGTCGATCTCGGCAGCGATCAGCGGCAGCGACCGCTCCTGCACCCTGGTCTCGTCGATCCCGCCCATCAGGCATTTGTCGGTGACGCTGCGCAGCTGCGCGAGCGTCGGGTTGCCCGGGAGGCGGTCGGAGACGCTCAGCACGTCGTAAGGGTAGTCGGCCACGCGGGCGAGGTCGATGCCGGCGCCGTGCACGTGCAGGATCCGCACCATGCCTTCCGCGGCGCCAAGCACCGCCAGGTCGAACGGCTTCTGGAAGATGCGGTGCACCTCCTCGCTGACCCCTCGCGGATTGCCTTCGCGGATCGCGCCGTTGATGGAGAAGAAGAGCGCATCGGCCCCGGCGGACCGGGCCGCGCGGATGTAGTCGCAGGTCGTGTGCGCGACCGTCTCGATCGCGGCAAGGGCCTCGGACCGGTGCTCCAGGATGTGCGGCGCCTGGTCGAAGCCGACGTTGCGCATGATCTGCTGGTAGGGATCGAAGGCGGTCTCCACCAGCGGCACCGCCTCGCCGAGCGAGGCACGCAGGCTGCGCAGGCAATCGAGCTGTCGGGCGAACGCCGGCTCGTCCAGGTCCAGCACCCGGAAGGCCCGCAGCGACGCCGGATCCGCCAGGGACCGGACACCCGCCGGCACCGGGTACCGGTAGTCGTTCATCACCTTCAGCAGGTCCCAGTCGTAGGCCGCCAGGAATCGACGATGCAGTTCGGCGGTGGACTCGCCGTCCAGGTGATCCGACAGGAAATGCACCCAGGCCGTGACCGGCGGGCGGTCGATCGGCGCCCCGGATACCGCGGCATGGAAGCGCTCACGCTTGTTCATGAGCCGACCCGCCTCGATGGTCGGCTTCCGTGCTTCCCGAGCACCGTCATTGCGGCTCGATGCCGGCGTCCTTCACCAGCTTGGCCATCCGCTGCATCTCGGCTGCCATGGATTTCCGGAAGGCGGCCGGGGACTCGCTCGGATCGACGAACATTGCGCGGTCGGCGAATGCCTGCTTCACGTCCGGCAGCGCCAGGACCTTCACGATCTCGGCATGCAGCTTCTCCAGCACCGGCTGCGGCGTGCCCCCCGGGGCTGCGAAGCCTACGCGGGTGGCGAAGCGGTACTCCGGCACGCCGGCCTCGGCGGTGGTGGGGACGTCCGGCAGCATCGCAAGGCGGTCCTTCCCGGTGACCGCGAGCGCCCGCAGCTTGCCGGCCTGGATCTGGGGAAGCGGCGTCTGGGGCAGGTCGAACATCACCTGGATGTTGCCGCCGACCAGGTCGATCACGGCCTGGGAGGCCCCCTTGTACGGGACATGGTTCATCTTCACGCCGGTCACCGAGGAGAACACCTCGCCGCCCAGGTGCAGCGTGTTGCCGACTCCGGCCGAGCCATAGTTCAGCTTGCCGGGATTGGCCTTGGCGTAGTCGATCAGCTCGCGCAGAGTCTTCGCCGGTACCGACGGATTGACCACCACCACGAGCGGCGAGGCGATCGCGTTGGTGATCGGGGCGAAGTCGTCCATCGGATGGAACGGCAGCTGCTTGGTCAGGGCCGCCACCGACGAATGGGTCAGCTCGCCGATCAGCATCAGGGTGTAGCCGTCCGGTTCCGCTCGCGCCACATGGTCCGCGGCGATCACGGTGTTGCCGCCCGGCCGGTTTTCCACCACGACGCTGTGACCCAGGTTCTCCCCGAGCTTGGATGCGACCGTGCGCGCGATGAAGTCCGAGCTGCCGCCGGCGGTATAAGGCACGACGATCCGGATGGGACGGGTGCCCGAGGGGAAGTCCGCTGCCGCGCCGACGCGGGTCACGGCGAGGGCGGCGATGCCGCCGAAACCGGCGAGGATGCGCCGGCGTGCAAGCTGGGTCATGGTTTCCTCTGTTGCGACAGGCGGCTGCCGGATGGCAGGCCGATGCCGCACATTCTAAGCTGCGATGCCGGCCGCCCCCCGCAGCCAGTCGACCGCGGCGGCCAGCGCCTCCAGCATGGCCGGCTGGTAGGGGTCGTGGCCGCCGCCCTCCACCCACGCGAGCCGGCTGCCGGCGATCGCGCGGTGCACCTGCCAGGCGTTCGACGGCCGGCAGACCCAGTCGAGCTCGCCGTGCACGATGGCCACGGGCATTGGGGGCAGGGCCCGGGCATGGGCAAGCAGCCGTTCTTCGCCGAGGAAGCACTCGTTCACCAGGTAGTGGGCCTGCACGCGGTACTTGTCCACCAGCGACGGCGACGCGGCGGCCGGCGTGCCGCCCCCGTCCGTGATGCGCCGACGGCGGGTGACCGACTCCTCCCAGCGCGCCCAGGCCGCCGCGCTCTCGCCGACCCCGCCTGCGGCGCCGCGGGCGGCCACCCCGTCGGTGACGCGGTCGGCATCGCCGATCGCGAGCCGGCGCGCGAGCGTGTGCAGCACCGCATGGCCGGCGTGCTCGCACTCCGCCACGGCCACATCCAGCCCGATCGCGGCGGTGAGGTCTTCCCAGGCCTGAGGCAACAGGGCGCCAACGCCGCCGAAGAACCACCCCACGTCCCGGCTGCCGGACAGGAAGGTGCCGCGCAGGACCAGCCCCAGGCAGGCAGCGGAATGGCTCGCGGCATATGCGATCGCGAGGCTCGCGCCCCACGAGCCGCCGAAGACGATCCAGCGATCGATGCCGAGATGCCGGCGCAATCGCTCCGTGTCGCGCACCAGCGCCGCGGTATCGTTGCCGTCGATGCTGCCGCGCGGCAGGCTGCGGCCGCAGCCGCGCTGGTCGAACAACACGATGCGGAAGGCGGCCGGGTCGAACAGCCGGCGCTGCAGCGGCGAGGCGCCGCTGCCCGGGCCGCCGTGCAGCACCACGACCGGAAGGCCGCGTGGATTGCCGCATACTTCATAGTGGATCCGATGTCCTTCGCCGGCATCGAGCAGTCCATGGTCATGCGGCTCGATCGGCGGGTGCAGCCGGCGGAGGTCGAGGGCGTCGGGCCGGGTATCCGGAGGCACGGGCATGATTCCTGTTGTGGCGCGCGGCCGGCACTACGTCACGGCCGGCTGCTGTCGTTCTTTCAAAATCGCGGATGCCGGCAGCGGCCGTGCAGCGCAATCAGGGTCCATACATGAAATACGCGATCGTCATCGAGCAGCGCGGTACCCGCTTCAGGGCATACGTTCCCGATCTGCCGGGCTGCACCGCCTCTGGCAGCACGCTGGACGAGGTGGAGTCGTCAATCCGGCTCGCCATCCAGTATCACATAATGAATCTCAAGGACGACGGTGCCGCGGTGCCGGCGCCGGCGAGCACGGTCAACTACGTCGCCGTGTCGGCCTGACCCGTCTTGCCGGGCTGACCGCCAGGCTCACCGCCGCGCTCACTTTCGCCGCCGGCCTGCTGTCGCCCGGGCGCTCGCTCGCCATCCCGGTCTCCCGGCGTCACGCCTTCCCGTCGCTCCTGGGCCTGCTGCTCGCGCTTGCCGGATGCGGCGACGTGAGGATCACCTACGGCGACCCCGCCTGCGGCCATCCGGGCCAGCCCGGCGTGGTGGTGGAGTTCTTCTCGGTCTATGACGGCAGTCCGGTCGCCGTCGCGGCGCAGGGCACCCTGACCGACGGCCCCTACGTGGAGCGGATGGTGCCGGCGGGGACGCGCAACACGCTTCCAGGGCGCACCTACGCGCTGGCCGGCGCCTACGGTCGGGACGGCGTGTACGAGGTGCGGGTGGAGACCGGCTCCGGCGAGATGCTGTTCTGGCGGGCGGTACGGGTGGTGTCGGACCGCTGCGGGCCGTTTACCGTCTTCCTGCGCGGCGAGATCAGGAGCCCATGACCGTCCCCCGGTGCGTGGCCCGGCGCTTGCGTTGACGCCAGGAGGTCCAACCGACTATACTCACCGGTTCGCTGGGAGGCTTGGCTCGCCCCCGGGGCGCTCTTTGGTTGGCAGCAGTGCCTGCCGCGCAGATCCGCCGCAGAGGTTTCGCCGCAGAGGTTCAGAGGTTCGCCGCGCAGGTTTGCCGCGGTGGTCCGGCCCTCGGCGGGCATGCGGCATCAGGGCGTTCCTCGAGCATGACTTCCCGGCCCTGAACACACCAGCGTATCAGCGTATCAGCGTATACCAGCCCAGCGATCCTACCAGCCCGAGCAAGCAATGCCGACCACCAACCAGTTAGTGCGCAACGCGCGCCAGTCCGCCGTTGTCAACAGCAAGAGCCCCGCGCTCGAGGACTGCCCGCAGCGCCGCGGCGTCTGCACTCGCGTGTACACCACCACGCCGAAGAAGCCGAACTCGGCGCTGCGCAAGGTCGCCAAGGTGCGGCTCACCAACGGCTACGAGGTGATCAGCTACATCGGCGGCGAAGGCCACAACCTGCAGGAGCACTCGGTCGTGCTCATCCGGGGCGGCCGGGTGAAGGACCTGCCGGGCGTGCGCTACCACATCGTCCGCGGCTCTCTTGACCTGCAGGGCGTGAAGGACCGGAAGCAGGCGCGCTCCAAGTACGGCGCGAAGCGCCCGAAGGCCAAGTAACCACCAAGCGGACCATCAAGCGGACCGGCGCCCCGGCGCTGCCGCAGCATCGGATCGGGGCGCCTGGCCTGCCGGGCGCCCGGGAGGGCGGAAAGGGCAATGTCCACCGTCCAGTAAGCGACCCCCGCCCGGCGGCAAGGCCGTGGTTCCGGGGGTCAGGCCAGGGCGGTTGCGTCGCCCGGGCCGGCTGAATCAACCATCGAGGTATCGAAATGCCACGTCGTCGTGAAGTTCCCAAGCGCGTCATCCTTCCGGACCCCCTGTACCACAACGAGGAAGTCGCCAAGTTCATCAACGTGCTGATGCTCGCAGGCAAGAAAGCTGTGGCCGAGCGCATCCTCTACGGCGCCTTCGAGCAGATCCGCAGCCGCTCCGGCAAGGATCCGATCGAGGTCTTCCAGTACGCGCTGTCCAACTGCCGGCCGATGGTGGAGGTCAAGAGCCGCCGCGTCGGCGGGGCCAACTATCAGGTGCCGATCGAGGTGCGGCCCGTGCGCCGCACTGCGCTCGCCATGCGCTGGCTGCGCGAGGCCGCCAAGAAGCGCAGCGAGAAATCCATGGGCCAGCGTCTCGCCAATGAGCTGATGGAAGCTGCCGAGAATCGCGGTGGAGCGGTCAAGCGCCGGGACGAGGTCCACCGCATGGCCGAAGCCAACAAGGCCTTCTCGCACTTCCGCTTCTAGAGACGGCCGAACCGCATCGCTTTTCCGGGCGCGGCGAGCCAGCACCTACTGCGCAACGCCGCCGACCCCGCATACACGAAGGACTGAATCATGGCCCGCAAGACTCCCATCGAGCGCTACCGGAACATCGGCATCTCGGCCCACATCGACGCCGGGAAGACCACCACCACCGAGCGCATCCTGTTCTACACGGGCGTCAACCACAAGCTCGGCGAGGTGCATGACGGCGCCGCCACCACGGACTGGATGGAGCAGGAGCAGGAGCGCGGCATCACCATCACGTCGGCCGCGGTGACCACGTTCTGGAAGGGCATGGACCTGTCCTATCCCGAGCACCGGATCAACATCATCGACACCCCGGGCCACGTGGACTTCACCATCGAGGTGGAGCGGTCGATGCGGGTGCTGGACGGCGCATGCATGGTGTACTGCGCCGTGGGCGGCGTGCAGCCGCAGTCGGAGACGGTCTGGCGCCAGGCCAACAAGTACAAGGTGCCCCGCCTCGCGTTCGTCAACAAGATGGACCGCACCGGCGCCAACTTCTTCAAGGTCTATGACCAGATGAAGACGCGCCTGCGCGCGAATCCGGTGCCGGTGGTCATTCCCATCGGCGCGGAGGACAAGTTCCAGGGCGTGATCGACCTCATCAAGATGAAGGCGATCATCTGGGACGAGGCTTCGCAGGGCATGAAGTTCGAGTACCGGGACGTCCCGGCCGAGCTCGCCGACAGCGCTGCGGAGTGGCGCGAGAAGATGGTGGAGGCTGCCGCGGAGGCCGACGAGGAGCTGATGAACGCCTACCTCGAGGGCGGCGGGCTTTCCGAGGAACAGATCATGCGCGGCATCCGCCAGCGCACGGTGTCGAACGAGATCCAGCCGATGCTCTGCGGCACCGCCTTCAAGAACAAGGGTGTCCAGCGCATGCTGGACGCGGTCATCGACTTCCTCCCGTCCCCGATCGACATCCCCCCGGTGGAGGGCGAGTCCGAGTCGGGCGAGAAGGTGCTGCGCAAGGCGAGCGACGACGAGAAGTTCTCCGCGCTCGCGTTCAAGCTGATGACCGACCCCTTCGTCGGCCAGCTCACGTTCATCCGCGTGTACTCCGGGGTGCTGAGCTCGGGCGATACGGTCCTGAACGCGACCCGCGGCAAGAAGGAGCGCATCGGCCGGATCCTGCAGATGAAGGCGAACGAGCGCGACGAGATCAAGGAAGTGCGCGCCGGCGACATCGCTGCGGTGGTCGGCCTGAAGGACGTGACCACCGGCGAGACGCTGACGGATGTCTCCACCCCGATCGTGCTGGAGCGCATGACGTTCCCGGAGCCGGTGATCTCGCAGGCGGTCGAGCCGAAGACCAAGGCCGACCAGGAGAAGATGGGCATCGCCCTCAGCCGGCTCGCGCAGGAGGATCCGTCCTTCCGCGTGCACACGGACGAGGAGTCGGGCCAGACCATCATCGGCGGCATGGGCGAGCTTCACCTGGAGATCATCGTCGACCGCATGAAGCGCGAGTTCGGCGTCGAGGCGAACGTCGGCAAGCCGCAGGTCGCCTACCGCGAGACCATCCGCAAGACGGTCGAGGATGTCGAGGGCAAGTTCATCAAGCAGTCCGGCGGCCGGGGCCAGTACGGCCACGTGGTGATCAAGCTGGAGCCGATGGAGCCGGGCGGCGCGAACTTCGAGTTCGTCGACGCGATCAAGGGCGGCGTGGTCCCGCGGGAGTACATCCCGGCGGTCCAGAAGGGGATCGAGGACACGCTGCCTTCCGGCGTGCTGGCGGGCTATCCGGTCGTGAACGTCAAGGTGACGCTCACCTTCGGTTCGTACCACGACGTGGACTCGAACGAAAACGCGTTCAAGCAGGCCGGCTCGATCGCCTTCAAGGACGGCATGCGCAAGGCGAATCCGGTGCTGCTGGAGCCGATGGTGGCGGTCGAGGTGGAAACGCCGGAGGACTACGCCGGCACCGTCATGGGCGACCTTTCCTCGCGCCGGGGCATGGTGCAGGGCATGGACGACATGGTGGGCGGCGGCAAGGTGATCAAGGCCGAGGTGCCGCTAGCCGAGATGTTCGGCTACGCCACCACGCTGCGCTCGCTCACCCAGGGGCGCGCCACCTACACCATGGAGTTCAAGCAGTACGCCGAAGCGCCGAAGAACGTCGCCGAGGCGGTCATCGCCGCCCGGACCAAGTGACACGCCCGGCAGGGCACCTCGGAACCTGTTCGCAGGTTCCCGTACAGGCAGAGTGAAATTCAGGAGCTGACAAATGGCAAAAGGCAAGTTTGAGCGTACGAAGCCGCACGTGAACGTGGGCACGATTGGACACGTGGATCACGGGAAGACGACGCTGACAGCGGCGATCACGACGGTTCTGTCGCAGCAGTTTGGTGGCGAGGCGCGTGGTTATGACCAGATCGACAACGCGCCGGAGGAGAAGGCGCGGGGGATCACGATCAACACGTCGCACGTGGAGTACGAGACGAAGTCGCGGCACTATGCGCACGTGGACTGCC
>JAEWEW010000085.1 GCA_023389175.1 Pseudomonadota bacterium | reverse complement strand
GCGCAGGGGACGCCGGCGGCGTCCCTGCGCAAGCCGCTTACTTGACGGCCTGGATGGCGCGGATGTTGTCCGCGCCGAACTCCTTGGCGTAGCCGGCATAGGCCGGCGCGATCGCCTTGCGGAAGGCGTCGCCGTCGACCTTCTCGACCACTTCCACCCCTTCCTTGCGCAGCAGCGCGATGCCGCGCGCCTCGTCGTCGTTGACCCGCTTGCGCATGGCGGCCGCCCCGGCCTTGGCGGCCTCCCGGAAGACCTTCTTGTCGGCATCCGAGAGCTTGTTGAAGACGCCCGGGTTCATGATGATGGTCGCCGGCGAGTAGACGTGCCCGGTGAGGGAGAGGTGCTTCTGCACCTGGGCGAACTTGGCCGAGAGGATCACCGGGATCGGGTTCTCCTGGCCGTCGACCGTGCCCTGCTGCAGGGCGGTGAACAGCTCGGTGAAGGCCATCGGGGTCGGCAGGATGCCGAAGGACTTGTAGCCGTCCATGTGCACCTTGTTCTCCATGGTGCGCATCTTGAGGCCCGCTGCGTCCTGCGGCGTCTTGATCGGCCGCTTGCTGTTCGTCATGTGCCGGAAGCCGTTCTCGCCCCAGACCAGGCCGACCAGCCCCTTCGCCTGGAACTTCTGCAGGATGTCCTGGCCGATCTTGCCGTCCAGCACCTTGCGGGCATGGTCGTAGTCGCGGAACAGGAACGGGATGTCGAAGATCTTGACTTCGGGCACGAAGTTGCCGAGCGGCCCGGAGGAGGTGGTGACCAGGTCGAGAGTGCCGAGCTGCACCGCCTCGATCATCTCGCGCTCGCCGCCGAGCGAGCCGCTGGGGAATTCCTGGCACTTGTAGCGGCCCTGCGTGTTCTTCTCGATATCGGCGCAGAAGACGCCGGTGCCGACGCCGTAGTGCGAATCCTTGGACACGGCATAGCCGGCCTTCAGCACCGTCTGCGCGGAAGCGGCGCCCGCGATCGCGAGCGTCGCGCCGAGCAGGCTCGCCTTGAGCAGGGAGGACAACGGGACTTGCCTGGAACTCATCGGATGGTCTCCTGGAGTGAAGTCATGCGCGGTGCGCTGGAACCCGACTCCCCGGATCGGGGAGCAATCGGATGGCGGCTCGCCTTGCGGGCCAGCGCGCCGAGGTCGGGATATTACCGTCCGCCTGCCTCCCTTCCGGGACCGGGCCAGGCAAGGGCCGCGGCAAGACAGGCCCGCAGCAGCGGTGCGAGCCGCTCGCAGCGGTCGGGCCGCAGGCGAAACGGGGGCTCCTCTTCCATGTAGGTGACCTGGCTCATCTCGAGCTGAATCGCATGGACGCCGGCGGCCGGGTCGCCATAGCGGCGGGTGATGTAGCCGCCCTTGAATCGGCCATTCAGCACCCAGCTGTATGCCTGCTGGCGTGCGACCGGCGCGAGCACCTCGGCAACCAGGCCGGCATCGCAGCTGCGGCCGTCGGCCGTGCCGAAGTTGAGGTCGGTCAGGCGGCCGCTGAAGAAGCGGGGCAGCTCCGAGGCGATCGAATGGGCGTCCCAGAGAACGACATGGTCGTGCAGGCCGCGCAGGCGGGCGATCTCCGCGGCGAGCGCCGCGTGATAAGGGCGCCAGTAGGCTGCCAGCCGCCGCGCCCGCTCCGCGGCATCCGGCGGGCCGTCGCGGTAGACCGGCTCGCGCCGGAAGGTGTCCACCGGCAGCAGCCCGGTCGTGTCCTGGCCGGGATAGAGGCTCTCGTCGTCCGGCGGGCGGTTCAGATCGATCACCAGCCGGGAATGGCGCGCGACCAGGATGGTCGCGTCCAGCCCTTCCAGGTCATAGACGAGCGGCAGGTGCCAGTCGGTGTCCGCGAGCTGAAGGGCCTCGGGCGTCATGCCGGCCGCAAGTGCCGGCGGGATGTCCGTCCCGACATGAGGCATCGAGATGACCAGCCTGCTGTTGCCGCGACGGCACCGGAAGACCTCCGGCTCGGGCAAGGGACCGCCGACCGAGCCCGTGGTTTGCTGCATGGTGCGGGAGCCTCGGCGTGCGTTGCGCCTGCGATGGTAAAGGCCGGGTCGGCGAGGGCAATCAGGGATTGCGAGCGGATGCCCGGTGCTTGCCGGGTGACCAGCCCACCGGGCCGATGGCACGTTCGGCGACGTCCACCGCGCGGGTCTCGAGCTCGGTCGCCATGGTGTCGTTCCATCGGTTGAGGTAGCCGAAGAGCGCGATCGTCGCCACGATCTCGACGATCTGGCCCTCGTCGAAATGCCGCCGCAGCTCCGCGAAGTCGGCCTCGGTCACCTCGTTGGGCACCAGCGCCGCGCGATAGCCAACCCGCAGCGCGGCGCGCTCCGCTTCCGAGAAGAGGGGGCTGGTCTCGAAGTCCCAGACCGCCTGGATCTTCTCGTCCGAGGCCGCGTAGATGCTCGAGAGGTTGGTCATGTGAGCCTGGCAATAGCGGCAGCCGCTCGCCTGGCTGGTGACCAGGCTCACCAGCATCTTGAGCTCCTCGGCAACCGTGCCCTCGTAGAGCACGGCGCGGTTGAGATCCATGAACGCCTCGGCGATGGCCGGCCGGCGGGCCATGGTCAGGATGCTGTTGGGCACGAAGCCGCGAGTGCGCTGGTAGTGCTCGAAGCGTTCGCGGAACTGCGGTGTCGCGTCCCAGGGCAGGGGGTCCAGGTGAGGCATCGGAAAAGAGGCTCCTTGTCAGTTGCGGATCATGGGGAGGTCGAGGCCGCTCTCGCGGGCGCAGGCGATCGCGTCCTCGTAGCCGGCGTCGGCATGGCGCATGACGCCGCTTGCCGGATCGTTCCACAGCACCCGCTCGATGCGCCGGGCCGCCGCGCTGGTGCCGTCGCAGACGATCACGACGCCGGCATGCTGCGAGTAGCCGATGCCGACGCCGCCGCCGTGGTGGATCGACACCCACGTCGCGCCGCCGGCCACGTTGAGCATCGCGTTGAGGAGCGGCCAGTCCGCCACCGCGTCGGTGCCGTCGGCCATCGCCTCGGTCTCGCGGTTGGGGCTCGCCACCGAGCCGGTGTCCAGGTGGTCGCGGCCGATCACGATCGGCGCTTCCAGTTGCCCGGTGCGAACCATCTCGTTGAAGGCAAGCCCGGCGAGATGGCGCTGGCCCAGGCCGAGCCAGCAGATGCGCGCCGGCAGCCCCTGGAAGGCGATGCGGTCGCGGGCCTGGTCGAGCCAGCGATGCAGCGGCCGGTCGTCCGGGAAGAGCTCCTTCACCTTGGCATCGGTGCGATAGATGTCCTCGGGATTGCCGGACAGCGCGACCCAGCGGAACGGCCCGCGGCCGCGGCAGAAGAGCGGCCGGATGCAGGCCGGCACGAACCCGGGGTAGGCGAAGGCATCCTTCTCGCCGGCGTCGAAGGCCACCTGGCGCAGGTTGTTGCCGTAGTCGATGACCGGCACGCCCATCCGGTGGTAGGCGAGCATGGCGCCGACATGGCGCGCGGCGGACTGGCAGGCTTCGGCGACCAGGCGCGCCCTGAGCGCCTCGTCGCCGGATTCCCGGGCGGCCAGCCACTGCTCGACCGTCCAGCTGACGGGCAGGTAGCCGTTCACCAGGTCGTGGGCACTGGTCTGGTCGGTGACCGCGTCCGGGCGGATGCCGCGCGCGAGGTACTGCGGCATCAGCTCCGCCACGTTGCCGCGGATGCCGACCGAGACCGCCTGGCCGCGGCCGTGGGCCTCGGCAATGATCGCGAGCGCCTCGTCGATGTCGGCGGCCTGGTGGTCCAGGTACCGGGTGCGCAGCCGCATGTCGATGCGCGACTGCTGGCACTCGATCGCCACGCAGGAGGCGCCGGCAAGCACCGCGGCGAGCGGCTGCGCGCCGCCCATGCCGCCGAGCCCCGCGGTCAGGATCCAGCGGCCGCTCCAGTCCCCGCCGAAATGCTTGCGGCCGAGCTCGACGAAGGTCTCGTAGGTGCCCTGCACGATCCCCTGTGAGCCGATGTAGATCCACGACCCCGCCGTCATCTGGCCGTACATCATGAGGCCCTTGCGGTCCAGCTCGTGGAAGTGCTCCCAGGTCGCCCACTTGCCGACCAGGTTGGAATTGGCGATCAGCACCCGCGGTGCATCGGGATGGGTCTTGAAGATCCCGACCGGCTTGCCGGACTGGATCAGCAGGCTCTCGTTGTCGCCGAGGCGCCTCAGCGCGGCGACGATCGCCTCGAAGCACTCCCAGTTGCGCGCGGCCTTGCCGATACCGCCGTAGACCACCAGCTCGGCCGGATTCTCCGCGACCTCCGGGTCCAGGTTGTTCATCAGCATCCGCAGCGGCGCCTCGGTGAGCCAACTGCGGGCGCTGAGCCGGGTTCCGCGAGGGGCGCGAACGGTGCGGGCGAGGCTCGATCCGGGCGTGGGAGCGTTCATGGGGGTCCTCCTCGGCGATCTGCACGCGGCCCGGCGGACTGGCGCGGGCCCACGGCAGGAGCCCATGGTAACTGTGCCGGCACCGCCTGGATTGCCCCGCTTCGCTGCGCAGGGCAGCACGCCACGATGCCATGGATCGGCCGGATGAAGGTACATTTCAGTCACCATCACCCAGGGGGAACTCGAATGAAATCCGCATTCATCGCGGCAGCCGTCGCGTCGCTCGTGGCGCTCGCGGCGCCGGCGCACTCCCAGTCGACCAAGGTCGGGATCGGCATCTCCGGCTGGACCGGCTTCGCGCCGCTCACGCTGGCGAAGGAAGTCGGTCTCTTCGAGAAGAACGGCCTGGACGTCACGCTGAAGAAGGTCCCGCAGAAGGACCGCCACCTCGCGCTCGCCTCCGGCGACATCCAGTGCGCCGCGACGACGGTGGAGACCTGGGTGGTGTGGAACGCCGCCGGCGTGGCGAGCCGCCAGCTCTTCCAGCTGGACAAGAGCTACGGGGCCGACGGCATGGTGGTGCGCAACGACATCAAGAAGATCGCGGACCTGAAGGGCAAGACCATCGCCGCCTCCGCGCCCGGCACGGCGCCGTACTTCACCATGGCGTGGTTCCTGAAGAAGAACGGCCTGTCGGTGAAGGACGTGAAGGTGGTGAACATGGAGCCGAATCCGGCGGCGCAGGCCTTCGTCGCCGGGCAGAGCGGCATCGATGCGGCGATGACCTACGAGCCGTACCTCTCGCTCGTGCGGGACAAGCCGGACGCCGGCCACATCATCGCCACCACGCTCGACTATCCGATGATCATGGACTCGGTAGGCTGCACGCCCAAGTTCCTGGAGGCGAACCCCAAGGCCGCCAAGGCGCTGGCGGAGAGCTACTTCCAGGCGCTGGAGTACATCGAGGCCAACAAGGACAAGGCCTACGAGATCATGGGCGCGGACGTGAAGCAGTCCGGCGCCCAGTTCGGCAAGTCGGCCTCCTACCTGCGCTGGCAGGGGCGAGAGGCCAACCGCAAGTTCTTCTCGGGCGAGCTGCAGGCTTTCTCGAAGGAGGCGGCGGACCTGCTGCTCGAGGCCGGCATCATCAGGAAGATCCCGGACATCGACGCCATCATCGATACCTCGGTGGTCAAGTGACGCGGGCATGGGCTTGATCCGGTCCCGGAGGAACCGCCGCGCCGGGGCCTGCCGGTGAGGCCCCTGCAGCCGGTCGGGCCGGCGGCGCGCGTCAGCCTCGGCGTCTCGTTCTTCGTCCTCTTCGTCGGCGGCTGGGCCTTCGCCACCCTGGGCGGCTTCGTCTCGCCCACGTTCCTGGCCGACCCGGTCACCATGGTGCGGGACGGCTGGGAGCTGCTGGCGGTCCACGGGTTCATGGCCGACATCTGGATCACCATCGTGCGGGTGGTCGGCGGCTTCCTGATGGCGGCGGTGATCGCCGTGCCGCTCGGCGTCCTGATGGGCGCCTACAAGCCGATCGAGGCCTTCTTCGAGCCGTTCGTGTCGTTCGCCCGCTATCTTCCGGCGTCCGCCTTCATCCCGCTGCTCATCCTCTGGGCCGGGATCGGCGAGCTGCAGAAGCTGCTGGTCATCTTCATCGGCACCTTCTTCCAGGTGGTGCTGATGGTGGCCGTGGTGGTGGGCAACACGCGGCGCGACCTGGTGGAGGCCGCCTACACGCTCGGCGCGAGCGACCGTTCGCTGGTGAACCGGGTGCTGCTGCCCAACTCCGGGCCGGAGATCGCCGAGATCCTGCGGCTGGTGCTCGGCTGGGCCTGGACCTACGTGATCGTCGCCGAGCTGATCGGCGCCTCGTCGGGAATCGGGCACATGATCACCGACAGCCAGTCGCTGCTCGCGACCGGGCAGATCATCTTCGGCATCATCATCATCGGCCTCATCGGGCTGGTGACCGACTTCGCCTTCAAGTACGCGAACCAGCGGCTGTTCTCCTGGGCCGTGATCCGCTGATGGCCGGGGTCTCGATCACGGACGTCTCGCGCGTGTTTCCTGCGGCGCGTCGCCAACCCGAGACGGTGGCGCTGTCGCGCACCTCCCTTGAGGTGGCCGACAACGACTTCGTCACCATCCTCGGACCCTCGGGCTGCGGCAAGTCCACCCTGCTGCGCATTGTCGCCGGCCTCGACTTCGCGACCACCGGGCGGGTCGAGATCGACGGCATGCCGGTGCGCGGCCCGGGCGCGGACCGCGGCATGGTGTTCCAGAGCTACACGCTCTTTCCCTGGCTGACGGTGCGGGAAAACATCGGCTTCGGGCTGCGCGAGAAGGGCGTCGCCGAGGGCGAACGGAGGGAAGTAAGCGATTACTTCATCGAGCAGGTCGGGCTCAAGGGATTCGAGTCCCACTATCCGCGCATGCTGTCCGGCGGGATGCAGCAGCGCACCGCGCTTGCCCGGGCGCTTGCCAACGACCCGAAGGTGCTGCTGATGGACGAGCCTTTCGGCGCGCTCGACCACCAGACCCGGGAGCTGATGCAGGAGCTGCTCCTGTCCATCTGGGAGCGGCACAACAAGACGGTGCTCTTCGTCACCCATGACATCGACGAGGCGATCTTCATGGCGAACCGGGTGGTGGTCATGTCCGCCCGCCCGGGTCGCATCAAGCACGAGGAGCGGATCGGCTTCGACCATCCGCGGGACTACCGCCTGAAGACCGATGTCCGCTTCACCCGCCACAAGGCCCGGCTGACCGAGGAGATCCGGGTCGAGACCCAGCGGGCGACCGAAAGCGCCCCCGGGATCCGACCCGCGAAGGCGATCTAGACCCCGCTCGGCTTGCGCAGGGTCGTCATCCGGTCGGTGGACTTGACGGCCACCTCCTGGACATCGCCAGACTTCAGGACCCGCAGCAGCACGGTGACGCCGGCCGGGCCGAGCTTCCAGACGTGGCGATAGAAGTCCGATTGGCTGGTGATCTTCTCGGCGCCGACTGCGACGATCACGTCGCCCGCCGCCAGCCCGGCCCGGTCGGCCGGCCCGTCCTTGGTCACGTTGGAGACGATCAGGTTGCCCTGGACCACCTCGGTGGTGACGCCCAGCCACGGCTGCGCCGGGCCACTGCGCCGGCCGTTGGTCAGCAGATCCGCCAGGATCGGCTTGATCAGGTTCACCGGCACGAACAGGTTGCCCGGCACGCCGCGGCGCTCGCTGGCGGCATCGTTCACCAGCAGCGAGCCGACGCCGACCAGGCGGCCGTCCGGGCCGAAGAGCGCGGCACCGCTCCAGTTGTTGACCGGCGGGAAGGTGAAGATCGCATTCTCCAGCAGGTACTCCCAGCTTCCCGCGAAGGGCTTGCGGGACACCACCGTGAGCTCCGTCGGCGCGGGTTCCCCGTGGCCCAGGGTCAGCACGCGCTGGGCAGCCGCGATGGCATCGGAGTCCCCGAGCTCGATCGGGCGGGCGTCTTCCAGCGGCAGGGCGGTCTGGACCAGCCCCAGCCCGGACTGATGGTCATAGCCGGCCACGCTGCCCGGTATGCGCTTGCCGGCGGCGGTGGTCACCACGACATCGTCAGCCTCGATCAGCAGGTAGCCGATGGTGAGCACGGTGGTCCGGTCGAGCAGCACGCCGGTGCCGACCCGCCGGGGACCGAGCGATTCGGCGCTTTGCGCGTCGCCGGGCACCTTGGCCTCCACCCGGACGACCGTATTCATCAGGACCGCGGCCAGCTCGGCCACCGGCTGGCCGATACCGCGTCGAGGCGCTGCCGGCCGGGCGGCGGGCGGCACCGGATGGAACGGCACGATCGAGGGTGCCGGGGATGCCGGTGCCTGGGCCGCGGCGGGGGGCGCGGCGAGCAGGGCGGCAGCGAGGGCCACCGTGCCGGCCGCGAGACTGGCGGCGACAAGCTGGCCTCGGGCAGGGCGCCCGATGGCGGGCCGGGAACGGATTGCGGGCCAGGGACCGGAGGCGAACGGACGCGCAGCGATGGCCTGCGGCCGGGACGATTGGCAGAACATCGCTGCTTCTCCCGTGAGTCGGATGGCGAGCCGATCACGCAATTATCGGTCCCGCGCGCGCGAAATCCCATGGCGCGGAAGCGACGCCGGCGACCAGGCGACGGATGGCGGGGCAGGGCGGCTCGCCGTTTGACACCCGCCCAGGCCCGGGCCATAATTTGCGGTTCCCTGGAGGGGTGCCCGAGTGGTTAAAGGGGGCAGACTGTAAATCTGTTGGCTCACGCCTACGTTGGTTCGAATCCAACCTCCTCCACCAGCGCATCTGCGCCTTTCTGCGTCCGTATGGCGTCCGCGTGGCGTCCACATGGGCGTGCCAGGCAAGGCTTGTGGCTGGAGGCAACAGGACGTGGATGGTCCGGAATGGTCCTGGGGTGGGTCCCGGGAGGAACCAGCGCGGGGCGACGCGGGTGTAGCTCAATGGTAGAGCAGAAGCCTTCCAAGCTTATGACGAGGGTTCGATTCCCTTCACCCGCTCCAACACCTCCCGGGTGCCGGACATGAAGTTACTTGCCCATGTGGCTCAGTGGTAGAGCACTCCCTTGGTAAGGGAGAGGTCATGCGTTCGATCCGCATCATGGGCACCAGTTTGCAGTTCTCGAGTTCCATAGACCAGTCGGCAGGAGTCCCGGATCATGGCAAAAGGCAAGTTTGAGCGTACGAAGCCGCACGTGAACGTGGGCACGATTGGACACGTGGATCACGGGAAGACGACGCTGACGGCGGCGATCACGACGGTTCTGTCGCAGCAGTTCGGTGGCGAGGCGCGTGGTTATGACCAGATCGACAACGCGCCGGAGGAGAAGGCGCGGGGGATCACGATCAACACGTCGCACGTGGAGTACGAGACGAAGTCGCGGCACTATGCGCACGTGGACTGCC
>JAEWEW010000078.1 GCA_023389175.1 Pseudomonadota bacterium | reverse complement strand
CTCGAACGGCGGGCACCGCCGCCCGCAAACATCTCGCCGCCGCGCTCCTGGTACTGCTGGCCGCCTGCAGCGAGCCGCCGCCGCCGCAAGCGGAGGAGGCGCCGCGGCCGGTGCGCACCCAGGTGGTGTCGGCGAGCGCTTTGGCGCCGGAGCTTTCGCTCGCCGGCGAGGTGCGGCCACGGGTGGAGGTGCGCTACGGCTTTCGCGTCGGCGGTCGGGTGCTGGAGCGCAAGGTGGAGGTCGGCGACCGGGTGGCGGCAGGGCAGGTGCTGGCCCGCCTCGACCCGAGCGACCTCGCGCCGGCGCTGGACGCGCAGCGCGCCCAGCAGGAGGCGCTGCGCACGGAGCTCGCGCTCACCCGCGCGGACCTGGAGCGGGCGGAGCGCCTGCGCCAGGGCAACTTCGTGAGCGACGCCAACGTCCAGCGCCAACGCGCGGCGGTGGACGCGGCCCGCGCCCGCCTGCAGGCGGCCACCGCGCAGGTTGAGCAGGCCCGCAACACGCTCGACCACCAGCTGCTGAAGGCGGACGCCGCGGGGATCGTGACCGCGGTGGACGTCGAGGCCGGCCAGGTGGTGGCGGTCGGCCAGTCGGTCGTGCGGGTGGCCCAGGCCGGCGACGTCGAGGTGCTGGTCAACGTGCCGGAGCGCGACCTGTCCCGGGCGAGGGAAGGAACGGACTGGACGGTGACGCTCGCGAGCCTGCCGGGACGCGAGTGGCGCGCCCGCCTGCGCGAGCTGTCGCCGGCGGCCGATCCCGCGTCGCGCACCTATGCGGCCCGGCTCTCGCTTGCGGGTGACACGGCCGACGTCGCGCTCGGCATGAGCGCCATCGCGACCGCGAGCAGCGCCGGCCGCTCGCGCATCCAGGTGCCGATCACCGCCCTGCACAGCCGCGAAGGCGCGGCCAAGGTCTGGATCGTCGATCCGGCGACGGCGACGGTGCAGTCCCGGCAGGTCGCGGTGGGCGCGTTGCTCGATGACGCGGTCGTGATCGAGCAGGGCCTGCAAGGCGGCGAGACGGTGGTCACCGCCGGCGCGAACCTGCTGCGCGAAGGCCAGAAGGTCAGGGCGGCGGCGCCGAACCAGGCAGCCGCACGGTGACGGCGCCGTACCGCGAGCGCGGCAGGCCGTCATGACGCCCGCACCGGCACCGTCCTCGCGATTCAACCTGTCGGCCCTCGCGCTGCGCTATCCGCAGGTGACGGTCTTCGCGCTGCTGGTCGTCGCCGTTGCCGGCACCCTCGCGTTCCTGCAGCTCGGGCAGCGTGAGGATCCGGACTTCACCTTCCGGGCGATGGTGGTGCGCACCCTCTGGCCGGGCGCGACCACGGAGCAGGTGGACCAGCAGGTCACCGACCGCATCGAGAAGAAGCTCCAGGAGGTGCCGTACTACCGCTGGACCCGCAGCTACTCCAAGCCGGGCGAGTCGCTGATCGTGCTGGAGCTGAAGGAGTTCGTTCCGCCGGACCAGGTCCCCGACATCTGGTACCAGGTCCGCAAGAAGGTGGGGGACATCCGCGGGACGCTGCCGCAGGAGGTGATCGGCCCGTTCTTCAACGACGAGTTCGGCGACGTCTTCGGCACGATCTACGCGCTGACCGGCGACGGCTTCAGCCTGCCCGAGCTGAAGCGTCATGCGGAGGACATCCGCCAGGAACTGCTGCGGGTGCCGGACGTGGCCAAGGTGGAGCTGATCGGCACGCAGGACGAGCGGATCTACGTCGAGATCGCGACCGCCCGGATGGCGACCCTCGGCATCGATCCGAACCGCATCGCCGAGCAGCTGGTTGCGCAGAACGTGGTCGCGCCGGCCGGAACGGTGCACACGCCCAGTCGCAGCGTGCCGCTCAGGGTCACCGGCCAGTTCGACACGGTGCGCGAGATCGAGGAGCTGCGCCTCTCCGTGGGGCCGCGGGTGATCCGGCTCGGCGACATCGCCCGGGTGACCCGCGGGCTGGTCGAGCCGCCGGTCTACACCATGCGCTTCGACGGCCGGCAGGCGGTGGGCATCGCCGTCTCGATGACGCCTCGAGGCGACGTGCTGCGCCTCGGCGAGAACCTCTCGGCCACCATGGCGCGCCTGCAGGCCGACCTGCCGATCGGCATCGAGTTCGCCAAGGTCTCCGACCAGCCGCGCATCGTGCGCGGCGCGGTCGGCTACTTCGTGCGCGCGCTGCTCGAGGCGGTGGCGATCGTCCTGGTGGTGAGCTTCATCAGCCTGGGCCTGCGCGCCGGCATGGTGGTCGCGCTCACCATCCCGCTGGTGCTCGCCGCGACGTTCCTCGGCATGGCGCTCTTCGGCATCGACCTGCACCGGGTCTCCACCGGCGCGCTGGTGATCGCGCTCGGGCTGCTGGTGGACGACGCCATGATCGCGGTCGAGATGATGGCCCGCAAGCTGGAGGAGGGGCTGGACAAGCTCGCGGCGGCGACGTTCGCCTACACCAGCACCGCCTTCCCGATGCTGACCGGCACGCTGATCACCGCCGCCGGTTTCCTGCCGATCGCCACCGCCCGGTCAGCGACCGGCGAATACACCTTCGCCATCTTCGCGGTGGTGACGCTCGCGCTGCTGATCTCCTGGGTCATGGCGGTGATGGCGACGCCATTCATCGGCAGCTACGTGCTGCGCGAGCATGCGGGGGAAGGGCACGCGGTGTTCGATACCCGCTTCTACCGGGCTCTGCGGCGCCTGATCGACGGCTGCATGCGGCACCGCTGGCTGACCCTCGCGGCCACCGTCGGCGCGATGGCGCTCGGCGTGATCGGCATGCAGGCGACCGAGAAGCAGTTCTTCCCCGCCTCGGATCGGGCCGAGCTGCTGGTGGAGCTCTGGCTGCCGGAGGGCGCGAGCCTCGCGGCCACCGAGGCGCAGGCGCAGGTGCTGGAGCGCCATCTCGCCGAGAGCGAGGACGTCGGCACCTTCGTGAGCTACGTCGGCAACGGCTCGCCGCGCTACTTCCTTTCGCTCGACCAGCAGCTGTTCCGGCCGAACTTCGCCCAGTTCGTCATCCTCACCCCGGACGTCGCGGCCCGCGAACGTCTGCTGCCGGCGTTGCGCGACCTGCTGGACGACCAGTTCCCCGGGGTGCGCTCCCGGGTCTACCGCACGCCGCTCGGACCGCCGGTGGCCTATCCGATCCAGCTGCGGGTGCTCGGGCCCGAGCCGCTCGAGCTGAAGCGCATCGGCGCGCAGGTGGCGGACATCGTGCGGGCCGATCCGTCCACCCTGGATACCCATCTCGACTGGGGTGAACGGTCGCCCGCGGTACGCATCGAGGTCGACCAGGACAAGGCCCGGGCGATCGGCCTCACCAGCGCGCAGGTCGCCCGCGTGGTCGGCGGCGCGGTCGCCGGCGCCACCATCGGCACCTTGCGCGAGGATGACCAGCTGATCGACGTGGTGCTGCGC